>NZ_JBYIRM010000039.1:0-78393 GCF_057708105.1 Actinacidiphila sp. bgisy144 | reverse complement strand
CATCGCCAACGCCCGAGCCTACGTCCTGGACGACCGGCTGCAACCGGTGCCGCCGGGCGTGACCGGGGAACTGTACGTCGCCGGGCCGGGCCTGGCCCGCGGCTACCTGCACCGGCCGGACCTGACCGCGGGCCGCTTCGTCGCCTGCCCGTTCCTGCCCGGCGCGCGGATGTACCGCACCGGCGACCTGGCGCGGCGCCTTCGCGACGGCCAACTGGAGTACGCCGGCCGCGCGGACCAGCAGGTGAAGGTGCGCGGCTTCCGCGTCGAACCCGGCGAGGTCGAAGCCGCGCTCGCCGAGCACCCCGCCGTCGCCCAGGCCGCCGTCGCGGCCCGCGACGACCGGCTGGTCGGCTACGTCGTCCCGCGCCAGGACCCGGCCCGGGACAGCGGCACCGAAGCCGACCACGTGGACGAGTGGCAGCACATCTACGACGCCTTGCCCATCGCCCCCGACGAGGCGGCCTTCGGCCACAACTTCGTCGGCTGGAACAGCAGTTACGACGCCGCCCCGATCCCCGTCGAGCAGATGCGGGAGTGGCGGGACGCCACCGTCGCCCGCATCCTGGCGCTGCGCCCGCGCCGGGTGCTGGAGATCGGCGTCGGCACCGGCCTGCTGCTCTCGCAGATCGCACCCCACTGCGAGACCTACTGGGCCACCGACTTCTCCGCCACCGCCGTCGACGCGCTGGCCGCCCAGGTCGCGCGGCAGGAGGAGCTGGCCGGGCGCGTGGTGCTCCAGACCCGCCCCGCGCACGACACCGACGGGCTGCCCGCCGGGGAGTTCGACACCGTCGTCATCAACTCGGTGGTGCAGTACTTCCCGTCCGCGGACTACCTCGCCGACGTCGTCGCCCAGCTGATGCGGCTGCTCGCCCCCGGCGGCGCCCTGTTCATCGGCGACGTCCGCAACCTGCGGCTGCTGCGCCCGCTGACCACCGCCGTCCACCTGCGCCGGGCCGCCGCCGGCGCCGACCGGGCGGCCGTGCGCCGCGCGGTGGAGCAGGCCCTCAGGGTGGAGAAGGAACTCCTGGTCGACCCGGACTTCTTCACCGCCCTGCGTGCACAGGACCCGGGCATCGGCGCGGTGACCGTGGAGGTCAAGCGGGGCCGCCACCACAACGAACTGACCCGCTACCGCTACGAGGTGACGCTCCACAAGCCGCCGGCCGCCCCCCGGCCCGCCGCGCCGTCCACCGCCGCGCCGTCCACCGCCGCGCCCTCCACCTCCGCGCCCTGCACCACCGCGCCCTGCACCGAGCTGGCCTGGGGCCGGCAGGTCGGCGGACTCGACGAGCTGCGCGCCCTGCTGGAACACCCGCCCACCGGGACCCTGCGGATCACCGGGGTGCCGAACCGGCGCGTCCTGCGGGAAGCGGCCCTGGCCCGGGCGGTGCAGGACGGCGACGAGCCGCTGACACCGCTGCTGGAGCAGCTGCACGCCCCGGACGAGGACGCCCTGCCCGACCCGGAGGACTTCCACGACCTCGGCCGCGCCTGCGGCCGCGCGGTCGCCGTCACCTGGTCGGCCACCGCGGACGACGCCCTGGACGTGGTCCTCGCCGACCCGCGCGCGCTCCACGGCGCCCCGATCGAGCCTTACCGCCCGGCCGCGGCCGCCGACCGGCCGCTCGCCGCGCTGACCAACCGCCCCACCGGCAGCCGCGGCACCGGCGCCCTGCTCGGCGACGTACGCGACTGGCTGCGCGAGCGGCTGCCCGACCACCTGGTCCCCTCGGCGTTCGTGGCGCTGGACGCGCTGCCGCTGACCGCCAGCGGCAAGCTCGACCGGGCCGCCCTGCCCGCCCCCGACCCCGGCCGGTCCGCGGCCGGGCGGGCGCCGCGCACCCCGCAGGAACAGCTGCTGGCCGGACTGTTCGCCGAAGTGCTCGGCCTCGCGCAGGTCGGCGTCGACGACAGCTTCTTCGACCTGGGCGGGCACTCGCTGCTCGCGACCCGGCTGGCCGCCCGGGTCCGGGCGGCCCTCGGCGCGGAACTGGAGGTCCGCACCCTCTTCGAGACGCCGACCGTGGCCGGGCTGGCCGCCCGCCTGGACGGCTCAGGCCGGGCCCGGCCCGCGCTGACCGCCCGGCCCCGCCCGCCGCGCGTGGAACTGTCCTTCGCCCAGCGCCGCCTGTGGTTCCTGCACCGGATGGACGGGCCGAGCGCCACCTACAACATGCCGCTCGCGCTGAGCCTGACCGGCGCCCTGGACCGGTCGGCACTGCACGCCGCGCTCGCGGACGTCGTCGCCCGGCACGAGAGCCTGCGCACGGTCTTCCGCGAGACCGGCGGCGTCCCGTACCAGGTGGTGCTGAGCGCCGACCCGGCCCGCCCGGAACTGCCGGTGGCCGAGGTCGGCGCGGACGAACTGGCCGGGCGGCTGGCGGACACCGCCCGGCGCGGCTTCGAGCTCGCCGAGCAGCCGCCGGTCCGCGCCGAGTTGTTCGCGCTCGCCCCCGACCGGCACGTGCTGCTGGTCGTGGTGCACCACATCGCCGCCGACGGCTGGTCGATGGGCCCGCTGTCCGCCGACCTCGCCGCGGCCTACGCGGCCCGCTGCCGGGGCGAGGGGCCGCAGTGGTCCCCGCTGCCGGTGCAGTACGCCGACTACACGCTGTGGCAGCGCGACCTGCTCGGCGACACCGACGACCCCGACAGTCTCTTCGCCCGGCAACTGGCCTATTGGAAGCAGGAGTTGGCGGGCATTCCGCAGCAGGTGCAGCTGCCCGCCGACCGGCCCCGGCCGCCGGTGGCCTCCCAGCGCGGCGAGCGGGTCGTGGTCCGGATGGACCCCGAACTGCACCAGGCGCTGCGGGAGTTGGCCGCAGGGCACGGCGCCAGCATGTTCATGGTGCTCCAGGCCGGACTCGCCGCGCTGCTGACCCGGCTCGGCGCCGGCACCGACATCCCGGTCGGCAGCCCCATCGCGGGCCGCACCGACCAGGCGCTGGACGACCTCGTCGGCTTCTTCGTCAACACCCTGGTGCTGCGCACCGACACCGGCGGCGACCCCGGCTTCGCCGAACTGCTCGGCCGGGTCCGGCACAAGGCGCTGGCCGCCTACGACCACCAGGACGTGCCGTTCGAGTACCTGGTCGAGGTCGCCAACCCGGTGCGCTCACTGGCCCACCACCCGCTCTTCCAGGTCATGCTGGCCCTCCAGAACGCCCCCGTGGGCCAGTTCGCGCTGCCGGGGCTGGAGACCGGCCACCTCCAGGCGTCCACCGGTACCGCGCGGGTCGACCTCACCTTCAGCCTCGCCGAGCAGTTCCGTCCGGACGGCGCCACCGACGGCCTGGTGGGCGCGGTGGAGTACGCCACCGACCTGTTCGACGCGTCCACCGTGGAGCTGCTGTTCGAGCGCTGGGCCCGCCTGCTGCGCGCGGCGGCCGCCGACCCGGACCGGCCGATCAGCCGGATCGACCTGATGTCCGGCGCCGAACGCCACCGCCTGCTGCACGCGTTCAACGACACCGCCGCACCCCTGCCGCCGGCCTCGGTACCGGAACTGTTCGCCCGCCAGGTGCGGGCCACCCCGGACGCGGTGGCGGTGGTGGCCGCAGGCACCGAACTGACCTACGCGCAACTGGACGAGCGCGCCGGGCGCCTGGCGGCGGCACTGGTCCGCCAGGGCGTACGGCCGGAGACCCCGGTCGCGGTCATGCTGGAGCGCTCGGCCGACCTGGTCGTGGCGATCCTCGCGGTCCTCAAGGCCGGCGGCGCCTACCTGCCGCTGGACTCCCGCTTCCCCTCCTCCCGGATCGAGCTGATCCTGCGGGAGAGCGGCGCCGCCCTGGTGCTCACCCCGGAGGTGCTCACCGCACTGGCGCGGTCCGCGCCGGACGACCGGGCCGGCGCCGACGTACCCTGCGCGCCGGACCAGTTGGCGTACATCATGTACACCTCCGGCTCGACCGGGCGGCCCAAGGGCGTGGGCGTCACCCACCGGGACGTGGTGGGTCTCGCGCTGAGCCCCGAGTGGCGCGGCGGCGGACACGAGCGGGTGCTGATGCACTCCCCGACGGCCTTCGACCTGTCCACGTACGAGCTGTGGGTCCCGCTGCTGGGCGGCGGCCGCGTCGTTCTCGCCCCGCCCGAGCAGCTCGACCTCGACCTGCTCCAGCACACCATCGCCACCCACGCGGTGACCGGACTGTGGCTGACCGCCGGGCTGTTCCGGCTGGTCGCCGAGGAGCGGCCGGGCCTGCTGGCCGGGGTGCGCGAGGTGTGGACCGGCGGCGACGTGGTCTCCCCGGCCGCCGCCGCGCGGGTGCTGGCCGCCTGCCCCGGCATCGAGGTGGTCAACGGCTACGGACCCACCGAGGCCACCACCCTGGCCGCCTGCCACCGGGTGCGCGACCTCGCCGAGAACGCGCCGACCGTGCCGATCGGCGGGCCGATGGCGAACATGCGCGCCTACGTGCTCGACGACCGGCTGCGGCCGGTGCCGACCGGCATGGTCGGCGAGCTGTACCTCGCGGGCACCGGCGTGGCCCGCGGCTACGTCGGCCGCCCCGGCCTGACGGCGGAGCGCTTCACCGCCGACCCGTACGGCCCGGCCGGCAGCCGGATGTACCGCACCGGCGACCTCGCCTGGTGGCTGCCGGACGGCACCCTGGAGTTCGCCGGGCGCGTCGACCACCAGGTCAAGCTGCGCGGGCTGCGGATCGAGCCGGGCGAGATCGAGGCGGTGCTCTCCGGCTGCCCGGGCGTGGCCCAGGCCGCGGTGGTCGCCCGCGAGGACCGGCCCGGCGACAAGCGGCTGGTCGCCTACGTGGTGCCCCTGCCGCAGGGCGCGCCAGAGCCCGCCGAGCTGGCCGCGCGGCTGCGCCGCGACCTGCCGGACTACATGGTGCCGGCGGCGTTCGTCACCGTGGCCGCGCTGCCGCTGACCGCCAACGGCAAGCTCGACCGGGCCGCCCTGCCCGCCCCCGACTACGGGGTCTCCGCCGCCGGACGCGGCCCCCGCACCCCGCAGGAGCAGCTGCTGTGCGGCCTGTTCGCGGAAGTCCTCGGCCGGGAGCACGTCGGCATCGACGACGGCTTCTTCGACCTGGGCGGGCACTCGCTGCTGGCCGCCCGGCTCGCCGCCCGGGTCCGCGAGACCCTGGGCCTCGAACTGGGCCTGCGGATGCTCTTCGAGGCGCCGACCGTGGCCGGGCTCACCGAGCGCCTGGCCATGGACGACCCGGCCGACGCGCTGGACGTGCTGCTGCCGCTGCGCTCGACGGGGACGGCCACGCCGCTGTTCTGCGTCCACCCCGGCGGCGGCATCAGCTGGTCCTACAGCGGGCTGCTGAACCACCTCGGCCCGCAGCACCCGGTCTACGCGCTCCAGGCGCGCGGCCTCGGCCGGCCCGAACCGCTGCCCGCCTCCTACGAGGAGATGGCCGCCGACTACGCCGACCAGGTCCAGAAGATCCAGCCGGAGGGCCCCTACCTGCTGCTGGGCTGGTCCGCCGGCGGGCTGATCGCCCACGCGCTGGCCTGCGAACTGCGGGCACGCGGCGAGCGGACCGCGCTGCTGGCGATCCTCGACGCCTATCCCGTCAAGGACGTGAAGTTCGAGGACGAACCGGTGCCCACCGTGCGGGACGTGCTGGTCGGGGTGCTCGACGTGGACCCCGACGAGCTGGGCGACCGGGAGATCACCTACGCCGAGGTCGCAGAGGTGCTCAACCGGCGGGGCAGCGCGCTGGCCGGCCTGGACGAGCGGCAGGTGGAGGTGATCGTCCAGATCATGATCAACAACGCGAAGCTGTCGGTCGACTTCGTCCCCGGCCGCCACGACGGCGACCTGCTGCTGTTCAACTCCACCATCGACCGCTCCGACGACGACGCCGGTCCCGGCGTCTGGCGCCCCTACGTCGCCGGCCGGATCGAGTCGCACGAGATCACCACCCGGCACGACCAGATGACCAAGGCCGGCTCGCTGGCCCAGATCGGCCCGATCCTGGCCGCCAGGATCGCCGAGGCCGTCCACGACCCCGGTGACCCCCGCGGCGCCGGCGGCACCGCCCTTTCCCACCAGGAGGACTGACCCGTGACCAACCCCTTCGACGACCAGGACGGCACCTTCCTCGTCCTCGTCAACGACGAGAACCAGCACTCGCTGTGGCCGCACTTCGCGGACGTCCCGGCCGGCTGGACGACCGCCCACGGCCCCGACACCCACGCCGCGTGCCTGGAGTACGTCGAGCGGTCCTGGACCGACATGCGGCCCAGGAGCCTCGCCGACGCCATGGACGCCCAGCGGTAGCGCGGCCGACGTGACCTCCACCGACACCCTGGGCGGGACCCGCGAAGCCGCGGGCCCCGCCCGGCCCGGCGACCTCGCCGCAGCCCTGCTCACCCCCGAGGCGCGGCGGGACCCCTACCCCTTCTACGCCCGCATGCGGCGCGAGGACCCGGTCCACCGCAGCCCCCAGGGCATCTGGTACCTGACCCGGTACGCCGACGTCGAGGCGGCCCTCGGTGACCTCCGGCTGTCCAACGACCGGGACCGGATGACCCGCGCCTACAGCGCGCGCGGCGGCGACCTCAAAGCCCTCAGCCGCTTCACCGAGCGGCTGGGCCGGGTGATGACCAACACCGACCCGCCGGACCACGCCCGGCTGCGGAAACTGGCCAACAAGGCGTTCACCGCGCGCCGCGTCGAGGCCCTGCGCGCGGGCGTCCAGCGGAGCGTCGACCGGCTGATCGACGAGGCGGTGGCGGCCGGCCCGGCCATGGACCTGCTCGAGGACTTCGCCTCCCGGCTGCCGATGTCCGTCGTCTGCGAGCTGTTCGGCATCCCGGACGCGGACCGGCCGCAGGTCAAGAGCTGGTTCCGCCGCTTCGGCCGGCTCAGCGAGGACATCGCCAAGTCCGAGGCGGCGATCGACCAGTACGAGGAGTACCTCTCCGGGCTCATCCGGCAGCGCCGCCACACCCCGGGCGACGACCTGATCAGCGCCCTGGTCGCCACCCAGTCCCAGGACGGCCGGCTCACCGACTCCGAACTGCTCGCCACCTGCTTCATCCTCATCACCGCCGGCGACGAGACCACCACCCACCTGATCGGCAACGGCGTCCTGGCGCTGCTGCGCCACCCGGACCAACTCGCCCGGCTGCGCGCCGACCCCGGCCTGATCCGCGGCGCCGTCGACGAACTCGCCCGCTACGACACGGTCACCCAGGCGGTCGTCCGGGTCGTGGCCGAGGACCTTCGGATCGGCGGACAGACGCTGCGCGAGGGCGAGTTGGCCTACCTCTTCCTCGGCGCGACCAACCGCGACCCCGAGCGGTTCGACCACCCCGACCGGCTCGACCTGACCCGCACCGGTAACCGGCACCTGAGCTTCGGCCACGGTCCGCACTTCTGCCTCGGCGGCCCGCTGGCCAAACTCCAGGCGGAGGTGGCCGTGGGCACGCTCGTCCGCCGGCTGCCCGGCCTGCGGCTGTGCGACGAGGCGGCACTGGAGTGGCGGCCCAACCCGCTGCAACGGCGGCTGACCGCCCTCCCACTCGCCTACCGCGTGTGAACGACGACGAAGGAGCAGTACCGACCATGGTCCGAGAGTTCGAGGTCCGCCGGGAGCAGGACCTGCCTGCCCCGCCCGAGCAGGTCTGGGACGCGGTGGCCACCGGGGCCGGAAACCGCGGCTGGCTCTACCCGATGGAGGTCGAGCCGCGCGCCGGCGGCCGGGCCACCCGCGGCGACGCCACCGTGCTGACCTGGGAGCCGCCGCGCCACCTCGCCCTGCGGGCGACCCAGGACGGCGGGTTCTCCAACACCCTCAGCTACCGCATCGAGCCGGCCGCCGGCGGCACCAGCCGGCTGCGCATGGGCATCCACTGGGTGCACACCGGCGTCGTCGACGAGGCGTGGGCCTGGGAGGCCAAGTCCGACGCCGCCGAGAAGCACGTCGACTTCTACCAGCACGGCCTGGCCGAGTACCTGCGGCACTTCGCCGGCCGCCCCGCCGTCTACGTCCGGGCCGCGCGAGCAGAACCCGCCACCGATCCGGCCGACTTCGCAGCCCTGCGCCGCCGCCTCGGCCTCGCCGACGACGCCGCCGTCGGCGACCGCTTCGCGCTGCGCGGGCCCGGCCCGGACCGCGACCCCGTGGAGGTGGTCGTCGACTGGCTCAGCACCGACTTCGTCGGCCTGCGCGGCCCGGACGCCCTCTACCGCTTCTTCAACGGCAGCACCTGGCAGGTGCCGAGCTGGCTCGGCCACCACCTGTTCGCCGAGGACACCGACGAGCAGCAGGCGGTCAAGGAGTGGACCGCCTGGCTCGACGACACCCAGACCCAGGAGTCGTGATGGACACCTCCACACGGACACTGCTGTTCACCGCGGAACTCGTCGAGGAGGACGGCAGCTACGCCCTCCTCGTGCGGGACCTGCGGCGGGGCACTGTCCAGACCACCGCGGTCCCCAAGGCCATGGTCGACAAGCTGCCGACCTTCCTGTCCGCACTGGCCGCCAAGCTCGCCCCGCCCCCGCAGCGCCGCCGCTGGTAGCCGGCGCGGGGGTGTCGCGGGTGGTGGCAGCGCCCCGATGGCTCAACTTGGTTGCCTGATACAGGAGTACACGGGGTGTGTGCATGAAATGTGTGCGGCCTGGCCAGTATGAGAGAGGCCGACCGTATGCAATTGCAGCTGTGGTTGTGCCGACGACCCCCACTGCTAGGAGGAGAACGATGACCGGTCAAGGCGAAGGCGCCTCGCGCCATGTTGCTCCGGTGCCGCGGCCGAACATGGCCGAAACTGTGGTGAGCTGGCGCAAGAGCTCCTACAGCAACCACGAGAGCAACTGCGTCGAGGTGGCCGAACTGGACCACGAAACGATCGGAATCCGCGACTCCAAGGACAAGAGCGGTCCGTTCCTGACCGTGGACCGCGCCGCGATGCGGGCGTTCGTCGCCGGCGTCGTGCGTGGCGACTTCGCCGTGGAGTAGCGAGATCCAGCCAGATGTGACGTCGGGCCCTCCGCTTCGTGAGCGCTGCGGCACGATAGGTGACCCGTACGGGGTGCGACGCCCCGAGAAGGAGACCGACCGTGCCAGCTCAACCGTCTCGCAGTCCGCGTGGGGCCCGTAACGTCCACGATCTGTCCGGGCGGGCCCCGACCGCGCAACGGATGATCTTCGGTGAGACGTTGAGGCAGCGCCGCCAGGCGCTCGGCCTCACCGCCGAGGACGTCGTGCGCCAGATCGGCCATTCCGCCTCGAAGATCAGCCGGATGGAGAACGGCCGGCACGACTTCAAGGAGGCCGACCTCCAACGCCTCCTGGACGTCTACGGCGTCCGCGACGAGGGCGAGCGCGAACTGCTGCTCGACCTCGCCCGCGCCGCCAACGAGCGCGGCTGGTGGGACGCGTGGAGCGACGTCTCCACCAAGACCCTCCAGACCCTGGTCAGCCTGGAGGACATGGCCCAGCGCATCCGCAGCTACGAGATCGCCCAGCTGCCGGGCCTGGTGCAGACCGCCGAATACACCCGCGCGCTGATCCGCGCCAACGCGCCGGGCAAGAGCGAGCAGGAGATCGAGCGCATCATCGAGCTACGCGCGATGCGCCAGCAGCGGCTGATGCGCGAGCCCGGCAAGAAGCTGCTCTGCGTGCTGGACGAGGTCACCCTGGTGCGGCCGTACGGCTCCCGCGAGGGCATGCGCCGCCAGCTCGAACACCTGATATCCCTGGCCGACGACCCCGACATCGGCTTCAACCTGGTGGAGTTGGGCAAGCCGAACCTGCCGGTGCAGATCGGCACCACGACGATCTTCGATTTCGCCGACGGCCAGCTCCCCGACATCGTGTACATCGAGCGCTCCGGCGGCGGCCTCTACCTCCAGGACGAACAGGAGGTCGACGAGCACGTGAAGGGCTTCGACCGGCTGATGATCGCCTCACTGGGCCAGCGGGCGACGGTCCGCCGCATACAGGACCACATCAAGAAGTTCCGCTGACGGCCGCCACCACGGCCACGACCGCCACCACGGCCACGACGGCCCGCACGCGACAGGGATCGCACGCGGGCCGTCGGCTGTCGGCCGCCCGGACGGGTCAGACCCTGCGGGCCACCGCCGGTCAGACCTTGCGGGCCACGCCCGCGTAGAGCGACGACTGCGCGTTGGTGACCAGGGTCGGACCCTCGCCGGCCTCGGGCCGCCACTGGTGGGCCACCTCCACGCCGGGCTCGACCAGTTCCAGGCCCTTGAAGAAGCGTTCCACCTCGGCCCGGGAGCGGACCTGGAGCGGGGTGCCGCCGTCGGTGTAGATGTCCGTGATGGCGGCCCAGGCGTCGGGGTCGAAGTCCGGGGTGCAGTGCGAGATCGCCAGGTGCGAGCCGGGCGCGAGCCGGTCGACCAGCGTCTCCACCACGCTGTAGGCGCCCATGTCGTCGGTGACGAAGTGCAGCACCGCGTTGAGGCTCAGGCCGATCGGCTGGGAGAAGTCCAGGCAGTCCGCCGCCTCCACCGCGTCCAGCAGCGCGGCCGGCTCGGTGACGTCGGCCTCCACGTACTCGGTGGCGCCCTCGGGGGTGCTGGCGAGCAGGTTGTCGGCGTAGACCAGCACGATCGGGTCGTTGTCCGCGTAGACGATCCGGGCCCGCGGCACCTCGCGCTGCACGACCTCGTGCAGGTTCGGCGAGGTGGGGATACCGGTGCCGATGTCGATGAACTGGCGTATGCCGCGCTCACGGGCGAGGAAGCGCGCCGAGCGGTGCACGAACGCCCGGTTGATCTGTGCCACGGTCCTGATCGCCGGGAAGCGGCGGATCACGTCCTCGGCCGCGGTCCGGTCCACCGCGTAGTTGGTCTTGCCGCCCAGGTAGTAGTCGTACATCCGCGCGCTGTGCGGGAGGTCCTGCCGTAACCGGTCGGAAACGCCGGTCTCCTCGGCGAATGTCGCTTCTTCCTCGGCCACGCGCTGCCCCCATCCTTCGATCCACTCATCGGGCCGGACGGCCCTGCCGACGGTGTCGGCCCCGTCGAGCCCCTGGTGGCTCCCGGCACTGTTCCTACCCCGTGCCACCCTGTCCTATCCGGTGCCGTACCCCGTGCACCACCCCTGAAATGGGGTGGGGCACACGGCTGTTGTCACCGTACCGCCTTCCGCCGCGCCCCGGACCGCGGTCGCGGCGCCGGGCGCTCAGCCCGCGGCCGGCTTGAGGGCGACACCCGCCTCCGAGGTGTGCACCAGGAACGTCAGCGACTCCTGGAAGTACAGGTCCACGGTGGTCGCGGTGTGGCCGAGGTAGCCGATCGACACGTCCTGGCCGAGCCGCAGCTCGAAGTCCCCGCCGCGGGTGGCGAGCAGGAACGCCCCGTCGATCGCCGGCGCCCACACGATCTCGCCGTCCAGCAGCCGCGCCAGGTGCTGGTGGATCGGGTAGCCGTGGTCGGAGGTCTCGCTGACCGCGGTGTACGCGTCGGCACTCAGCGCCAGGGTGTACGCCCCGTCGACGCCCGCCAGCCGCAGCGTGGTGACGGCGTGGCTGATCGCGTCCGGGTACTCCCGCACGTCCGCCGGCAGCGTCAGCTCCGGGTTGGAGGAGGCCGCGCGGATACCGGTGATGCCCGCGGCGCCGTACCCCTCGAAGATCGCCCGGTCCTCGGCGTACGCGAGCTGCTTGGCCGCGTCCTTGACGGGCTGCCAGTCCGCGTCCTTCGCGCCGCGCTCCACGTCGTCGACCTGGCCGCGGTCCACGGTGAACGGCACCCGAAGCTCCACCACGGGCTGCGAGCGGCGGGTGCGGGCGGTCACCCCCTGCGCGGGCGCGGCGATCTGGTCCAGGTGGCCGGTCGGTACCGCGGACAGCTCGACGCCGGCGGGCTCGGGCACGTCCACGATGCGGCGGGCCGCCACGTGCCGGGCGAAGGTGCGCCGGGCCTCGGCCTCCAGGTCGGCCCACGCGGCGGCGGAGATGGGCGCGAGTTCGCGGTGCAGGTTGTTCACGAGGACGTGCTCCTTTTCAGGTTGCCGATGCCGAGGCTGCCGTCGGAGGCGGGCGCGGCGGAAGCGGGCGCTGCCGACTGCGCGGGTACAGGGGTGGGCTCGGTGGCCCCCTCGGTCTGCTCGGTGGAGGACCCGGGTGCCGGCTCCGCCGCCCCCGCCGCCCCTGCCCCCGCCCCGAGCGCGGCGGTGCGGTCCGGGGCGTCCGGCAGGTCGTCGAGGAAGTCCGCGGACGGCACGTAGAAGAGCGTGCCGGTGACGGCGGTGGAGAAGTCGAGGATGCGGTCGTGGGAGGCCGCCGAGGTGCCCAGGAACATGTTCCGCAGCATCTGCTCGGTGACGTCGGGGGTGCGCGCGTAGCCGATGAAGTACGTGCCGAACTCGCCGCGGCCCGGGCTGCCGAACGGCATGTTGTCCCGCAGGATGTCCTGCTCCTCGCCGTCCGGCCCGGTCACCGTGTTGAGCGCGACATGCGAGTCCGCCGCGTCCAGCTCGATGTTGGTCGCCTTCGTCCGGCCGATGACGCGCTCCTGCGCCTCGACCGGCAGCGCGTTCCAGGCGTCGAGGTCGTGCAGGTACTTCTGCACGATGACGTAGCTGCCGCCGGTGTGCTCCGGGTCCTCCGCACCGACCAGCACCGCCTCGCGCGCCGCCGGCCCGACCGGGTTCTCCGTGCCGTCCACGAAGCCCAGCAGGTCCCGCACGTCGAGGTACTTGAAGCCCTGCACCTCGTCCTGGAGCGCCACCGCGCCGCGCAGCCGGTCCATGATCTGCGCGGCCAGCCCGAAGCACAGGTCGAGCCGGGTGGCGCGCAGGTGGAACAGCAGGTCGCCGGGGGTGGCGGGGGCCCGGTGCCGGGCGCCCTCCAGCGGCGTGAAGGGGTGCAGGCCGGCCGGCCGCGGGTAGGCGAACAGGCGGTCCCACGCCGCCGACCCGACCCCGGCGACGCAGCTCAGCCGCCCGTCCGGCGCGCCGAAGCCGATGGCCCGGGTCAGCCCGGCCAGGTCGGCGAGCAGCTCGCGCACGGTCTGCTCGCCGCCGTCCTCGACCGTCAGGACCAGGAAGATCGCGGCGGTCGTCAACGGCTCGAGTACGGGCTGCGGTTCCGGCTCGGTGGCCACTCCAGGTCTCCCGATCGCTCAGCCCTGCGAGGGCGGTGTCGGCTACGTCATCTGGACCCTACTGCCCAGCCGTCCCCGGCGGACGAACCACCCCCGCCGTGTCCGCCCCCTGGCCCGCACGCTTACCTGCGGAAACCCGCCGCACGCCCGCCCGGACGGCCGCCCTGACGGCCCCGCCGGACGGGCCGTCAGGGCTCCTCCCGCGGCCAGTCGAGCAGGCGCGCGCCGATCACCGCGGTCTGGAGCGCGTACCGGTGGCGGGGGTCGGCCGGGTCCGCGCCCGTCAGCAGCCGCACCCGGTGCAGCCGGTAGCTCAGCGCGCGCACGCTCAGCGACAGCCGCCGCGCCGCCTCGGCCGTCACACAGCCCGCGTCGAAGTAGACCTCCAGGGTGCGCAGCAGCGGACGGGCGCCGCCGCGCGCCTGCTCCAGCGGGCCCAGCAGGGTCCGCACCAGGTCGGCCAGCGCCTGCCGGTCCCTGGTCAGCACCGGGAAGACCAGCAGGTCCGCCGCGTGCAGCACCCGCTCCTCGAACTCCATCCGCTCCGCCACCGACAGCACGCCCAGCGCCTCGCGGTAGGAGCGCGCGCAGCCCGCGGCACCCGGCTGCGCCCGGCCGACCGCCACCCGCAGCGCGCCGGCGGCGACCGCCCGGTCCGCGAAGTGGGCCAGCACCTCGTCCTGCCCGCCGGGCGCCACGCACACCAGCGCGCCGTCCACGGCGGCGAGCAGCACCCCGCGGTTGCCGAACCGGCCCAGGGTCTCGGCGCCGACCTGCCGCACCACCGGGTGCCCGTCGCCGTACGCCTCCGGGCCGACCGCGACCGCGGTGCCGTGCGCGTGCGACAGCTGGAGGCCGAACCGCTCGGCGCCGGCGGCCAGTTGCTCGGGGTCGAAGGCGCCGGACAGCAGGCCGTCGATGAATTCCCGCCGGGCCGCGTCGTGGCGGTGCGCCGCCGCGCGCTGGGCCCGCTGGTAGCCGTCGGCGAAGGCGTCCAGGGCCTGGCCCACGGTGGCCAGCACGCCGTCGAGGTCCGCGGCCGAGCGGGGCCGCACGACCCGTCCGGCCGCGAGGTGCTCGCGCAGGATCTGCCGCCAGTCGCAGCCCGCCTCCGCCGCCTGCGCGCCGAGCGCGCGGTGGCGCCTGAGTTCCTCCCGGGTGAGCCGGCGCCCGGTCGCCGATGCCTTCAGCAGGATCTCCGCGTAGCCGGTCAGGAAGGTCTTCGGCAGGTTGTCCACGGTCATGGTGCCCCCGATCGTTGCCGGTGCCGCTGGGGTGGGTGGGCAGGTAGGGTCGGGCCGCGGGGTGCGGCGGGCGGGTGAGGTGCGTACGGCCCGGCGGCGGACGGGTGAGGGTCAGCCCTTGGCGCGCGCGGTCCTGGGGCCGCCGCGGTCGGGACCGACGCCGCCGTCCGCGTCGCCCTCGATGCCGCCGTCGAGTTCGCCGTCGAGTTCACCGCCCGGTCCGTCGCCGAACCCCTCGTCCAGCCCGTCGCCGATGGCGCCGTCCAGCCCGCCGTCCAGCCCAGCGTCCAGGACGCCGTCGAACTCCGAGTCGATCTCGACGTCGGTCTCCGTGCCCACGCCGACGCCGGTCGCGCCCTCGCCGCCGGCCGCGCCGACCGCTCCGACCGGACCGCCCGCTCCGGCCAGGGCGGGCTGCGCCGCGCGGCCGGGGAAGCGGGCGGTGACCCGTCGGGCCAGGGGCTCGGTGAAGCGGGCGCTGACCGGCCCGAGGATCACCAGGATCAGCACGTAGGCGGTCGCGAGCGGCCCGATCCGCGGCTCGGTGGCGACCGCGAGGCCGGCGATCACGATGGAGAACTCGCCGCGGGCGACCAGGGTGCCGCCGGCCCGCCATCGGCCGGGCGCCTTGATACCGGCGCGCTTGGCGGCGAACCAGCCGGTGCCGACCTTGGTCGCGGTGGTGACCAGTGCCAGGAGCAGCGCGGGCACCAGCACCGGCGGGATGTCGGCGGGCACCGTGGACAGCCCGAAGAAGACGAAGAACACCGCGGCGAACAGGTCGCGCAGCGGGGTGAGCAGATTGCTCGCGCCCTCGGCGACGTCACCGGACAGCGCGATGCCGACCAGGAACGCGCCCACGGCCGCGGAGACCTGGAGGCGTTCGGCGACGCCCGCGACCAGCAGGGTCAGGCCGAGCACCACCAGCAGCAGCATCTCGGGGTTGTCGGAGGAGACCGCGCGGCTGATCAACCGGCCGTGCCGCAGCGCCAGGTAGAGCACCGCGCCGACCGTGCCCAGCGAGATGAGCAGCGTCACGGTGCCGCCGGCCAGGCCCGCGCCGGCCAGCAGCGCGGTGAGGATCGGCAGGTACAGCGCCATCGCCAGGTCCTCGATGACCAGCACGCCCAGGATGACGGGGGTCTCGCGGTTGCCGAGCCGGCGCAGGTCGCGCATCACCTTCGCGATGACGCCCGAGGAGGAGATCCAGGTGACGCCGGCCAGCGCCACCGCGGCGACCGGGCCCCAGCCCAGCAGCAGGGCGGCGGCCGCGCCGGGCACCGCGTTGAGCACGAAGTCCACCGCGCCGGAGGGGTACTGCGTGCGCAGGCTGGTGACCAGTTCGGACGCGCTGTACTCCAGGCCGAGCAGGAGCAGCAGCAGGACGACGCCGATCTCGGCGCCGGTGGCGACGAAGTCCTCGCTCGCGTCCAGCGGGAGTATCCCGCCCTGGCCGAAGGCGAGCCCGGCGAGCAGGTAGAGGGGGATCGGGGAGAAACCCACCCGGCCGGCGAACCGGCCGAGCAGTCCCAGGGCGAGGATGATCGCCCCGAGTTCGACGAGCATGGACGTCGTGTTGTGCACGGGCGGCTATCCTCCGGTGATCAGTTCGGCGACGGCGTCCACGCCCTCGCGGGTGCCTACGACGACGAGCGTGTCCCCGAGCGCGAAGCGGAAGTCGGGCGCCGGCGACGGGTGCGCCGAGGTCCGCCGCAGCACCGCGACGATCGACGCGCCGGTCCGGGTACGGGCCTGGGTGGCGCCGAGCGTGCGCCCGGCGTACGGCGACCGGCTGTCGATCTCGATCCGCTCGGTGACCAGGTCGATGCCGACCTGCGCGCGGCGCAGCTTCGCCACCGGGTCCGGCAGCAGCAGCCGGGCCAGCGCGCCCGCCTCGGCCTCGGTCAGCGGGACGGCGCCGGCGCACGCGTCCTCGTCCGCCGGGTCGCGCAGCGCCAACTCCCGGCGCCCGTCCTGGTGGACGACGACCGACAGGTGCCCGCCGGCGTCGGTGTCGAGGTCGTAGCGGCTGCCGACACCGGGCAGCGGGGTCTTGCGAAGGCGAGCCGACAGGCCCATGGCGTGCTCCAAGGCGTACGGGGGTGGGGACGGGGTGGTGCGTGCCGACGTGCCGGGCGCGGGTGACCGGCACGGCCGTACGGCACGGACCGGCCGTCCGGCGGCGGCCGCGGACGCCGCGCCGGAATACGGTCCCGGCCGTACCGGCCCGCCGGGTGGGGGAAGGGTGCGGGGCGCCAGGGCCCGCGGCTGCGCGGACCTCAGGCGCCGATATCGGGCACCCGGTCGCGCGGCGCACACCCGCACGGAACGGCGGACGCGAGCGCGGTGGTCGAGTCGTACCGAGCCATACCGCCATCCCTTCCGCTCACCCGCCATTGGTATGTGGCAGGTAAAGAATTGTACCGCATGAAGTAATGGGTCAATTCGTGCGTACGCCCGCGTACTCACCCATTGCGCCCGCACTCACCCGCACCGAACGCACACAACCCCACCACCGCCCCCGTCGCCAGGAACCCGACCGGCAGCACATGGGCACCCACCAGTGCCGACGCCAGCGCCCCACCCGCCGACGAACCGGCGTTCACCGCCGAGTTCACCCACCCCGTCGCCCGCGCCGCCGCACCCTCCGGCGCCGTACGCGCCGCGGCCAGGTACGCCGTCGACAGCGTCGGCGCCAGCAGCGTGCCCGTCGCCGCCACGCACCCGGCCAGCCACGGCAGCGAGCCCGCGGCCACCGCGTCCACGCACAGCAGGGCGGCCAACCCCGCCAAGAGCAGCGGCAGCCGCGCCGGAGCCGGACGCCGCCACCGCAGCCGCCCGTTGACCAGCCCGCCCACCACGCTGCCCGCCGACTGCCCGGCCAGCACCCACCCCACGGCGCCCGCGTGGTGCGCCTGCCGCGCGCACGCGAGGACGTACAGGTCGACGGCTCCCAGGCACACCCCCACCGCCAGCGCCGCCACCGCCGCGCGCCGCACCCCCGCGCCCCCCGCCGACAGCGGCCCCGACCGCGCCCGCGCAGACCGTGCCCCACCGGCGCCCCCCGCCGCCAGCAGCCGCGTCGCCGGGGCCGCCGCCAGCGCGCACGCCCCCACGGCCACCAGCACCGCCGCCACCGCCAGCGCCCGCGCCGGGTCCAGCGCCACCGCCAGCGGCGGGCCCACCAGGAACAGCACCTCCTCCGCGACCGTGTCGAGCCCGAACGCCCGTTGCAGCAGCGCCTCCTGCGGCGCCAGCGCGCCCCACACGGCCCGCATCGTCGGCCCCAGCGGCGGGCAGGTCGCACCACCCGCCGCCACCAGCAGACCGAGCACCGCGGTGTTCGTCGACCCCCCGCAGCACGCCAGCGTCAGCAGCGCCCCCGCGAACGGAGCGGCCAGCGCCGGCAGCGCCCTACCCGCCCCCCAGCGGTCCACCAGATCCGCCCGGGCCGGGCCCAGCACCACCGACACCGTCCCGAACCCCGTCGCCAGCAACCCGCCCCGCGCCAGCGACCCCCCACCCGCACTCAACTCCAACAGCAGCGCCACCCCGAGCATCCCGTAACCCAGACGCCCCACCAACGCGGCCCCGAACGCCACCCGTGCATCCGGCAACCGAAAACGGCGCCATACGACGCCACCTGACCTTGCGAAGACATGACTATCCCCTGAAACGCGCAGCGACTTGGCCCGTCTCACACACCAAGCGCCCTACACACAGAGGAAGAACATCCCCCGAACCTACCCCACCCCCCGGCCGCATCCACGACAACGGCCGTCCGCAGGGCCCACCGGCCGCTGGCCGGGGTGCGGGCAGCAACGAAAGTGGCGGGCCCGCAGGGGCGCGGGGAACTGCGCGCGCAACAGTCCACCGGGCGCAGGCCGGGGTGCAGCCGCATCCACGACGGCGGGTTTCCGCAGGGGCCACCGGCCGCTGGCCGGGTGCGGCCGTAAGCAAGGCGGCGGGTCGGCAGGGGCGCGGGGAACTGCGCGCGCAACGGTCCACCGGGCGCAGGCCGGGGTGCGGCCGCATCCACGACGGCGGGTTTCCGCAGGGGCCACCGGGCGTAGGCCGGGGTGCGGGCAGCAACGAAAGTGGCGGGTCCGCAGGGGCGCGGGGAACTGCGCGCGCAACGGTCCACCGGGCGGAGGTCGGGGTGCGGCCGCATCCACGACGGCGGGTTTCCGCAGGGGCCACCGGGCGTAGGCCGGGGTGCGGCCGTAAGCAAGGCGGCGGGTCGGCAGGGGCGCGGGGAACTGCGCGACCAGCCCACCACCGCGAGGTGGTCCCGGAACCGGCAGGACGAACCCGGGCGGGGGGTCAGGGGCGCCGCACCACCGCGGGGACAGCGAGGAGAAGCGCGAGAAGGGCGACGAGAGCCGTAGAGCCCCACCCGGCCAGGTGATACGCCGCGGCGCCAACCGTCCCGCCGAGGCTGTTCCCGACGTAGTACGCCGTCAAATACAGAGCCGACGCCTGCGCCCGCCCCCGCACCGCCGTCCGGCTGACCGCACCCGACGCGACGGCGTGCCCGATGAAGAACCCCCCGGTAATGAGCACCAACCCGAACAGCGCCGCCCCCAGCGGCCGCGCCAGCGTCACGACCACCCCGCCCCCGCACAGCGCGAGCGCCACCGCGAAGGCCCCGCGCCGCCCCACCCGCGAACTGAGCGCCCCGGACGCCGCCGAGGTACCCGTACCGACCAGGTACACCAGGAACACCGCACCGACCGCGGACTGCGACAGCGCATACGGCGCGGCGGTCAGCCGGTACCCGAGCACCGTGTAGACCGCCCCGAACACGGCCATGAACAGCAGCCCGACCGCGTACAGCCGCCGCAGCCGCCCGTCCCTCAAGTGCCCGGCGACCGTACGCCCGAGCGCCGCCGGGGAGATCGACCCGGGCGTGAAGTGCCGTGCGGGCGGGGCGAGCAGGCGGAAGACGACGGCGCAGGCGAGCGCGGTGACGCCGACCGCCAGCAGGGCGGTGCGCCAGCCGTACGCCTGCGCGAGGGCGCCGCCCGCGACCCGGCTGCTCATCCCGCCGATGGAGTTCCCGGCGACGTACAGGCCGATCGCCGAGGGCACCGCGGAGGGGTGGACCTCCTCCGCGAGGTACGCCATGGCCGTGGCCGGCAGCCCGGCCAGGGCCAGCCCCTGGAGCGCGCGCAGCGCGACCAGCACCGCGAGGTCCGGCGCGAAGGGCACCGCGAGGGCCAGCAGGGACGCGGTGAACACCGACACCGTCATCACCCGCGTCCGCCCGTACTTCTCGCTGAGCGCGCTCGCCGGCAGCAGGGCGACCGCCAGCGCGCCGGTGCTCGCCGACACCGTCAGGCTCGCCTGCGCCGGGGACAGCGACAGCCCCGCCGACAGCGCGGGCAGCAGCGCCTGCGTGGAGTACAGCAGCGCGAAGGTGGCCAGTCCCGCCGCGAACAGGGCGAGGTTCGCCCAGCGGTAGGCGCGGGTCCCGGCCCGCAGCCGGTCGTCGGCGGGGGCGGCCGTGACGGCGGCGGTGGCGGCGGCGGGTGCGGCGCCCGTACGCGGCACGGCCGCGCCGGTATCTGCGGGGTCCATGGCGGCGACGCTAGGCCGCCCGCTTTGCATGCGTCCAATGCATGGATACGGAAGAATCGATCCGTCAGCGCATCAGCACAGGATGAAGGGGACTTCCGTGACGACCGGCAGTGGCAGAGATCTCCCGGGCGGGACGGAGAACGGCGGCCCGGCCGCGCCCGCGGCGCCCCCCGCGCAAGCCGAACCCGCCGCTCAAGCCGAACCCTCCGCTCAAGCCGAACCCGCCGAACCCACCGCACCGGCAGAACCCACCGCTCTGGCCGAACTTGCGGCCGGCGCCTGGCCGGTCCTGCTCGCCCCGCGCCTGGCGCAGTTCGCCGCGGTCGCCCGCGAGTCCCACATGACCCGGGCCGCCGACCGCCTCGGCATGCCGCAGTCCACGCTCAGCCGGGCCGTCGCCCGGCTGGAGGCCGACCTCGGCGTGACCCTCTTCGCCCGCCAGGGCCGCACCCTGCGGCTGACCCGCGCCGGCCGCGCCTTCCAGCAGGCCGCCGAACGCGCCCTCGCGGAGGTGGAGCGGTCCGCCGAGGAGGTCCGCGCGGACGCCGACCCCGGCAGCGGCCGCGTCGCGTTCGGCTTCCTCCACACCCTCGGCCCCGAGACCGTCCCCGCCCTGCTGCGCGCCTTCCGCGCCGACCACCCCCGGGTCCGCTTCCACCTCGTGCAGACCTACGGCGAGGCCATGCTCGCACGGCTCCGCGCCGGCGCCCTCGACCTGTGCCTGACCTCGCCGCTGCCCGCCGGGCCCGGCCTGGTCGTCAGGCGGCTGGACGAGCAGCGGCTGCGGCTGGTGGTGCCCGCCGGGCACTGCCTCGGCCGGCGGCGCCGGGTCCGGCTCGCGGAGGCGGCCGCCGAACCGTTCGTCACCCTCGAGACCGGGTACGGGCTGCGCCGCATCACCGACGCGCTGTGCGCCGAGGCCGGGTTCGCGCCGCGCGTCGCGTTCGAGGGGGAGGAGGCGGAGACGCTGCGCGGGCTGGTCGCGGCCGGGCTCGGGGTGGCGCTGCTGCCGCCGCCCGCCGTCCCGAGGCCCGGCGTCACCGAACTCGACCTGATCGGGCAGCGAGCCGTCCGCGAGATCGGCGTGGCCTGGCTGGACGGACAGCGCGACAGCGCGCCGGTCGCGGCCTTCAAGGCGTTCCTGCTGGGCCGCAAAGGCACCCTGCTGCCGCGGTGAGTACGGCGTTCGCGCTGGTCAGGGGCCGTTGTCAGAGGGTCGGCGTAATGTGCGGGTATGGGTGAGAAACGGGTGGAGACGGGACGGGCGGCGGCGCCGGTGGCGGTGCGGCTGCGGGAGTGGGCGGCCGATGACCTGTGGGTGCTGAGGCGGGCGAACGAGCCGGAGATGACCGCGCACCTCGGCGGCCCCGAGGGCGAGGAGCAGGTGCTCCAGCGCCATGAGCGGTATCTGCGGCTCGGGGGCGACGGCGGCCGGATGTACGTGATCGAGGCCGACCCGGGCCCGGACATACGCGGCGAGGTGATGGGCAGCATCGGCTTCTGGGGCCGGGTGTGGCAGGACGAGGCGGTCTACGAGACCGGTTGGGGCGTGCTGCCCGAGTTCCAGGGCCGCGGTGTGGCGGCAGCGGCCGCCCGGGCCGTGGTCGGCCGCGCCGCCGCCCTCGGCACCCGCCGCCACCTGCACGCCTACCCGTCCGTCGATCACCCGGCGTCCAACGGCGTGTGCCGCCGCGCCGGCTTCACCCTCCTCGGAGAGGTCGCCTTCGAGTACCCCAAGGGCCACCCCATCACCTGCAACGACTGGCGGGTCGACCTCACCGAGCCCGGCGCCCCCGGCCCCATACCGAGCTGATCCCCGCGCCGAGCCGGCGGCCAACCGGTACGGCCGGGCGGCGAACCGGTACGGCGCGGCGGCAAACGGGTGCGGACCGGCGGCCCGGCGGCAAACGGGTCCGGTACGGTCCGGCGGCGAACGGGTGCGGCCGGACGGCGCGGCATGTCGGCACCGGTCGAGGCGGTGCGGCGCGGGTAACGTCGGGCCTGCATGTCCGCCGGTACGGCGCCCGCCGCCTCGGCGCCGCTTCGAGTACGGCCCCGCCCGCGGGCGGGACCGTGGGTGACGCTGCGGGAGGTCCGCCCTGCTGGTGCTGTGTGTGCTCTTCGCGCTGCTCGGCGCCGCCAGCAACGCGGCCGGCACCGTCCTCCAACGCAAGGCCGCGCTGCGGGTGCCCGCGGAGGACGCGATGCGCTTCCGGCTGCTGGTGGACATGCTGCACCAGACGGTGTGGCTGCTGGGCATCTGCGGGGTGGCCTTCGCCGCGCTGTTTCAGGCGCTCGCGCTGGTCACCGGCCCGCTCGCGCTCGCCCAACCGGTGTTCGTGCTCGAACTGCCCTTCGCGCTGCTGATCGCGATGCCGGTGCTGGGCCGCAGCCTGCCCACCCGGGCCTGGCTCGCCGTGGCCTGCATGGTGCTCGGGCTGGCGATCGCGCTGGCCTGCGCCGCACCTGACGGCGGCACCGACCAGGCATCGCTGGCCCGCTGGGTGCCCGCGGTCGCCGGGGTGGGCGGCTTCACGCTGGCCGCGGTGGCCCTGGCCCGGCACCGCCGCAGCGGGCCGACCCGGGCCGCGCTGCTCGGTGTCGCCGCCGCGGCGGCCAACGCGCTGACCGCCGCGCTGATGAAGTCCGCCGCCAACACCTTCTCCGCCCACGGCTTCGGTGCCTTCCTCGCGGCCTGGCAGACCTACGGCTTCGCGCTGTGCGGCATCGCGGCGGTCTTCCTGCTGGAGAACTCCCTCCAGTCCGGCTCCATCGCCGCCTCCCAGCCCGCCCTGACTCTGGGCGACGCGACCCTGAGCCTGCTGCTCGGCCTGACCGTGTACGCCGAGCAGATCCGCACCGGCTGGTGGTTCGTCCCCGAACTCCTCGGCGTGGCCATGGTCGTCACCGGCACCGTCTACCTCTCGAAGTCCGTCGCGCTCACCCGCGAACTGGGGACGAAGTAGCCGCCGGCCGGCGGCGCGGGCGCCGTACCGCGCCGGGGGCCGCGCCGAGGTCACGGGGTGCCGCGCGCGGGAGCGCGGCCCGCGCATGCGATGCTGGGCATGGTCGAACACCCGAGGGAACACGACAGTGGCGATGACAGGGACACGAAGGGCGCTCACGGACCTGTGGGACCGCTACTCGGCCTCCGACCCCGGGCTGCTGCGGCTGATGGCGGGCCTGCGCACGGTCGGCTCGATCGGCCTGGCCCTGCTGGTCCTCGCCGCGATGGACACCCCGGTCCCGCAGCTGGTCGCGGGCGCGATAACGGCGATGGTCTCCACGTTCGCCATCCGGGACAAGCGCGTCGCCGACCAGGCCGTCACCCTCGCGCTCGGGCTGCCCGCCGCACTCGCCTCGATGTCGCTGGGCGCGGTGCTCAACCCGCACGTCGTGGTCGGCGACATCTTCTTCGTGCTGCTGATCTTCGTCGCCGCGTACGTGCGCCGGTTCGGCGACCGCTACACCGCCGTCGGCATGATCAGCTTCCAGGTGTACTTCGTCTCGCTGTTCGTGCACGCCACCACCGCCGACCTGCCCGGGCTGTGCCGCACCCTGGCCGTCGCCTTCGTGTGCAGCGCGCTGACCCGCTTCGCGTTCGTGCCCGAGACGCCCGAGCGGGTCCTGCGCCGGCTGCGGCAGGCGTTCCGCGCGCGCACCGCGCAACTCGTCGCCACCCAGCTGGAGGTGCTGGAGGCGCCCCCGGACCGGCTGGACAACGCCGTCGCCGACCTGCGCAAGGACACCGCGCGGCTGCACGAGACGGCCCTGATGATCCAGAACCGGCTGGAGGACGGCACCTCCGACCCGGCGGTCGCCAACCAGCTCCAACGCCGCGTCGTGGACGCCGAGATCGCCGCCGAACGCCTCGGCATCCTGCTGCTCAACACCCGCGGCGCCGGCCGCGCCGACACCCTCACCCTGCACCTGCCGAACGCCCCGCTGCCGGCGCCCGTGCGCCGGCTCGGCGACGAGGACGGCGCCGTGCAGACCCTCCGCAAGGAGGTGCGCGCCCTCCAACTGCTCGTCGCCCGGCTGTCCGGCAACGACCTCGGCACCGCCGTCGTCCACCTGCGCAACCGCCTGCTGTCCTACCGCGACGACGCGAACCTGCCGCGCGCCACCCCCGCGGTCCAGGACGCCTTCCGCGGGATCGGCGA
The DNA here is from genome assembly GCF_057708105.1 of Actinacidiphila sp. bgisy144. Classification (NCBI taxonomy): domain Bacteria; kingdom Bacillati; phylum Actinomycetota; class Actinomycetes; order Kitasatosporales; family Streptomycetaceae; genus Actinacidiphila; species Actinacidiphila sp. bgisy144. Next base: position 54,337 of record NZ_JBYIRM010000039.1, on the reverse strand, counting down.
GGCCGCCCGAGCCGTCCTCGGTCTGCGGATGGCCCTGGACGGCCCCGGCGACGACTCCGACGACGCCCCCGAGACCGTCCGCTCCCGCGAGGAGTTCGACGCCGAGGACCTGGCGCTGGCCGAGGACACCGCGCCCGCCGCCCGCGCCGGGCTGGACCGCCCCAGCACCCGGGCCGCCTTCCAGGTCGCCACCGGCTCCGCGCTGGCCGTCCTGGGCGGCGAGTTCCTGTCCTCGCAGCGCTGGTACTGGGCCGTCCTGACCTGCTGGGTGGTGTTCCTCAACACCTCCTCCACCGCCGAGATCCTGGTCAAGGGCTACCGCCGGCTGATCGGCACCATCTGCGGCGTCGTCGCCGGCGTCCTGCTCGCCGGCGCGGTCGGCCACCACACCTGGACGGCGTTCGCGCTCGTCCTGGTCTGCATCTTCGGGATGTTCTTCACCGCGCCGGTGTCGTACACGCTGATGTCGTTCTTCGTCACCGCCATGCTCGGGCTGCTCTACACCCTGCTGCACACCTACAGCCTGTCGGTGCTGGTGCTGCGGATCGAGGAGACGGCGCTCGGCGCCGCGTGCGGGGTGATCGCCGCGGTGCTGGTGCTGCCCATCCACACCGACGAGCACACCGACGCCCAACTCGTCACCGTGCTGACCCGGTTGCGCGACGTGTCGGTGGCCGCCGTGGATCAGCTCGGCGGCGGCCCCGCCGTGGACCTCGTCGACATGTCCCGCGACCTCGACAGCGCGCTGGACGCCCTGCGCCGCTCCACCAGCCCGCTCACCTACCCGATCACCCCGCTGCGGGTCCGCCGCCGCACCGCCCGCTACCTCGTCGCCCTGCTGGAGACCTGCGCCTACCACGCGCGTTCGCTGGCGGCGACCGCCGAACTGGTGCCGTACAGCAGGAGCGTGGCCGCCGACCCCCGGCTCGCCGCGGTCGGCCCGCGGATCGCGCACAACATCGACGCGCTCATCAGCCACGTCGAGGAGCAGGAGACCCCGAAGGAGCGGGCGCTCGCGCTCGCCGCCGCGCCGGCCCCGGAGCCGGGGGAGGGCGGCCGGCCGCAGGGCGGCAAGGGCAAGGGCGCGCCGCCGCGCCGGCCCGAGGTGCGCAGCGGGCCGAGCATCGCGGCCATGCTGGAGGACTCGGGCGGCGCCCATGTGCGCTCGGGCACCGTCACCTACCGGGTCCTGCGCCACCTCCAGCGCCTCGACGAGGGCATCACCGCGCTGGCCCGGCCGCTGCGGGCGCCGATGGCCGACGACGGTACGAAGCCGCGGGCGGGCGCGGGTGACGGGGCGGGCGGGAGCAGCGGGGCGCCCTCGGCCGGCCCGGCGACCTGAACCGCCGCCGAAGACGGTACGCCCGGGCGCCCTTGATGGCGGGCGGTGCGGGGGAGGGGCGGCGTCGTGGCGCCTTTACGGCGCCAGGCGGTGCAGCCGTACGTCCGACAGGGTCCCGTCCGCCGCCTCGGCCGTCATGTACGTGCGGTACGGCTCGCGCCGCCGGTCGGTCGGCGAACCCGGGTTGAGCAGCCGCAGCCCGTTCGCGGCCACCGTGTCCCACGGGATGTGGCTGTGCCCGAAGACCAGGACGTCGGCGTCGTCGAAGAGCCGCGCACAGCGCTCCTCCCGCCCGCGCGCCGGGCCCGTCTCGTGCACGACCGCGAAACGGACGCCGCCGAGCCGTGCCCGGGCCACCTCCGGCAGCCGCGCCCGCAGTTGCGGGCCGTCGTTGTTGCCGAACACCGCGACCAGCCGCCGCGCCCGCGCCTGAAGCAGGTCGAGCGTCGCGGTGTCCACCCAGTCGCCCGCGTGCAGGACGGCGTCGGCGGCGTCGATCTCGGCGAGCAGCGCCGGCGGCAGCTCCCGGGCCCGCCGGGGCACGTGCGTGTCGGTGGTGAGCAGCAGGCGCATGGCGGGCCTCCCTCGCGGGTGTCCGTAGGTGGCGGTGGGATGGGGATGGCGATGGGGATGGGGATGGGGTGCGGGGCGGAGTGCCCCGATCGTGCCATGTCCGGCCCGCGGTCCGGGCCGGGCACGCGGGCCGGAGGGGACGCGTGCCCCACAATGGGGCGCACCCGACGTAGCCGAATGGGGTCGAAAGATGCCGCACGTACCCGAACTCGCCCGGACCCTGGGGCTGAGCCCGCACCCGGCGGGCGGCTGGTACCGCAGGATCTACACCTCGCCGGTGCCCGTACGGCACCCCGCGGGCGGCGGGTCCCGCGCCTCCGCGACGATGATCCACTACCTGCTCGCCCCCGGCGGCCGCAACGAGTGGCACAACGTCGCCTCCGACGAGGTGTGGTTCTGGCAGCACGGCGGCCCGCTGCGGCTCCACACCAGCCCGCCGGGGCCCGCCCCCACCACCGTCACCGAGCACCTGCTGACCCCCGACCCGCCGCCCGGCGCCGACCCCTGCTTCCACCTCGCGGTGCCGGCCGGCTCCTGGCAGCGCGCCGAGCCGGCCGCCGACCGCGACGTGCTGGTCAGCTGCGTGGTCACGCCCGGCTTCGACTTCGCCGACTTCGCCCTGCTCAGCCGGAGCTGACCGCTGCCGCGTCGCGCGGGGCGAGGGACGGGTAGTCGGTGTAGCCGCGGTGGTCGCCGCCGTAGAAGGTGGCCGGGTCCGGGGTGTTGTAGGGGCCCTGGGCGGCCAGCCGCGCGGGCAGGTCGGGGTTGGCGAGGAAGAGCGCCCCGAAGGCGATCAGGTCCGCGCTGCCGTCCTCGACGAGGGCCAGGGCGTCCGGCCCGGTGGGCTGCGGATGGGTGAAGGGGTTGAGGACGAAGGCGCCGGGCCAGGCGGCGCGCAGGCGTGCGGTCAGCTCCTGGTCGGGCCCACCGATCACGTGCAGGTAGGCGAGGTCCAGCGCGCCGAGCCCGGTGAGCAGCGCGGTGTAGGTGCGCTGCACGTCGGCCGGGTCCTGCTCGGCGATGTCGTTGTAGGGGTTGCCGGGCGAGACCCGGAAGCCGGTGCGGTGGCCGCCGATCGCCGCGGCGACGGCCTCGGCCACCGCCAGGCCGAAGCGGACCCGGCCGGCGGCGTCACCGCCCCACTCGTCGGTGCGGTGGTTGGTGTTGGGCGCGAGGAACTGGTGGATCAGGTAGCCGTTCGCGCCGTGGATCTCCACCCCGTCGAAGCCGGCGGCGATCGCGTTGCGGGCCGCGTCGGCGAAGTCGGCGACGGTGCGGGCGATGCCGTCGGCGTCCAGTTCCCGCGGCGTGACGAACTCCTGCGGGCCCTGGTGGGTGAAGACCTGGCCCTTCGCGGCGACGGGCGAGGGCGCCACCGGGACCAGGCCGTCGGGGAGCAGACTGGGGTGGCCGATACGGCCGGTGTGCATGAGCTGCGCGAAGATCACCCCGCCCGCGCGGTGGACGGCGCCGGTGACCTCGCGCCAGGCGCTGACCTGTTCCGGTGTGTGCAGGCCCGGTGTGTCGGGGTAGCCCTGGCCGACCGGCGAGGGCTGTATCCCCTCGGTGACGATGAGGCCGGCGCTCGCGCGCTGGCTGTAGTACGCCGCCATCAGGTCGGTGGGGGTGGCGCCCGGCCCGTAGGCCCGGCTGCGGGTCATCGGCGCCATCACGATGCGGTTGGCCAGCTGCCGGCCGGCGACGTCGACGGGGGAGAAGGGGTTCGGCATGGCGGAGAGCTCCTTGCGGTCATGAAATGTCGGGTATGAGGGCCCGCCGTTCGCCGGCGGGAGGGGGGTTCTTCGGGGTTCCCCGCCCGGGCGGCGAGGGCTGCCCTGGGGCAGGCCCTCGCTCCGCACCGGGCGTGGCGGGTGCCGGCCGATCGGCCGGACGTGTCGCCCCCGCCTACGCGGCGGGCGGCTGTCGGTCGTGGTCCCGGACCGACTTCTCGATGATGTGCGCGCAGGCGGTGAACTCACGGACCTGATCCGGCGTCAGGTCGCGTACGGAGGCCCGCTCCAGGGTCCGCCACATGTCGGCGATGGGCTGCCGCAGGGCGCGCCCGGCGTCCGTGAGGTGGACCACCATGACCCGCCGGTCGTGGGCGGCGGGCTCCCGGGTGAGCAGCCCCGCCTCCTGCATGCGGCGCAGCGACTTGGAGACGGTGGAGTGGTCGAGGCCGACCAGCTCCAGCAGTTCCGCCTGGGTCCGCCCGTCGCGGTCGAAGAGCTGCATCAGCAGCAGTTCCTGCCCCGGGTGCAGGTTCATCGCGCGGAGCATGGCGGCGGCGTGGGCGCGGTGGGTGCGGGCGAGCTGGAAGATGGCGTAGCTCAACGGCCCCGCTCCCGCGGTGTCCGGCAGCTCCGACGGGGTGGTGTCCGACATGGGGGCCTCTTTTCCTCACGCAACGGTCGAGTCGACGGTGAGGACGATCTTGCCCCGGTTGTGGCCCCCGTCGCTGGCCTGCTGCGCGCGTGCCGCCTCCGCGAGCGGGTGGACCGCGCTGATCGTGGTGACCAGGGTGCCGTCGGCGGCCAGCCGCGCCAGCTCGGCGAGACGGGTGCCGGAGCGGCGCTGGGGGCCCTCGGCGAAGACGACGCCGAGCTCGGCGGCGCGGAAGTCCGCGGTGGTGACGATCCGGTCGGTGCCGCCGCGCAGGGTGAGGGAGTCCTCCAGCGCACCCTTGCCCGCGGCGTCGAAGACCGCGTCCACCCCTTCGGGGGCGAGCGCGCGGACCCGTTCGACCAGGTTGTCCCCGTAGACCAGCGGGGTCGCGCCGAGTGAGGCGACGTAACTCTGGTTGTCCGGCCCGGCGGTGCCGAGGACGCGGGCGCCGCGGGCGACGGCCAGTTGGACGGCGATGGTGCCCAGCGCACCGGAGGCGCCGTGGATGAGCAGCGTCTCGCCGGCGGTGACGCCGAGCAGGTCCAGGACGCGTTCGGCGCCGTCGCTCGCCACCGGCAGGGCCGCGGCGTGCGTCCAGTCCAGACCGGCCGGCTTGGGCGCGAGGGCGGTCGCGGGGGACAGGGCGTACTGCGCGTAGGCGCCGGTGTCGGACCAGCCGAGCACCTCGTCGCCCACCTTCAGGTGGTCGACGCCCGCGCCGACGGCGTCCACCACGCCGGCGATCTCGCCGCCGGGCACGGCGGGCAGCGTGGTGGGGAAGATCGCCTCCATGCCGCCGGCGCGGATCTTGCCGTCGACCGGGTTGACGCCGACGGCCTTCACCTGCACCCGGACCTGGCCGGGGCCGGGCTGGGGCACCTCGACCTCCGCCTCGTGCAGGACCTCGGTGCCGCCGAACGTGTCGAAAACGATGGCCTTCATGACTGCTCTCCTCGCAGGGGGACGCTTCACCGGCCACGTTCTGTGGCCAGCCACATAAAAGTAGCACCGATTGTGTGGCTAGCCAAGTAATTGCTTCGCGAGGTTCCCGGGCGCCCCGGAGCCGGGGGTGGCGGGCGTGCCGACGCGCCGCACGGCGCGAGCTCGTGCGGCGTCGTCCAGCGCGGTGTGACGCGGCGTCAGTCTTCTACGTCGCCGGTCACCGGTCGCCGCCGGCCGTGGCGGGGATGGCGTTGTCGATGAGGACGGCGGCGATGGCGGCGGCGGTGGGGAAGGCGTCGGCGTCGAGGACCCGGGTGCGGGCCGCGGCGCCGTCGATGAGCAGCGCGAGCTGCTCGCCGAGCTGTTCGGGGTCGGCGGCGCCGGCTTCACGGGCGGTGTCGGCGAGCCGCGTGGCGACGGCCTTCTTGTAGTCGCGCGCGTACCGGGACGCCGGGTGCTGGGGGTCGTGCAGTTCGACGGCGGCGGCGATGTACGGGCACAGGGGGGTGTCCGCGGGGATGTCGAAGGCGGCGAGGAGCCGTTCGCGGGGTGTGAGGTCGGTGCGGTCGAAGACGCCGGGCAGCACGGAGGGGTCGAACTGGCGCAGGTACTCGGCGACGAGTTCGTCCTTGCCGCCGAAGTGCTGGTAGGCCGTGCGCTTGGACACCTCGGCCGCCGCGCACAGCTGGTCCATGCCGGTGCGGTTGATGCCCTGCTCGCGGAACAGCTGCTGGGACGCGCCGAGGATGCGCTCGCGGGCGCCCCGGCCGCGGCGGCGGCCCGTGGGGCCCTTCTCCAACTCCGTCATGGGCCCAGCCTACCGCGGTTGGGTAACGACCGGTGTACATAGTTGCGCCTCGACCCGAGCGTCCGTACCGTAAGCACACGGGACGGTGTACATAACACCGTCGCCCCAGGTGCGCACGGCACCACCGACCCGAGGGAACGACCATGGGAAAGCTCGACGGCAAGGTCGCGGTCATCACCGGCGGCTCCACCGGCATGGCGCTGGCCGGCGCGAAGCTGTTCGTGGACGAGGGCGCGCACGTCTTCGTCACCGGCCGCCGCCAGGAGGCCCTGGACGAGGCCGTGAAGGAGATCGGCCGCAATGTCACCGGCGTCCAGGGCGACGCCGCCGACCTGGACGACCTGGACCGCCTCTACGACACCGTCAAGCGGGAGAAGGGCGGCATCGACGTGCTGTGGGCCAGCGCCGGCGGGGGCGAGCCCGCCCCGCTCGGCGAGATCACCGAGGCCCAGTTCGACACCTGGTTCGGGCTCAACGCCCGCGGCACCCTGTTCACCGTCCAGAAGGCGCTCCCGCTCCTCAACGACGGCGGCTCCATCCTCATGACCGGCTCCAACGCCTCGCTGGGCGCCTTCCCCGGCTGGAGCGTCTACGCCGGCAGCAAAGCCGTCCAGCAGGCCTGGGCCCGGATCTGGCTCAACGAACTCAAGGACCGCCGCATCCGCGTCAACGTCCTGACCCCCGGCCAGGTCGCCACGGCCAAGCAGGAAGAACTCTTCGACGAGGCCACCAAGCGCCAGTTCGAGTCCCTCATCCCCCGCGGCCGGATGGGCAGGCCCGACGAGCTCGCCACCGCCGCCCTCTTCCTCGCCTCCGACGACTCCAGCTACGTCAACGGCATGGAACTCGTCGCCGACGGCGGCACCACTGCCATCTGAACCCGACAACCCACACCCAGGGCAGGACATCCATGAGCAGCATCAGCATCATCGGCGCCGGGAACATGGCCCGCACCCTCGGTGCGCGGGCCATAGCGGGCGGCAACACCGTCGAGATCATGAGCCGGGACCCGTCCAAGGCCGCCGACCTGGCCGAGGCTCTCGGTGACGGCGCCACCACCGGAGCATGGGGCACCGCCCCGACCGGGGACATCGTCATCGTGGCGCTGCTCCACGACGGCGTCGTGCCGGCCGTCGCGCAGTACGGGGACGCCCTCGCGGGCAAGGTCGTCGTCGACATCAGCAACCCCTTCAACGCCACCTTCGACGGGCTGGCCCACCACGAGCAGACCTCGGTCGCCCAGGAGGTCGCCAAGGTGGCCCCGGCCGGCGCCAGTGTGGTGAAGGCGTTCAACACCGTCTTCCGCCATGTCCTGGAGAAGGGCCGGCCCGACGTCTTCGTCGCCGGCGACGACGCGGCGGCCAAGGCGAGAGTGGGGGCGTTCGTCGAGAGCCTCGGACTGCGGCCGCTGGACGTCGGCGGCCTGAAGATGGCGCACTGGCTGGAAGGAGCGGGCGTGGTCACGGTGGGCCTCGCCCACCACGGCGTGGGGAACCTGGACTTCGCCCTCGGCGTCACCGAAGTCCCCGCCTGAGCGGAGCGTTCGCGGACCTGTCCGGCGACGGGTCCGCTCCCCGTGGCCGCCGGGGGCGGGGGGTGAGGGCGAGCAGGGCGAGGGCCTGGAAGGCGGCGGCCGTGACGAGGGCGGCCGGAAGCGACCGGGCGGCCAGGAGGCCGGCGAGCGCGGTGCCGAGCGCGTAGCCGGCGGTCTTCAGGCCGGCGCCGGTGGTGAAGACCTGGCCGCGAAGGCGGGGCGGCACCTCGCGGTGCCGGATCGCGAACAGCGCGGTGAGCTGCGGTCCTTCGGCCGCGCCGGCCAGTACGGCGGCCAGGGCGAGTACGGGCGGCCGTACCGTCGCGGCGAGCAGGAACGCGGCGCCGAGCACCGCGGTGGCGCACCGCAGCACGGTCTCCGGGCGCACTGCGGAAGGGCGGCGCGCGAGGAGCCCGTTGGCGACCAGGGATGCCACGGCGGCCCCCGACAGCAGGTAGGCGCCGTGCCCGGCCCCGCCCAGCGCCGCCGCCCCGGCGACCGGCGCACACGTGACGAACATGCCCGCGCCCACGCAGGACACCACCGAGACGGCCGTCGCCCGCCCCAGCACCCCCGACGCGCCGATCGCCCGGAAACCGGCGGCCAGTTCACGGCGCAGACCCGCGGGCACCTCGCGCCGGTCGGGCGCCGTCCGCGGCAGCGTCCACGCGGACGGCACCGCCAGCCCGACCAGTACCGCCGCCGCCACGACCGCCGCCCCCGCTCCCGACCACCCGGCGACGGCGCCGGCCAGCGCCGGCCCCGCCAGCCCCGCCACGTCATACGTCATCGCGTCGAACGCGGTGACCCGCGCCGGCCGCTGCGCGCCTTCGGGGCCCGGGGGACCCGGCAGGTGGGGGAGTTGGGCGGACCAGGCGGCGGACAGGGCCGGGGCGAGGGGGCCGGCGAGGGCGGCGAGGAGGACGGTCAGGGCGAGGGGGAGCCGGGGGAGGGCGGCGAGGAGCAGCGTGAGGGCGGCCGCGTAGCCGGCGAGGGCGGCGGCGAGAAGGCGCCCGGGGCGGGCGGAGCGGTCCAGGAACGCGCCGAAGAGCGGGCCGCCGACCGCCGCCGACGCCATCAGCGCGGCCGGGACCAGGGCCGCGTGGGCGGCCGACCCGGTGGCGGCCAGACCTGCCAGCAGCAGCGCGGGCCCCGCCGTCTCGTCGCCGATCCGGGCGGCGGCCGCCCCGCCGAGGTACGAGCCCACGGCCGGGCCGACGTCACGCTGTCGCATGCGGAGGACGGTACGCAGGTAACCCAAAACCGCGCCACCTGCGTTACCGTGCACGGATGGCCCCGACGTACGACGACAGCTCCGCCCACCACTCCGTGCAGGCCAACGCCCGCCGCGCAGCCGACCTCGTCAACGCGCTCGCGGCCGACGCGGAGCCGAAGGAGACGGCCGCGGTGACGGCCGCGGTGACGGCCGCGGTCGCCGCGGTCCTGCGCGCCTACGGCGAGACGGAACCCTTCGGCCTCACCCCCGCCGACCTCGCCGACCTGCGGGCCGCCGCCCGCCGGCTCCGCGAGGTCTTCGCCGCCGAGGACGCCGACGAGGCCGCGGTCCGCCTCAACCGGCTGCTCGCCTCGGGCACCGGCCCGCTGCGCCTGACCACGCACGGCGGCACCACCTCCTGGCACCCGCACCTGGACAGCGACGACGACGCGCCCTGGGCCGAGTGGTTCCTCGCGTCCTCCTGTCTGGCGCTCGCGGTCCTGCTGTGGGACCGGCGGCGGCCGCCCGGCGGCGTCTGCGCCTCCCCGAGCTGCCCGAACGTCTACGTGATGGAAGGGCGCGGGCCGAACCGCCGCTACTGCTCGCGCCGTTGCGCCACCCGCGAGCGCGTCGCGGCCCACCGCGCCCGGACCCGGCCCCCCGGAGCGCCTGAGGCCACCGACGAGGCGCTGCGGGGCGAGGGGGTCACTTCCTGAGGCCAGGGCTTGACACAACGGGCCCCCGGCCTTCAGGAGTTGGCCACGGGAGGCCGACCGTGCGGGTTCCGTGCGGGCGATGTGTTCAGTGTGTGCGGGCCGGGCGCCCACTCCTTGACGGTGGCGCAAGGGCGGCTGAGACTGCCTAACGAGCCGCAGCGCCCCCGATCCTTAGATTGAGAGCGTTCTCCGATCTGCGAATCGAAGGGTCGTCAGGTGCTGTGGCAGTGAAGTAGTGGAGCCAAAGCGCGATCAACCCCCACTATCCGCGCTGACCCGCGCGTTCACTTCGTGAACCCGGGTGAAAGGACCCCCATGCGCAGACCACCCCTTGAGCCCCCCACCGCGCAGCCGCGGCGCCATGCCGGTCCCCGGCGCCGCGGCTACGCCGCCCTCGGCGCGGGCGCGCTGCTGCTCGCCACGCTGACCGGCCTGACCGGCGCGGCCGGTGCCGCCTCGGCGGACCCGGCCGGCCATGGCGCCACGACGGGCCACGGTGCCACGGCCGCGCGGCCCGCGGCGGACGCGGCGGACTGCCCGGCGCAGTCCGACACCCCGGACTTCGGGCCGAACGTGCACGTCTTCGACCCGTCGATGGGCGACGCCGCGATCCAGTCCGAACTGGACTCCCAGTTCAACCAGATGAAGGACACCGCCACCGCCCAGTTCAGCGAGAACCGGGTGGCCGACCTGTTCAAGCCCGGCACCTACAACGTCGAGGACAACGTCGGCTTCTACACGTCGGTGGCGGGCCTGGGCCAGAACCCGGACGACGTCTCCATCAACGGCGACGTGACCGTGGACGCCTTCAACGCCTCCGACGCCGGCAACGCCACGCAGAACTTCTGGCGCAGCGCGGAGAACCTGGCGATCACCCCCTCCAGCGGCACCGACCGCTGGGCGGTGGCCCAGGCCGCGCCCTTCCGCCGGATCGACGTGCGCGGCAACCTGGCGCTCTACCCGGCCAGTTACGGCTACGCCAGCGGCGGCTTCATCGCCGACACCAAGGTCAGCGGCCAGGCGTCGTCGGTGTCGCAGCAGCAGTGGTACACCCGCAACAGCAACCTCGGCAGCTGGGACGGGGGCGTGTGGAACATGGTCTTCTCCGGCGTGTCCGGGGCGCCGTCGACCACCTTCCCCAACCCGCCGGAGACCACGCTCGCCACCACCCCGGTCTCCCGCGACGTGCCCTACCTGTACGTCGACGGCTCCGGGAACTACCGGGTGTTCGAGCCGAGCCTCCAGACCGACTCCTCGGGCGCCAGCTGGGCGAACGGCAGCACCGCGGGCACCTCGCTGCCGATGAGCCAGTTCTACGTGGTGAAGGCCGGCGACACCGCCGAGACCATCAACGCCGCACTCGCCGAGGGCTGCAACCTGTTCGTCACCCCGGGCGTCTACCACCTGGACCAGACGCTCGACGTGACCCGCGCCGACACCACGATCCTCGGCGTCGGCTACCCGACCTTCGTCCCGGACAACGGCGTGGACGCGATGAAGGTCGCCGACGTGGACGGGGTCCGGCTCAAGGGCCTGCTCTTCGACGCCGGCACCACCAACTCCCAGGCGCTGCTGACCGTCGGGCCGTCCGGGTCCACCGCGGACCACTCGGCCGACCCCACCACGATCCAGGACGTCTTCTTCCGGATCGGCGGTGAGAACGCCGGCAAGGCCACCGACAGCCTCGTCGTCAACAGCAACAACACGATCATCGACCACATCTGGGCCTGGCGGGCCGACCACGGCAACTCCGGCAGCGTCGGCTGGACCACCAACACCGCCGACAACGGCCTGACCGTCAACGGCGACGACGTCCTCGCCGACGGCCTGTTCGTCGAGCACTACCAGAAGTACGAGGTGGTGTGGAACGGCCAGGGCGGCAGGACGATCTTCTTCCAGAACGAGAACCCGTACGACCCGCCGGACCAGGCGTCCTGGATGAGCTCGTCGGGGGTCGACGGCTACGCGGCCTACAAGGTCGCCGACGACGTCGCCTCGCACGAGGCGTGGGGCCTGGGCAGTTACTGCTACTTCAACGTCAACCCGGCCGTGAACAACTACCACGCCTTCGAGGCACCGGACACCGCGGGCGTGAAGTTCCACGACGCGCTCACCGTCTCGCTCGGCGGCGTGGGCACCATCACCCACGTCATCAACGACACCGGTGCGGCCACCGCGTCCGACACCACCCCGACCGACGTGGTGAGTTACCCCTAGCCCCACCGCACCCGCACCTGTATCACCACAGTGACCCGCGGCCCCGGACACCCCGCCCCCCACCAGCGGTGTCCGGGGCCGCGCCTGTGGCGCCCGGGGCGCGCGCCGTTCAGCATCCGGCCCGGCGGTAGACGACCGCGCCCTCGACGACGGCGACCCGCGTGTAGCCGCCGTCGCGTACCAGGCGCACCAGCGCCGGATACCCGGCCATCGGGTACGGGGTGCCCGCGGAGTCGTCGACCACCAGGCACGGGGGAGCGGCGGCCAGTTCACGGCGCAGGCCCGCCCAGGCGCCCGGCACGGCGTAGCGGGCGCCGACCCGGCGCACGTCCGCGCCGCCGCTGAAGTTGGTGAGCAGCCCGGCCGTCAGGTAGCGGCCGGCGGCGGGACGGCCCGCGAGCCAGTACACCTCCGGGTGCATGCTCCACAGGAACACGCTCTGCCCGGGCCGGCTGTGGGCGTCCAGCGCCGAGGCCAGGGCGAGGGACTTGCCCATCTGCGGCGGCTCGGCCCGCAGCGCGCCCGCGTCGAAGAGCGCGGCGGCCGCCACCGCGCAGAGGCAGGCGGCCGCCAGGGCGCGGTCCCGGGTGCGGGGCCCGGCTGGGCGGCGGGAGAGGGCACGCGTGCGGGAGCTGTCGGCGGCGCGCAGCGCCAACAGCGCGAGCGGCGGGAGGAGTTGCAGGAAGTAGTGGCCGTAGAAGCGGAAGCCCGCGGTGACGCCCGCGGCCGACGCGATCAGCCACAGCCACAGCACCCGGTCGAACGTCCGCGTCCGCGGCCGGAGTTCGGTGACACCGCGCCACCGGCCCAGCGAGCGGGGCATCCGGCGGGGCAGCCGGCGGGGCAGCCGGCGCGGAAGCAGGAAGGCGAAGCCGGCGAACGGTACGGCCAGCCGCAGCAGGATGCTCCCGGCGTGCCCGCACATCGCCGCCGCGCCCGGCGGGGAGGCGGCGTAGGAGCTCGAGGCCAGGAAGTTCCAGAAGACGAACGGGCGCACACCCAGCAGCAGGGCGCAGCCGGCCACCGGCAGGAACACCCCCGAGGCCAGCGCCGCGCCGTGCCGCAGCCGGTCCCGGCGCGGGCCGGCGAGGACCTGGAGCGCGACCGGCAGCAAGGGAGCCAGGCCGACCTGTTTGGTCAGGGTCGCGGCGGCCAGGGCCAGCCCGGCGGCGAGGAAGCGGCGGCGGGAGCCGAAGTACACGGCGGCGGCCGTCGCCGGGAGCATGAACACCTCGAAGGTCGCGGCCATCGCGTCGGGCGCGGGCAGCGCCGCCGACGCGGCGATGGTGAGCACCCCGGCCGGCAGCCCGGCCCACGGCCCCCACTCCCTTGCCGCCAGCCGCGCCACGAACAGCGCGGTGAGCGCCAGCGCCGCCACCGCGCACAGCCGCACCAGCCACAGCGTGCCGGGTCCGGTCAGGCCGAAGCAGGCTTCGTACAGCCAGGGCACGAGCGGGGGCTTGCGGTCCACGACGTCGGTGTAGAGCCGCCCGCCGTGCCGCAGGGCGACCGCCTCGGTGCCGAGGTAGCCCTCGTCGGGGCTCCAGAACGGGCGGCGGAAGGAGGGCGCGCGCACGGCGAGGGCGAGGAGCATCAGGAGCGGCGCCTGCCCGGCCGGGTGCCGCGTCCAGCCGGCGGTGCGGCGCCGCGCGGTCCGGCCGGCGGTCTGCGGCGGCGCCGGTGCGGCCGGTGCGGACACGCCGACCGGCGCGGCGCGTTCGGATACGTCAACAGGCGAGGTGGGCACCGCGGTTGCTCCCGTCCGGAAGAGGGCGTGCGTCATCGCCGCGCGGCCCGTGGCTTCCGGGGGCGCGTCCGACTCACTCAGTCAACTACTTAACTAGTGGACCGAGTGTCGAAGGCGCGGACCGCTGGTGTCAACCGCTCCAGGTCCACTAGTCCACTAGGGGTATGATGTGGCGGGTGGTGACCTTCCGTATCGAGCGGCGCAGCGGCGTGGCCGCGTACCAGCAGATCGTCTGGCAGACCAAACAGGCCCTGCGGTTGGGCCAGTTGGCGCCCGGCGACAAGCTGCCCTCGGCGGCGGAGGTGGTCGCCGCGACCGCGATCAACCCCAACACCGTGCTCAAGGCGTACCGCGAGCTGGAGAACGAGGGGCTCGTCGAGGCGCGGCAGGGCGTCGGCACCTTCGTCCGCAGGTCGCTCGCCCAGCCCGGGGCCGCGGCCGGCTCCCCGCTCCATGAGAGCCTGCACGCCTGGATGGCCGCCGCACGCGGCGCCGACCTGGGCCGCGAGGATGTCGCCGCGCTGCTGTCCGCCGCGCTCGACACGTACTTCCCGGCCGGTGCCGACCCCCGCGTGCCCGGCGCGGAGACGTACGACGCCCACCCGCACGGCTAGCGCGAAGCCATGACCGACCAACCGAAGGCCGGCGGCCCGCACGCCCGCACCGAACCGCCCGCGCTGGAAGCGCGCGGCCTCGGCATCCGCAACCGCGCCGACTGGGCGCTGCGCCACAGCGACTTCCGGGTCCCGCCCGGCCGGGTGGCGGGCCTCGTCGGGCCCAACGGCGACGGCAAGAGCTCCCTGCTCGCGGTCGCCGCCGGACTGCGCGCCCCCACCGAGGGCTCCCTGCGGGTGCTCGGCCACCGGCCCGGCAGCGCGGCCGCCCTGCCCCGCGTGGGCGTGCTGCTCCAGGACCGGCCGCTGCACACCGCGTTCACCGTCGCCGAGACGCTGCGCTACGGACGGGAGATGAACCCGCGGTGGGACGACACCGCCGCCCGTACGGTCCTGGCCGACGCCGACGTGCCGCTGAGGGCGAAGGTCGGACAGCTCTCCGGCGGCCAGCGCACCTGCGCGGCCCTCGCGCTCGTGCTCGGCAAGCGCCCCGAACTGCTGCTGCTGGACGAGCCGATGGCCGACCTCGACCCGCTGCGGCGGCACGCGATGATGGCCGCGCTGATGACCACCGCCGCCGAGCACGGCACCACCGTGGTGATGTCCTCGCACATCCTCGCCGAGCTGGACCTCGTCTGCGACTACGTCCTGCTGCTCGCGCACGGCCGGATGCTGGTCGCCGACGACGTGGAGTTCGTCCAGGCCGCGCACACCCTGGTCACCCACACGCTCGACGGCCGCGAACCGTTCGGCGCCGGGCCCGGCGATCCCCGCTCAGGGCGCCGCAGCCCGGCCCCCGCCGACCCTGCCGCCCCGCTGCCGGCGGCGCTGCTCGGCCACACCGTCGTGGAGGCGCGCACCACCGGGCGCCGGGTGACCGCGCTGCTCCAACTGCCGACCGCCCTGGACCGCGCCGTGAGCGCCGAAGCGCCCAGCCTCGAGGAGATCCTGCTCGCCTACCTGCGCAATCCGCAGGCCCCGCCGCTGGTCGCGCCCGCCGACGAGCCGCTGGTCCGGCCGGCCGACGCGGCGCGCGCGCACCAGCACCAGCACCAGCGCAGGCGCCAGGACGAAGCGGACCCCGGCCGATGAGCGCCCTCGCCCGCTACGTGGCCTGGCCGCCGCGCGAGGAGCGCCGTGCCCGGCGGCGCTTCCGGCTGCCGCTGCCCTCCCCGCTGCGGCTGCCGCGCCTGGCCGGACCGGCCTGGCCCGCCTGGCGCCGGCACCGGGCCGCCTTCCGTACGATGCTCGCCCTCGCCCTGCTCGCCGGGATCGGAGCGGTCCGGGAGCACCACCAACTCGTCGGCGCCGTCCACCACTACGCCGACCTCTGCCGCGCGGCGGACGGGTGCGACTTGGGCGGCGGCGACGTGGCGGCGCCGACCGTCACGCATGTGGCGCCGTACGTGCTTCGCTACCTGCCGGTCGCGGTCGGCGCGCTGGTCGGCGCACCGCTGTTCGCGCAGGAGCTGGAGTCCGGCACCCACCGGCTGGCCTGGACGCAGTCCGTCGGCCGCCGTGAGTGGGCCGCGGTCCGGCTCGGTCTGGCGGCCGCGGTCACCACGCTCGCCGCCGTCGTGGTGACGGTGCCGGCCAGCTGGTGGTGGTACTCCGCACGGCGCGGCCACGACGGCGGACCGGACCGCTTCGCATGGCGCGCGGTCGTCTGGTGGAACGACTGGGACTTCTTCGCCTGGACCGGCCCGGTCGGCGTCGCCCACCTCCTGCTCGCCCTGACGACCGGCGCGGCCACCGGCCTGCTGGTGCGCCGCACCCTGCCCGCGGTCGCCGCGGCCGCCGGGCTCGGCGAAGCCGCCCTGTTCGGGCTGGAGAAGCTGCGGCCGCACCTGCTCACCCCGCACATCCGCCGCACCCGCAGCCTCGACTTCCCCAGCACCCCGCTCGACGGCTGGTTCCAGGGCTTCGGCTACGTGCGGTCCGACGGCACCCTCACCCGCCGCAACCCCTGCTCCGGTCCCGGCCTCCAGGACTTTTCCGGATGCCTGGCGCGGCACCACATCGTCGGCCGCTACAACAGCTCCTTCACCATGGACCAGTTCCTCCCGCTCCAACTGGTCGAGACCGGCATCTGCCTCACCGCCACCGCCGCCCTGGCCGCCTTCTGCCTGTGGCACGTCCGCCGCGTCAAGACCCGCTGACTGCCTCTCCCCGCCCCGGGCCGGGACCACAACGTCCCGCCGGATCACGGCTGTTAGCGTGCCCGCATGACGCATCCGCTGACTGTCGCCTGGCCGCCCGACCCGATCAGGACCGCGCGGCTGGTCCTGCGCGCACCCGAAGCGCGCGACCGCGCGGCGTTCGTCGAGCTGCTGGCCTCGCCCGAGGTGCACACCTACCTCGGCGGGCCGCAGCGGCGGGAGGAGTTGGAGCAGGAGCTGCCCGCGGTGCCCGAGCGGTGGCCGGGGAGCTTCGTCGTGGAGTGCGGCGGGGAGATGATCGGCCAGATCCTGATGCGGCGCAGCGCCTCCCAGCGCCCCGCGGCCGCGGGGAAGGCCGACCTCGGCTACCTGTTCCTGCCGCGGGCCTGGGGGCAGGGGTACGCCGCCGAGGCGTGCACGGCCGCACTCGGCTGGTTGGAGGGCGCACTGCCCGGGGAGGCGGTGGTGCTCGCCACCCAGACCGCGAACCTCGGCTCGATGCGGCTGGCGGCGAAGCTCGGCTTCACCGAGGTGGAGCGGTTCCACGCCTGGGGCGCCGAGCAGTGGCTCGGCGAGCGCCGCCCGGTCGGCGGGGGCGGCGGGGACGCCGGCGGCGCGGTCAACGCGGCGTCAAGCGCTGGGTGAGGAAGAGCGCGGCGCGGTCCAGTGCCTCGTCGGCCTCGTCGAGGAGGCCGGTGAACGCCTGGAAGACGTGCGGCACGCCCGCGGTCACGTCGAGGATGACGTCCACGCCGGCCTCCCGGGCGCGGGTGGCGAGGCGGGTGGCGTCGTCGAGCAGGATCTCGTTCGTGCCGACCTGGAGCAGGATCGGCGGGAAGCCGGTCAGGTCGCCCGACACCGCGGGGCTGAGCAGGGGTTGGCGCGGGTCGGCCCCCGCGAGGTACATCGCCCCGGTGTACTCCACGCCCGTACGGGTGAAGACGGGGTCGGCGTCCTCCTTGCCGTCGATGCTCGCGCCGGTGCGGGTGGCGTCGAGCCCGGGGGAGAGCGCCAGGAGGGCGGCGGGCAGCGGCAGTCCGGCGTCCCGGGCGGCCAGGCAGGCGGTGACGGCCAGCCCGCCCCCGGCGGAGTCCCCGGCGAACACGACGGAGGGCGCGGGCGTGCCCGTGTCGAGCAGGGCGCGGTAGGCGGCCACGGCGTCCTCGATCGCGGCCGGGAACGGGTGCTCCGGCGCGAGCCGGTAGTCCACGGAGTACGCCGGGACGCCCGTCCTGGCGACCAGGTTCCCGGTCAGTGACAGCGCGGTCCGGGGCGAGCCGGACACCCAGCCGCCGCCGTGGAAGTACAGGATCGTGCCGGCGCGCGGCGGGCCGGCCGGGTCGACCCGCAGCACCGGCCGGCCGCCGAGCGCACCCGGCGCGGTGCGGATGTCCGGCGGCACCGCCATGGTGGCCATCAGCTTCTCGAACCCGGCGCGGATCTCCTCGATCGGCTGGGGGCCGGCGGGCTGCGGCCGCCGCAGCATCGCATCGATCCGGGCGCGTTGCTCAGTGCTCACGCGTATGCTCCCTCATAGAAGTAGCCCAGGAAGTATCTTCCCAAGAACTATATGCCTAGGAAGTTAAATGTCCAACGGTGACCGCCGCCACCTGCTGCCCGGCCTCTTCTCCGACCTGGTGCGCTGCGAGACACGGCTCTACAACGCCCTCGGCGAGCGCCTGAAGGCCGAACATGCCATCGTCACCTCGCAGTTCGAGCTCCTGCGCCACCTGCGCGACCACCCCGGCGCGCGCGTCGCCGACATCGCGGCCGTCTTCGCCGTCGGGATCGGCGCCGCCAGCAAGAGCGCCGACCGCCTGGAACGGCAGGGATGGGTCGAGCGCCGGGCCAACCCGGCCGACCGCCGCTCCTCCCTGCTGGCGCTCACCGACTCCGGCGCGCGCCTCACCGAGGCCGCCGAACGCACCTTCGCCGACGCGCTGGACGGCCTCGTCGGCGGCGTGCTCGACGCCGCCGCGCTGGCCGCCGTGGGCGACGGCCTCGCGGCGCTGCGCGCCGCACTCGAGGACCGGAAGGCCGGCACCCCCGCCGGCTGAACGGCCGGCCCGCGGCTCGAGGACCTGCCGCTCGGGCGCCGCCGCTCAGGCCCCGTCGCCCTCCTCGTCGCCCGGCCACAGCTCGTCCGCGCGCAGCGCGAGGTCCTGGAGCAGGTCCGCCGAGGACACGTCCGTGCGGCCCGCGTCATGGACGTCCGCCAGTTGCAGGAAGATCAGCGAGAACGCCCCGGTCAACCGCTCGATCACCGGGCTGAGCTGCACGCTCAGCGCCTCGCCGATCTCCCCCGGGCTGGCGTCCGCGGGGAACTCGATCGTCGGCATCGTCTCGTTGAGCAGCGCCCGTACGTTGTCCCCTGAGATGTCCTGCCGCTCGGGGTCCTCCGCCAGCAGCACCTGCATCTGCCGGGCCTCGGTGAGAATCCCGATGATCCGGCGCACGAAATCGCTGTCCTTCATGCCCGGAGCGTACGCCGCCCCCCGCCCCACCACCCCCACCCGCGACCCCATGTCGCCCCCGCGCGCCCCGAGGCCGCCTCGGCCGGGCGGGTGCGGTCAGGCCGGGGTCGGGGTGGGGAGTTCCATGACGGTGCTGCGGTAGGTCTTGCCCGGCCACTGGATGGTCTCGCGCGGGACGAAGCCCCACGCGGTGTAGATGCCGATGAGGTGGGCCGCGGGCAGCGCGGTGTCCACGCCGATGTGCGAGGCGCCCTCGGCGTGGGCCCGTTTGCGGGCGACCGCCCACAGGCGGGAGGCGAGCCCGCGGCCGCGGTCGGCGGGGTCGACCGCCATCTGGTTGAGCCAGGCCCGCCCGGGCGCGGCGGCGGTGGGGCTGAGCAGCCGCAGCGGCTCGTGCGGGGGCAGCGTCATCGTCAGGGCCGCCGCGATGCGGGTGCCGTCCACCAGCAGCCAGGACGCGCCGGTGTCCGCACGGCGCAGCGTCGTCTGCTCGGTCTGGTCCACCGCGGTGAAGTTGAGCCCGCCCGCGCCCAGTTCGGCGTAGGCGCGGTGCAGCATCGCGGTCAGGTCGGGGGCGTCGGCGGGTTCGAACGGGCGCAACCGGTACATGACCTCCACCGTAAGCCGGGCGGGCGGCGGAGTGTACCCGCGGGGTCGCACCGGGGGCGCGATGGGGTGTTCGTCCGGGTTGGCCCGCCGATGGACCGTTAGGGTCGTCGGTAGCCGGGAACGGACAGGGGGCGGACAGGGAACGGATCGGGCCGCCCGCGCAGGCGGGACCCGGCGGGACGAGAGGGACGGCACGTGCGGCTCGTACGGTGGACGGACGGCAGGGCCCGGTGGCTGCGCCGCGGCCGCAACCTGCTGCTCGCGGCCGTGCTGGTCGCGGTCGCCGGCGCCGCCGGGATCTGGCTGGCGGTACGGCTGACCCCCATGCAGTCCGTCGCCGCGGCCGGGCAGAACGTCCAGGTCGGCGCCGTACAACCGGACCTGAGCCGGTCCGGGCCCGGAGAGCTGAACCTCTTCGGCGAGGCCATCCCGACCCAGCCGCGCTTCGACGGGCCGATCCGCCCCAAGCTGATGCTCTCCCACATCACCCTCGACTCCCAGGTCGACCAGGCCTTCCACGCCGACGGCGACAACGCCCTGGTGCCGATGCTCAGCCGCCAGCTCGCCGCGGGCTGGAAGCGCTACTGCATCTGGGAGAGCCTCGTCGCGGCCGGCTGTGCGGGCGTGATCACCATCGCCGTCGCCGGGATCGGCCGCACCTCGCCGCGCACCATGCTGACGCTGCTCGCGGCCACACTGGTGACCGTCAGCGCCGCCAACGCCGCCGGCGTCTACCTGCTCGCCTCCGGCACGCCCCGCGCGCTGCGCCAGGTGCACACGCTCGACGACCTGGTCGGCCGCACCCGCGCGGCCCCGGTGCCCGCCGCCAAGGGGCCCGCGCTGCCCGGCATCCACGCGGTGGTGATCGGCGACTCGACCGCCGCCGGCATCGGCAACCCGCTGGTGCCCCACCCCACCGCGCTCGACCGCACCTGCGGCCGCAGCTCCGACTCCTACGCCGAGGACCTCGCGGCCGCCAACCGCTGGAAGGTGCTCAACCTCGCCTGCCAGGGCGCCACCGTCAGCGACGGCATCCTCGGGGTCCAGGTGCGCGGCGGGAAGGTCGCGCCGCCGCAGCTCGCGGTCGCCCAGCGCGCGACCGGCGCGTCCGCGGTGATCGTCAGCATCGGCGCCAACGACATGAACTGGGGGCTGCTGACGGGCCTGTGCGCGGCCGCACCGGTCTGCGACGACGACGCGTCCACCGCGTACTTCAAGGAGGAGCTGGCCGGCTTCACCCAGGACTACCTGGACCTGCTCGAACAGCTCGCCGCGCTCCCGCACCACCCGGCGGTGGTCCTCAACGAGTACTACGACCCCTTCGGCCCGGACACCGCGTGCCTGGCCAAGGACGGCATCACCCGGGAGAAGGCCGACGTCCTCGGCTCCCGGCTGTCCGACCTCAACGCCGTGCTGGAGCGCGGCGCCGCCACCTTCCACTTCGCCGTCGCCCGGCCCGGGTTCGCCGGGCACCAGCTGTGCAGCAAGCAGCCGTTCGTGCAGGACGCCGCCGGGAAGGCACCGCTGCACCCCACCGCCGCGGGCGAACTGGCCATCGCGCTCGCCGACCAGCAGGCGCTCGACGCGATCGAGGCCGACCGCGCCGCCCACCCCGACCGCGCCGCCTCCCCGAACCCGACGCCGTCCACGCCGACGACGCCGTCCACGCCGACCACGCAGTCCACCCAGAGCCCGCCGCCGAGCCCGTCGGGCACCGCGGCCGCCGCGCCCGGAGCGACCGGCGCCACCGTCCCGGCGCCCTGAATCCCCGCGTACCGCGCGTGCGGCGCCCGCACACGGGTGCCGTATCGTCGCCTGGAGCGTGTCGTGGCTGTGCCGCGCCGGTGGCCTCCGTATGGCCTGCCGGTGCGGGAGATGTGTGGCAAAGATCACTCGCCTCACCCAATGTGACGGTGTCTGGGCCCGGTCGCCGCGGGCAGGCCCCCACCGGGGCACCGGTGCCCGCGACTTGGGGACCGGCGCCGCGACGGGTACGCTCCGTGACCACGTGGGACGCGCCGAGATGTCCTCCCGGTATCGGTAGACGGACGTTTTGGTGTCCGATGTAGTGTCGGGCGAGTCGCCCGGCGCGCTGCCGGATCGTTCGGGAAGTTCGGGAAGAGAGATCGACCGCATGCTGCTGGCGTATCCGCCGAGCCTGCCGAGCCAGTCGCCGCGCGGGCGACGGCCGGGACCTGCACCGACCTGTCACCGCCCGGCCGGTGACCGGGCACGTCGGCGGGCCGCGGCCGGCGCCGGGGGTGCCAGGTGACCGCCACCGCGGAGGGCTCCACGAGCCCCGTGGCCGCCGCCGATCCGGACGAGCGGCCCGCCGCCGTACGGCGCTTCCCGCTGCTGCCCGCCCGGATGCGCCCGCGCAACCGGCCCCGGCTGCTGCTCGAACTCGCCTTCACCGTCGCCCTGTACCTCGCCTACAGCCGCACCCGCCGCTACGTCCCGCGGGAGAAGACCCAGGCGCTGCACCGCGCCCGCGAGGTCCTGCACTTCGAGCGGCTGCTGCACGTCGACTTCGAGCTGAGCCTCAACCACGCGGTGGACAAGGTCAGCTGGCTGACGGTCGGCATGAACTACTACTACGCCACGCTGCACTTCGCGGTCACCCCCGCGGTGCTGATCTGGCTGTACGCGCGCCGCCCGCAGCACTACCGGGCGGCCCGCACCGCGCTGTACACCGCGACCTGCCTGGCGCTGGTCGGCTTCACCTTCTTCGCGCTGGCGCCGCCGCGGTTCCTGCGGTCCGAGGGCTTCATCGACACGATCGTCGCCCACCACACCCACGGCTCCTGGGACTCCGGGCACGTCTCCACCGTCTCCAACCAGTACGCGGCGATGCCGTCGGTGCACATCGTCTGGTCGGCGTGGTGCGGGCTGACGCTGTTCTTCCTGGCGCGCTGGACCTGGCTGCGGGTGCTCGGCATCTGCTACCCGCTGGCGACGTTCGTGGTGATCATCTCCACCGCCAACCACTTCTTCGCCGACGCGGTGGCCGGTGCGGTCACCCTCGCGATCGGCTTCTTCCTCCAGCGGCTGCTGTTCGGCCGCCGCGCCTACCCGAGGCTGCGGGCCTCGGGCGGCGCGGACGGACCCGCGGACGGCGACGGCTACCCGGCGTCCGTACCCTCGGCGCGCGGGGCCGCGGACGAGCCGTCGGACACCGGCAGGTGGGGGAAGCGGAACTCGGTGCGGCTGCGGTAGAGGCCGTCGGGCCGCAGCACCGTGCTCGGGTACTCCGGCCGGTTCGGCGCGTCCGGGTAGTGCTGCGTCTCCAGGCAGACCGCGCCGTGCCGCCCGTACGGCCGGCCGTCCGCGCCCTTGAGCGCGCCGTCCAGTGAGTTGCCGGTGTAGACCTGGATGCCGGGTTCGGTGGTCCACACCTCCAGGCAGCGCCCGCTGGCCGGGTCGGTGAGCCGGGCGGCCGGCAGCGGCGGCCGGCCCGCCTCAGGGGCGGCCAGCACCCAGCAGTGGTCGTAGCCGCCGGCGTCGGTGAGCTGCACATGGGACTCGCCGATGCGCTCGCCGATCGGGTGGGCCGCGGTGAAGTCGAACGGGGTGCCCGCGGTGGGCTCGACCGGGCCGAGCGGCACCGACTGCGCGGAGACCGGCAGATAGGCGGCGGAGTGCAGTTGCAGGGTGTGGCCGAGGATGACGCCGCTGCCCGCGCCCGCGAGGTTGAAGTAGGCGTGGTTGGTGAGGTTCAGGTGCGTGGCCCGGTCGGTACGGGCCCGGTAGTCGATGCTCAGCGTGCCGTCGGGGGTCAGCCGGTAGACCACCTCGACGTCGAGCGCGCCGGGGAAGCCCATGTCGCCGTCCGGGCTGTGCAGGGTCAGCCGCAGCGCCGCCGCGTCCGGGCCGTTGCCGTCGGCCGGCCCGGCCTGCCAGACCCGGCGGTCGAAGCCGTCCGGGCCGCCGTGCAGGGCGTGGCCGCGGTCGTTGAGCGGCACCTGGTGGTCCTGGCCGTCCAGGGTGAAGCGGCCGTGCGCGAGGCGGTTGGCGTAGCGGCCGACGACCGCCCCAAGGTAGGGCTGTTCGGCGGTGTAGTCGGCGAGCGTCGGCAGGCCGAGCACCACGTCGGCGGTGCGGCCGGCGGTGTCCGGCACCGTCAGGGAGCGCAGGACGGCGCCGTAGGTGAGGACTTCGGCGCGCACCCCGGTGCCCGAGTCCAGCGTCCAGCACTCGACGGCGTCACCTCCCGGTGCGGTGCCGAAGGGGGCGCTGCGCAGGGCGGCGGTGGAAGCGGGCGCGGGGGAGTGAGAGGGCATGGTCATCCTGTGACGAGGGTCGGTGGGAGGGCGTGCCGCCGCCTGGCCGCGGCACGCGGACGGCGTGGCCCGGCGGCGGTCGGGCGGGACTGGTGGTGGGCGCGGCGGTGGGCCCGGTCGAGGTCGCCCTCGGCCCGAGCCTACCGGGGTGCCCCCGGCGGCCCGGGGGCGCTCCCCCGCATACGGACCCGCGGCGCAGGCCGTGACCTGCGCCGCAGGCCGCGGCCCCAGGCCGTGTCTGACACAACCGCCTGGCCGACGGGGGCCGGCACGCACGCTCTGCCCCGGCCTTCGGCGGGAGGCGCCCCCGGCGTTGCCGGTCGTGGGCGCGGCCCGCTGCGCTCTGTTCCCCGGAGCTTCGCCGGGGAACGACCCATCCTCCGCCGTGCGATCGCGGGGCACCTCCCCTGCCGAAGGCCATGGGGGCGCGCCGGCCCCGGTCAGCCCCCCGCCCCTTCGGGCGGGACGACGCTATGTGTCGGACACGGCCTAGCTTCTTCGCACCGACGTCGACTCGCGGACGATCAGCCGGTAGCCGGGGAGGATACGGCGGGGGCTGGGGGGTTCGGTGCCGCCGGCGATCGTGATCCGCTCCACCAGGCAGTCCACCGCCAGTTGGGCCAGCGCGGCCTTGTCCGGGGCGACCGTGGTCAGCGAGACCATGCCGAAGCGGCTCTCCTCGATGTCGTCGAAGCCCACCACGGCGATGTCCTCGGGCACCCGCAGGCCGCGTTCGACCAGGGTGCGCATCGCGCCGAGCGCGATCAGGTCGTTGTAGGCGAACACCGCGTCGGGCCGGTCCTCGCGGTCCAGCAGCGCGGCCATCGCCGCGGCGCCGTCGGCCCGGTCGTACCCCTCGGTGGCCGCGACCATCGACTCGTCGGGGGCGAGCCCCGCGCCGGTGATCGCCTCCCGCCAGCCGCGCAGCCGCAGGTGGGCCGGCTGCCGCGCGCTCTCCCGGCGGGCGCCGAGGAACGCGATCCGGCGCCGGCCGATGTCCAGCAGGTGCCGCACCGCGCTGCGGGCCGCCCCCACGTTGTCGATCATGATGTGGTCGTACGGGGCGTCGTACTCCCGCTCGCCGAGCAGCACCATCGGCGGGCCCTCCGGGCGGGAGAGCAGGTCCTCGCTCTCCAGCCGGATCGGGCTGAGGATCAGCCCGTCGATGACGTGCGAGCGGAACCCCTGCGAGACCAGCACCTCCTTCTCGCGCAGCCCGGCGGTGTGGTCGAGCAGCACCGTCAGCTCGTGCCGGGCCGCCGCGTCGATCACCGCGCCGGCCACCTCCGCGAAGTAGGGGTTGCCGAGTTCGGGCACCGCCAGCGTGATGATGCCGGTGCGGCCCTTGCGCAGGTGGCGGGCGGTGAGGTTGGGCCGGTAGCCGAGTTCGTCGATCGCCTGCTGGACCCGCCGTCTGGTGCCGGGCGTGACGTGGGGGTAGTCGTTCACCACGTTGGAGACTGTCTTCACGGACACGCCGGCGCGCAGCGCGACATCCTTCAGGCTGACGCCCACGGAAATCCTCTCTCGGTCGGACCGGTTGCGTCGCGGTCCGGCTCGGGTCGGTGCCGGCCCCCGGTCCGCGGTGGTGCCGCCCCGCTGCGGCGCGGCGGCATCACTCCAGTTGCTGGGTCCGGCTCAGCAGTGTCTGTAGCAGTACCACGACGGCCAGGAAGCCGCCGTTGACGGTGTCGGTGAAGGCCGATCCGTACTGCGAGAAATAGTGGTCGATCAGATTGTGGATCACCGCCAGCAGCAGCACGCCGCTGACCGTGCCGCCGACCGAGCCGGCGCCGCCGGTGAGCAGGGTGCCGCCGATCACCACCGAGGCGATGGCGGTCAGTTCGTAGCCGACGCCGATGGTGGTCACGCCCGAGCCGAGCCGGGCGCCGCCCAGCGCGCCCGCGCCCGCCGCCAGGGTGCCGGACAGCAGGTAGACCAGCACCTTCGCCCGGGCGACCGGCAGGCCCATCAGCCGCGCCGCGTGTTCGTTGCCGCCCAGCGCGGTGAGGGTGGCGCCGAACCGGGTGCGGGTCAGCAGCACCGCGCCGAGCGCGAAGAGCGCCGCCACGATCAGCACCGGGGTCCAGGTGCCCGCGCCCAGGTGCCGGAACCAGGAGTGGGCCGGCACCAGGTAGGTGGTGGCGCCCTCGTTGGTGACCGCCTGCAACAGCCCGCGCAGGCCCAGCAGTCCGACGAGCGAGACGATGAACGGCGCCATCCGCGCGTACGCGATCAGCAGCCCCTGCACCGTGCCCCAGACCGCGCCGACCGCCAGCGGCAGCAGGATCGCCAGCCAGGTGCCGTGCCGTGAACCGTAGGCGCCGAGCACCCCGCCGAGCGCGAACATCGAGCCGACCGACAGGTCGATGCCGCCGGTGATGATGACGAACGTCATGCCGAGCGCCAGCAGCCACACGAAGGCGTTGTTGCCGAGGATGCTGCTGATGTTGTTCCAGGTCGGAAAGGTCGAGGAGGTCGCCGAGGCGATGACGACCACCAGGACCAGCACGGCCAGCGCGCCGTGCCGCTGCACCTGGGAGGCGATCCGCTCGCGGACCGGGACCCGCGCGGCCGGCCCGTCGTCGGGCACGGCGGGCGGCGGCGGCACCGCGGACGGCTGGAGGGCGGTGGAAGTCATCGGGTCCCTCGCTCCTGGGAGGCGTACACCGCGAAGCAGATGATCGCGGCCTCGACGATCTGGGTGTAGGAGGTGTGCACGTTGTGCTGGGTGAGCACCGCGGTGATCAGCTGCATGAACAGCGCGCCGGCGACGGTGCCCAGCACCCGCACCCGGCCGCCGGACAGCGGGGTGCCGCCGACCACGACCGCGGTGATGGCGTCCAGTTCCATGTTCAGGCCCTGGTTGGCCGGGTCGGCCTCCGCGCCGTGGCCGACGATCAGCACGCCCGCGAGCGCGGCGAGCACACCCGACAGGATGTAGACGGTGATCAGCACCCGGCGTACCGGCAGTCCGGACAGCCGGCTCGCCTGCCGGTTGTCGCCGATGGCGACGAGCTGCCGGCCGAAGGTGGTGCGCCGCACCAGCAGCCCGGTCAGCAGCGCGCACACCCCGGCGATCCAGGCCATCTCGGGGACCCCGCCGACGGTGCGCGAGCCGAGGTCGACCAGCCCGGACTGGGTGATCGGCTTGGCCGAGTTGCCGTTGACGATCTCGGCCAGGCCGCGGACGCCGATCATCAGCGACAGCGTCGCCACGATCGGCTGGACCCGGGCGAAGGCGACCATGGCGCCGCCGAGCGCGCCGGTGGCCGCGCCCAGCAGCAGCGCGACCGCGAGCGCGGCGAACAGGCCGTACCCGGCGTACAGCGGCACCACGGAGGCGGCCAGCGCGATCGTGGCGCCCACCGACAGGTCGATGCCCTCGGTGCCGATCACCAGGGACATGCCGAGCGCGACCAGCAGGGTCGGGGCGACCTGGTACAGCTGCACCCGGATGTTGCTGGTGGACAGGAAGTTCCCGTCCAGGCCCACCGCGACGGCGAAGAGGACGACCAGCGCGGCGTACACGCCGTACTGCTGGAGCAGCCGCAGCAGGCGGCCCCGGTCCAGGGCCGCGCCCGGCCAGGTCAGGGAGGTCATGCGGGGGTCTCCTTCGGTGCGGCGGGCGGGGCCTGCTCCGGCGCGGTGGCGAGCGCGTCCAGCAGGCCGTCCTCGGTGACGTCGTCCCCGGACAGGTGCCCGACGACGCGGCCGTCCTTGAGGATCACCACCCGGTCCGAGCCCTCGATCAGCTCCTCCAGGTCGGAGGAGATCAGCAGCACGCCCAGCCCGTCGCGGGCGAGTTCGTCGATCAGGCCCTGCACCTCGGCCTTGGCGCCGACGTCGATGCCGCGGGTCGGCTCGTCCAGCAGCAGCACCTTCGGGTTCAGGCACAGCCAGCGGGCCAGCAATACCTTCTGCTGGTTGCCGCCGGACAGGTCGCCGACCTTCTGGTCCGGGCCGGACGCCTTGATCCGCAGCCGCTCCATGAAGAACGTGACGATCTCGTCCTGCTTGGCCTGCGAGACCAGCCCCGCCCGGGACAGCCGCGGCAGCGCGGCGAGCGAGATGTTCTCCCGCACCGACAGGTTCGGGATCACCCCCTCCGCCTTGCGGTCCTCCGGCAGCATCACCACGCCCGCGCGGATCGCGGCGGCCGGGCTGCGCCGGTGCATCGCGCTGCCCTCGACCTCGACGGTGCCCTCCTCGGTGGCCAGCGCCCCGATGACCGCCTTGGCGGTCTCGCTGCGGCCGGCGCCCAACAGCCCGCCGAGGCCGACGACTTCACCGGGGTGCACATCCAGCGAGACACCGTGCAGTTTGTGGCGGACCGTCAGATCCCTTGCGCGCAGCAGGGGTTGGCCGTCCTGGCGCTCGTGTCCGTCGGAGTCGAAGGCGGTGGTGCCCTTGTCGCGGACCGCGGACATCTCCCGGCCGAGCATCAGCGACACCAGCTTCAGGCGCTCCAGGCCCGCGATCGGGCCGGTGTGGACCACGCGGCCGTCGCGCATGACGGTGACCTGGTCGCACACCGCGTACAGCTCGTCGAGCCGGTGGCTGACGTACACCACCGCGATGCCCTGCTCCTTCAGGCCGCGGATCACCGAGAAGAGGGTCTCGACCTCCTTCGGCTCCAGCGACGAGGTCGGCTCGTCCATGATCACCACGCGGGCGTCGATCTGTACCGCCCGGGCCAGCGCCACCATCTGCTGGGCGCCCAGGCCCAGGGTGCGCAGCGGCCGGGTGACGTCGACCCGCACCCCGAAGCGGCCCAGCTCCCGCGCCGCCTCGCGGTTCATCCGGCCGTGGTCGACCAGCCCGAAGCGGCGCGGCTCGCGGCCGAGGAAGAGGTTGCGCGCCACCGACATCAGCGGGACGAGGTTGACCTCCTGGTAGATGGTGGAGATGCCGGCCGCCTGGGCCTCCAGCGGGTTGCGGAAGTCCCGCTCCCGGCCGGCGAGGCGTACGGTGCCGGCGTCGGGGCGGTGCACGCCGGTCATCACCTTGATGAGGGTGGACTTGCCCGCGCCGTTCTCGCCGATCAGGGCGTGCACCTCGGCGGGCCGCAGCGTGAAGTCCACCTCGCGCAGGGCGTGGACGCCCGCGAAGCTCTTGTCGACCCCGGCCACCTCCAGGATGGCGGCGCTGCGGGGGTCCGGGTCCTGCTGGACCAACGTCTTCCTCCTCGTGGGGAGTTGTGCGCAACGGCTGGGCGTGGGGGCGGGACGCGGCGGGGCCGGGCCACAAGCAGGCCCTGGCCCGGACCCGGCCGGACCGCGCGGGGCGTCAGTACACCAGGCCCTGGGCGAGCGCCTGCTTGGCGTTGTCCGAGGTGAAGTGGCCGTCCTTGATGATGACGTCGGCCGACACGCCGGCGGTGCCGTAGAAGTTCTCCAGCGACGAGATGGCCAGCGGGCCGAACCGCGGGTTGGTCTCGATGTCCGCGACCAGCGCGCCGGACGCGACGTCCTGGACGGCCTGCTGGGTGCCGTCGATGGAGACGACCTTGATGTCCTTGCCCGGGGTCTTGCCGGCGGACTTGATCGCCTGGAGCGCGCCGAGCGCCATCTCGTCGTTCTCCGCGTAGACCGCGTTGATGTCGGAGTGCGCCTGGAGCAGCTGCTCCATCACCTTCTGGCCGTCGGTCTGCGTGAAGTTGGCGGTCTGCGAGGCGACCACCTTGATGTTCGGGTACTTCTTCTTGACCTCGTCGTTGAAGCCCTTGGTGCGGTCGGTGGAGACGTTGTTGCCCGGGGTGCCGGTGAGGACCGCGACGTGGGCGGTGCCGCCGGTCGCCGTGCCGAGGTCATCGGCGGCGATCTGGGCCTGCCCGTAGAAGTCCGAGCCGATGAAGGAGATGAAGTCGCCGCAGGCGGTGCCGGTGACGGTGCGGTCGATGGTGAGCACCGGGATCTTCTTCGACTTCGCCTTGGCCAGCGCCGGGCCGAGCCCGTCGGAGTTCTCCGGCGCCACGATCAGCACCTTGGCGCCCTGCGCGATCATGTCCTCGATCTGCGAGTTCTGCGCGTTGACGTCCGCGTTGGCGTTCCGCTCGATCAGCTTGACGCCCTTGGCCTTCGCCTCGGCCTCGATGCTCTTGGTCTCGGTGGCGCGGAACGGGTTGCTGGTCGACTCGGACTGGGAGAACCCGACGATCGTCTTGCCGTCGGTGATGTCCAGCTTCGGCACCCCGCCGCCGTAGGTCTGGTAGGTGCAGGCGGTACCGCCGGAGGCGGTGGGGGAGTCGGTCTGCTGGGCGGCCGCGGTGTTGCCCGAGGCCGCGGCCTTGTCCGAACCGGACGAGTCGTTGCCGGAGTTGGTGCAGGCGCTCGCGGCGAGGCACAGGCCGACGGTGAGCACCGCGGCAGCGGTTCTGGCCCGGAAGGAGACGTTCATGCGCCGATCACATCCTCGTGGATACGGGAAGAAACAGGGGGCGGAGCGCAGAGGTGCAGTGCGGAGCGGGGCGGCACGAAGACGGCCGGAAAGCCCGTCCTTTACAACGATGTAGAGGACCCTGCGGGATTGACGACCACGTGTCAAGAGTCCGGTACGATCCCGGCTGAACCGGGGAAACTTCGGTACGCGGGCTGGACATGGCCGCACTGACATGCTGTCATTTCCCTGCTCGGCTTTACATCGTTGTACGCCGTGTGACCCCGCCGTACGCGTCGCCGTGTGCCGCCGAGGCGCGACCCACTGACGGGCGCCGGCGGTGGTGCCTCCACCGCCGGCGCTCCCCCCTCCCGCACCCGGGAGGAACCGCGAACTACACGAAGCGCCACAGGTGGTCGTCGGTACGGCTGTCCTCGAACTGCACCACCCGCGCACTGTCGGAAGTCGACATACCGTCGACGCCCAGCACCAGACCGCTGTTGCCGTTGCGAATCCGGAACCAGCCGTCGCCGTTGTCGAGCAGCTGCCAGTAGTGGTCGGCCGTGCCGTTGTCGTGGTACTGCTGCACCTGCGCGCTGTCAGCGCGCGAGGCGCCCGCGACCGCCAGCAGCAGCCCGCTGTTGCGGTTGGTGATCGTGAAGCGGTTGTCGCCCACCGCGGTGAACCGCCAGTCGTGGTCGGCGGTGCCGTTGTCGGCGAACTGCACGACGTTCGCGCTGTCGGCCGTCGACATGCCGTCGACCCCGAGCACCTTGCCGCTGTTCTTGTTCTGCACCCGGTACCAGGTGCCGCCGTCCACGACGGCCTGACGTGCCGTCACATCCCACTGGAGGATGCCCGCCGACACCCCGGCGGCCAGCTGCGCCACCACCCGCACCGCCGTGGTGCGCACCGGCGTGAACGCCACCGGGTTGAAGGCGTCGACCGCCGTGCCGTACGCGCCCGCGCCGGACACCGGCTGCCAGGACCCGTCCGCCGCCTGGTACTCCACATGCCAGGACGCCGGCACCCGGCACTGGCCGTGCCCGGTGTCGTCGTACCAGTACACCGACGCGCCCGAGACCGTCACCGGAGCGGAGTAGCTGTACTGCACCCACTCGCTGCTGCCGGTGTGGTCCCACCAGGTGAAGCGCGGGTGCGACTGGTCATAGGAACTGCTCGGCGTGTACGCGCTGTTGAGGGCGTTCACGGTGTCGCCCGACCAGCACCAGGAGGCCGACGGCGTGGCCGGCAGCTGCCACTCCCGGCCGCCCGCGCCGATCGTCGGGAAGGAGGTGATCCGCAGCGCGGCCGCGCCCATCGGGATCAGCGTCACCGTGGTGGCCGGCTCCGCGGACGCCACGGGGCTGGGCTGGAGCGTGGTCACCACGTCCTGCTGGTCCGCGAGCCAGTTGGGGATCGGCCGGGCCTGCGCGGTCATCGCCACCGGCGTGCCCTGCGGGGTGAACGGGTTGCCGCTCGCCCCGGTCGCCGTCGCCGTGAAGGTCCCCGGCACCAGGCCGTAGTTCCACGCGGA
This sequence comes from Actinacidiphila sp. bgisy144, assembly GCF_057708105.1. Lineage (NCBI taxonomy): Bacteria > Bacillati > Actinomycetota > Actinomycetes > Kitasatosporales > Streptomycetaceae > Actinacidiphila > Actinacidiphila sp. bgisy144. Next base: position 22,806 of record NZ_JBYIRM010000039.1, on the reverse strand, counting down.
CGTCGGGAACACCTCGTACTCCGCCCAGTGCGAGGACGCGTCATTGGTGCGCAGGAAGTTCTGCCCGATCTCCAGCGCGTACGTCAGCGGGCCGCGCCGCACCGACAGCGAGTCGTGGTTCTGCGCCCAGGTGGTGGTGGCGACCTCCATCGGGAAGGACACCGCGACGGTGTCCCCGTTCTTCCAGGTGCGGTCCACCGCCACGAAGCCCGCGCCGCCCGACGCGCTCACCGCGGCCCCGTTGACCTTCACCGACGGCTTGGCACACCACGACGGCACCCGCAGATACAGCGGGAAGGCCACGCTGCCCGTCATCGACAGCGCCAGCGACACGCTGTCGGTGAACGGGTAGTTCGTGCTCTGGGCGACCGTCACCTGCGCCGCCTGGGCACCGACCTTCGCCGTCACCTTCGTCGGCGCGTACAGCACCGCCGCCAGGCCGTTGTCCGCCGTCGCCAGCCACGCGTTCTCCGTGAAGTACGCCCAGCCCTGCCCGTAGTTGTGCGGGCAGCAGCGGTACTTGTCCACGCCCAGCAGATACGCCTGCATCGAGAAGGTGTTGTCGAACTGGTGCAGCGTCTTGTCGTAGTCGTCCAACTGCACCTGGTTGGCGGCCGTCGCGTAGTGCAGCGAGGTGTGGTTCGGCTCCATCGCGGCCGGCAGCGAGTTGAACGCCAGCGTCTCGGTGCCGTCCGCCCAGCTCGGGTCGCCGGTCATCCGCACCATCGACTCGAAGCTCTGCATGTACTCCACGATCCCGCAGGTCTCGAAGCCCTGCCGCGGATCGCCGTACCCGGGCCGGGCGTTCTCGTCCCCGGCGAACCCGCCGCCGCTGAACTGCCCGTAGGTGCCCTGGATCGTCGCGTAGTCCTGGTACGACGCCTGCGTCAGCGACGCGTCCCCGCGCAGCGCCGCGAACGCCGGCTCGGTGAAGCCCTGCGCCAGGTTCACGTTGTGCAGCGACGGCAGGTTGTCGACGTAGTTCGCGCTGTACTGGTGGATCTTGTCCGCCAGCCCCAGCAGCGCGCTGTCCCCGGTCCGGGCGAACAGCCAGTGCAGCGAGTGCAGCGTCGTCGCCCACCGCACCGAACCCCAGCTCTGGTTGAACGCCGAGGCGCCGAACGTGTTCTGGTAGTGGAAGAACTTCGTCAGGAACGGCACGATCCGGCTGTCCCCGGTGTACTCCTGGTAGGTGCACAGCGCCTGGAGCATCGGCATGAACGGCCAGAAGTCCGGGCCGCCGCCCAGCGACGTGCGCAGACTCGTCGGCCCGAAGAAGCCGTCGGACTGCCCCGTCGCCAGCACGCCGTTCACCCAGGTGTCCGCCTTCGCCCGCAGCGCGGCATCCCCGGTCACCCCGGCCAGCGCGGTCAACCCCCGCACCCAGTACGGCACTTCCTCCCAGCCGACCTGGTCCGGGTGGAACCAGCCGGTGGTCGAGGTGTCCAGGAAGTGCGACACCTCGTCATAGCGCCCGGCGATCCCGTCCGCCTCCAGGGCGAGTTGCTGCGCCAGCCAGCCCGACGCGGTGACACTCCCGGTCGGCAGCTTCAGGAACGGGGTGCGGGTCAGCCCGGCCGGATACGGGTGGTACAGCCCGCCGCCGGAGGTGTCACCGACCAGCACCACCCCCGGCCCGCCCCCCGACGCCCCCCACGAGGAGGTGACCATACGGCCGGCGAAGGCCACACTGCCGAGGGCGACGGCGCCGCCGCGAAGGAAGGTACGACGATCCATGGACATGCTCCCTGATCGTGGGAAGTGGGGGGTGGGTTGCGCGCGGCGCGGCCTCAGATCATGCGCCACAGGTGGTCGGTCGTCCCGTTGTCGTTCCACTGCGTGACCTGCGCGCTGTCCGCGGTCGACGCGCCGTCCACGGCGAGCAGCTTCCCCGACCGCACATTGACGATCTTCGACCAGCCGTCCCCGTTGTCGACGAACCGCCAGACGTGGTCCGGTGTGCCGTTGTCCTGGTACTGCTGCACATGCGCGCCGTCGTCCAGGCTCTGGTCGTGCACCGCCAGCACCTTCCCGCTGTTGCGGTTCACGATCCGCACCGTGCCGTCGCCGTTGTCCAGCAGCGTCCACACATGGTCCGCGGTGCCGTTGTCGGCGTACTGCGTGACCTCCGCCGAGTCCGCCAGCGACATCCCCGAAACCGCCAGCACCTTCCCGGAGTTCCGGTTCTGGATACGGCACCACACCACCACCGAGCCGGCCGGCGCCAGCGCCGGCGCGAACATCCCGCCGACCACCGGCCGGTTCTGGAACCCGCGCTGCGCCGCGCTCGCCACCGTGTACCAGTCGCTGAACGGCACCCGCGTCGGCGTCGCGTTCGCGTACCCGTACACCCCGTTGACCAGCGCGTCGCGCACCGTGCCGTGATCGGCGAGCCAGGCCGCCGTCCACAGCTCCCAGTCCGCCTTGGTGTAGTCGTTGCGCGGGTCGAGCACCACCCCGTACGTACCGGTGTGCGCCCCGTACCAGGACGCCTCCATCGCCGCGGTGCCGACCGGCACCAGGTCCAGGCCGAGCAGCCGGTCCGCGAAGCCGTTGTACTTCAGGCTCCAGGTGCCGTCCTGGTCGTAGGCGAGCTTCAGGTGCGCGCCCGAGGAGTCCGCCGCGAGCGTCGTCCACTGGCTGACGTAGCTGCGCGAGAGCGTCGCGTACCGCGCCGCATCCGAGCTGTTGCCCGTCGCCCGCGCCACCACGCCCATCGCGCCGATCCCGATGATGCCCTTGAGCGCGAGGTTCGCACTGTGCGCGATGAAGCCGGTGAAGTCGTCCGTCTGGTTCTGGTAGCCCGGGTCCAGCGCGTTGGACACCAGGTACTCCGCCCACTGCCGCAGGATCGGGTAGTGCGCGGCGGCGAACGCCGCCCCGTCCGCCGCGGGCAGCCGCTGGACCACCGCCGCCGCCATGATCAGCAGGTCCGCCGACTCCTCGACCGGCATGTCCTCCTCGTTGCCGTCGTTGTGCCCGGCGGCGTTCGGATACGACGAACCGATGTCGTGCTCGGCGAAGTCCTTCGGCCAGCCGCCGTGCTCCGCGTAGTCCAGCACCGGCTCCAGCAGCAACCGCAGATACGCCGGCGACAGGTACAGGTACCCCGGGAACGCCGGATACGTCACATCGATCGTCGACATGTTCCCGTCGGAGGAGATCTCCTTCAAAAAGGCCCACGGGCTGCCGCCGCGGTCGGCCAACTCCGTACCGCCCACCGCCTGCCGCACCGCCAGCGCGCACACCGCCGCGTAGTGGTCGCCCGTGGTGCCGCCGCCCACCGCCGCGACCGCGTCGTCATGGACGCGCTGCTCCAGCGCCGTCGCCGCCGACAGCGCCGCCGATCGGTCCGCGTCGAACCACTGGAGCATGTCCGTCCACGACGACCAGTAGTGCGTCCACCACGGCTGCAACTGCGTACCCAGGTAACTCACTGCGGGCGTACGGACATGCCCCAGCGACACCGTGAACTCCGCCGACGGCGTACCGGCGTTCACCGTGCCGAAGTCCCGGTTGAGGCCGAGCACCGGCCACCTGTCGCTGATCGCCCGCGGCTGCGCGGAGTCCACCGTCCCGGCCAGCCTGCCGCTGCCCGCCGACGCGGCCCGCACCACCGTGTCCTGCCCGATCTGCCAGGTCAGCCCGGACCCGCTCGGCGCGGCGAACACCAACCGCCCCCACGACGCCTGGTCGCCGCTCTCCTGGAGCACCCCCGGGCTCGCCGGCTGCGCGGTCAGCACCGTCAGCGAACCGGCCTGCTGCTGCGCCCACGTGATCTGCGCCGAGGTGTCGCCGTGCACCCACTCGCCCGACACGTCCAGGTGCACGTCCACCGCGTGCGCCTGCCCGTCGCTGCTCTCGGCCTGCACGGTCACGTACGACAGCGGCACCGACTGGCGCTGGAGGTCGTCGAGGTCGACCGGCGAGAAGAAGGTGACGGTCAGCGTCACCCCGCCCCCGCTGAGCCGGTAGATCGAGCGGGTGGCGGTCAGTTGGAGCGAGACCTGCTGCATCGTGGTGAGCGCCGGGCCGCCCGGCAGGTTCGGCGCCCCGGCGAAGAGGTAGGCGGTGCCGTCGATCCGGGCGAGTCCGCACAGCGCGGTGACGTGGCCGTTCCAGAAGCTCGACCAGGTCCCGGCGAGGTTGTCGGCGGCCACCCAGGTGGACAGGTACGGCGAGCGGACCGCGAGCGGCACCGCGGGCGGCCGCAGCGGTGCGAACGTGGAGGCGGCCGCGGGGGACGCGGCACTTGTGGCGTCCGCGGCGGAAACGGGTAGGCCCGCGGGGGACGCGGCGGCGGCCGGGCCGGCCGTGAACCACCCGCCGGTGGCGGCGGCCGCGGTCAGCGCACCGGTCCACTTCAGCAGGTCGCGGCGGCCGGGGCGGGGGGAGCGGGTCTCGTCGGAAGTCACGGTGATCCGTTTCTGCGGCAGGGGCGCGGAGATGGGGGGACGGACGGGCACGTGGTGGTGCGGCGTGACGCGGGAGTCGAGCAGGGCGGGGCAGTGCGAGGCCGGACGGTGGGGCAGGGCGGGACAGGCGGGGCAGAGGCACGCGGGGAGGTGGGGCGCGGGCCGTGGGGGAGCGCTGTCGTGCTGTTCCAACGTTGCAAAGAATGACGCCAACCGGCATGACAGCACTTGGCGTTGGGCGTGTCCATACCCCGGGCAGAAGTGGGTGCGGGGGCGGGAGGGGTGAGCTGGCGTCCCTGGCGTCCCTGGCGTCCGGCCGCAGGCCCGCGACGTGCGGCGGGACCGGGTCCCGGCGGGCCGCGGGGGCTTTACAACGTAAGTAAAAACGTGGTCGTGGTGGGTCTCGCGGGTGTGACGGGGCCCCGGGGGCGGGGCGGGGTCCGGCCGTGGCGGGGCCGTGATGGGGAGGTGGCGGGGCCGTGGTGGCGAACGGGCCGTAGGCGGAGGGTGTCGAGGGGTATCCATCGGCGGTCGGATCGGCGTATAGTCTGACAACGTTGTCACCTTGTGGCGGCGGAGCAGCGCTTTCGGGCTGCTCGCCGCCCCCACGACCCGTGGGCGGGGCCGATGTCAGGCGGCTCCGCCCACGCGCTTGGCTCCGCTAGGCGGGCCGACCGTGTGCGGGCTCAACCGTCCCGGCGGGCCGGTGGGGTTGGTGAGGTTGGTGGGGTTGCCGCGGGTGGTGCCGGGGGCGCGGTCAGCGAGGCGATGCACCTGGTGAGCAGGCGCCGCATCTGATCCTGTTCGCCGGTGTCGAGGTCGGCCAGCATGGCCCGTTCGACCCGGCGTACCGCGGCGCTGGCCGTCTCGAGCTGACGGCGCCCGTCGGCGGTCAGTTCGGTGGGCAGCGCCCTGCCCACGGGCGCCTTGGCGGCGCGGGTGACGAGTCCCTGGCGTTCGAGGGACTTCAGGAGCACGTTCATCGACTGCCGGGTGACGAAAGTGCCGCGGGCCAGCTCGGAGTTGGACAGACCCGGGCGCTGGGAGAGCAGCTCCAGGCACGAGTAGTGCGTGATCGTCATGCCGAGCGGGCTCAGCACGGCCTCCATGGCGGAGTGCAGGGCGCTGGAGGCCGCTTTCAGCATGTACCCCAGCGACGTGTCCAGCTCGATTCCGGGCTCGCCTTGACTCATGTCAGCAGTCTGACATACGTTGGGTATGTCAGAAGCCTGACATTGCTTTGAGGAGGTAAGGACCATGGCGGTCACCGGACCCGACTTCGTTTCCCTGCAGGTGCGCGACCTGGAGCGCTCCGCCGACTTCTACGAGCGGTACCTGGGGCTGAAGCGCTCCGCCGCGGGGCCGCCGCACGCGGTCGTCTTCGACACCAAGCCGATCGCGTTCGCGGTCCGCGACGTCGTCGCCGGCGTCGACCTCGACGCGCTCGCGCAGCCGGGCCAGGGCGTGGCGCTGTGGCTGCACGCCCCCGACGCGCAGGACATCCACGACGCGCTCGCCGCGGCCGGTACGACGATCGTCTCGGCCCCCGTCGACGGGCCGTTCGGCCGTACGTTCACCTTCGCCGACCCCGACGGATATCAGGTCACGCTCCACGACCGCGGGTGAACCCGGCGCCCCCGGTCGGTGGGGTGCCGCCGCGCGGTCTTCCGCGGCGGGCCCTACGGTGAGGGCGCCGCCCGCCGCGTACGGGTCCGCCCGGGCGGGCGTCGTCGGGGAGGCCCTACCCGGTGGGGACACCCGGGTTGAACCGCCGCGCGTCGAAGAGGGCGGGGGCGACGAGGCGGGCTCTTTCGCCGAGGTCCCGCGCGGTCGGGTTCCTGGTGTGGGGGCGGATGAGCCGGGCCATTTCCCTGACGTGTTTGTCGACCTGTCCGGACTGGATCGACGGGTAGTCGTCGAGGACCTCGTGCCAGGTGGCGCACGCCTCGTCCAGGTGCCCGAGGGCCAACTGCCGCTCGGCCAGCATCGAGGTGAAGCGCATGCCGCTGCGGTGGGATTCGTTCGTGGGCTCGCGCAGGCGGAAGTGCAGTTGGAGCGATTCGACGCTGCCTGCCACGTCGCCGAGTTCGTACCTGACCTGCGCGGTGTGATAGGCGAGCGTGGCGGCGCTGTAACCGCCGAAGGTCCGGGCCTGACTGTCAGCCCTGCTCATGGAGACCTCGGTCTTCCGGATGCTGCTGAGCGCGTTGTGGCGCTCGCCGGCGTCGGCGTAGGAATGGGCCTGCTGGCCCGACATGAAGGCGGCCATCCTCGGACCGGCCGCGGGTGACGCCTCGCTTGCCGCATCCGCCCACTTCACAGCCGTCGGGCCGTGCCGGAGGTCCACGGACCGCACGGACATGCCGCGCATGATGTGACAGTAGGTCAGGTGGTCATGGCTGGCGCCCGCCAGCTCCAGACCTTTCACGTAGTACTGCTGGGCGATGCCGTGCAGCCCTTCGTCCACGGCCATCCAGCCCGTCAGGTAGCAGAGGAACGAAGCGGCGGACATCATCGCCCTCCGTACGTCTTCGGGCGCGCTCGCCTTCAAGTAGGGGGCGACGACGTTCACCAGGAAGGCCGCAGCCATCGGTCGCGCGTACCGTCCGCCGAACTGGTCGTCCAGATCGGAAAGACGGTCGGTAACGGCGACCACGGAGTCGACTTCGGCCGTTCCGATCCGCTGCGCCCCGCCCGACCGTACGGCCTCCGTCCGGCCGACCACGTCCTGCCAGCCGGGGATGGCGAGGGCCGCGGAGAAGAGCGAGGCTCCGATGACGCTGCGACGCGAGGGGTCCATGGCGGGGCCTCCGGGATGAGCGGGCAATGGGGCGTGGCGGCTACGCGGATATCGTGGTGCGCACCAGACGGCGGCGCGAGGAGGGCGGGATGGGGCCGAAGACGACACGGGTCTACCGGACGCTGCGGGAGCGGATCAGTACCGGCAAGGTGGGGCCAGGCGCCAAGTTGCCGTCCGAACGCGCTCTGGTCGAGGAATTGGACATCGGGCGCACCGCTCTCCGGCAGGTGCTGGCACGCCTGGTGGCGGAAGGCGTACTGGAGGTGCACGGGCGAAGCGCCTACGTCGTTCCGGCTCCGGCGGTGAGTGCGGCCCCGCCGGGGGACCTCGAGCCGTGGAAGGTCCACGGCGCCCGCACGGTGTACGACAACCGGTGGGTCGAACTGTCCCTGGTGGACGTCGAACCGCCCGGCGTCGAGCGCTTCGCGCACCACGTGGTCACGCTGCACCAGGTCGCCGTCGCCGCTGTCCTGGACAGGGAGGACCGTGTCCTCATGCTCTGGCGCTACCGTTTCGTGCCACGGCAGTGGGGGTGGGAGCTGCCGGGAGGGATCGTGGAATCCGGGGAGGGTCCCGAGGAGGCGGCGCTGCGGGAGGTCGAGGAGGAGACCGGCTGGCGACCGGACGAACTGCGGCACGTGGTCACGTTCCAGCCGATGATCGGCATGGTGGACTCGCCTCATGCGGTGTTCGTAGGGCGGGGTGCCCGGCGTACCGGAGAGCCGGCCGACGCCGAGGAAGCAGGGCACGTCGCGTGGGTGCCGCTGTCCGACATCCCGGCGATGATGACGCGTGGCGAGCTCATGGGTTCCGGCACGCTCGTCGCCCTTCTCCACCTGCTGGCCGCACGCGGCGCTTCGTAGGACCGGCGGGCACGGGGCAGGCGTTGGTTCGGCTGCGGAGCGAGGGGGTCGGTCAGGTGGCGGCCCTCCGCGCGTCGAAGAGGGCGGGGGCGACGAGGCGGGCCCTTTCGTGGAGGTCCCGCGCGGTTGGGTTCTTGGTGTGGGGGCGGATCAACTTGATCATCTCGGCCACGCGTTGGTCGGCTCTGCCGGACTGTACAAGGGGAAAGTCGTCGAGCGCCGCATGCCAGGTCGCGCAAGCCGCTTCGAGGTGTCCGATGGCGAATTGACGTTCGGCCAGCAGCCCGCGCTGGTTGACGCGAGTGCGTCGGTAGATGCTGTAGCGGAGTTTGTCGGCCTTCTCCATCGCGTCAACAGCGCCCTTGACGTCGCCGAGTTCGTACCGTACCTGGCTCGCGTGGTAGTTCAGCGCCGCGGGGTCGTATGAGCCGAAGGACCTCTCTCGTGCCTCGGCTTTCTGCATGGCCGAGTCCGCTTCCCGCAGGTGCACGAGGGCGCCCTGCCGGTCGCCCACCTGGGCGGAGGCATGGGCTTGCTGCCCGGCGAGGAAGGCGCGCATGCGCGGTCCGGCTTGTGGCGCGGCCGAGGCGGCGGCGTCGGCCAGGCGCAGGGCTTCCGGGCCGTGGCGCAGGTCCACGGCTTGGACGCTCATGCCGCGGAGGGTGGTGCAGAAGGTCAGGTGGTCCTCTGCGGCGCCCGCCAGTTCAAGGGCCTTGACGTAGTAACGCTGCGCGATTCCGTGCGCGCCCTCGTCCACCGCCATGTAGCCGGTGAGGTAGCACAGGTCGGACGCGGCGGACATCATCGCCTTGCGTACGCCTTCGGTGGCGTCGGCCTTGAGGTACGGAGCGACGGTGTTGACCAGGAAGGCCGCTGCCATGGGGCGTGCGTGCCGCCCTCCGAACTGGTCGTCCAGTTGGGAGACCTGCTCGGTGACGGCGACGACCATGTCCACTTCGGCCGTACCGATGCGTTGGACCTTGCCTGCCATGGCGGCCTCCATCCGGCCGACCACGTCCTGCCAGCCGGGGATGGCGAGGGCCGCGGAGAAGAGCGAGGCTCCGATGACGCTGCGACGCGAGGGGTCCATGTCCTGCCTGCCCAGGTCGAGTAGACCCTCCACCGTACTGGCTTCGCGGCTGCCGTGCGCGGGTGCGAATACGGGTGCGGGTGCGGGGAAGCCCGCCTCCGCGTGGGTGACCGGGCGTTGGAGCCGGCGGGCGAGCGCCTCCAGGATGAGGGGACGGACCTCGGCCTTGGGCAGGTGCCCGTCCAACCACTGGTGCACCGAGGGCCGTTGGTAGCGCGTGGGCCTTCCGCGCTCCGTGGCGACCTTGTTGACCTCCTGGGCGAACTGCCGCAGCGTCCAACCCGTAGCGGTGTACAGCCCCTTGAGGCCGTCGTTCGGCTGCCGGTCGTCCATGTCCGTGCCTCACTGTGCGCTTAACGCTCTTAACTGTGCCCGTTTCGCCAACGGTAGCGCTCTGCGTGACGGCCCGGTTGCCTAGAGCAAAGCGAACGACATGGTGGAAGGGGAATCCGTATGGGCGACGGGGGCAGCACGGGCGGCCGGGGCATCGGCGGGGGGACGGGTTTTTCGGCGCGGGAGTGGTACGCCGGGGAACTGGCGTACCGGCGGCGGGAGTCGGGGATGACGTTGGTGGAGCTCGCGGCGCTCTGCCTCTACGAGCAGTCGTATCTGCACAGGCTGGAGCGGGGGCAGCGGCTCGGGACGGTGGAGGCGGCCGCCGCGCTGGACAAGGTCTACGGGACCGGGGACCTGCTGGTGCGGCTGTGGCATCTGGCGCGGCGGGAGACGAAGGACCGGCTGCTGCCGGGGATCGAGCCGTTGGAGCGGGACGCGGTGAGCATCCAGGAGTACGCGGTCGGCGCCGTCCCCGACCTGCTCCAGACCCCCGCCTACGCGCGGGAGCAAGTGCACGCGGCGCACGTGGGCGAGGAGCAGGTGGAGGCGGAGGTCGCGGCCCGGATCGGCCGGCAGGAGCGGCTGGCCGGCCGAAACCCGCTGCACTACCGGGCGTTGATCGACGAGGGTGCGCTGCGGCGTGGGGCGCGCGACCCGAAGACGTGGACCGGGCAGTTGGCGCACCTCGTTGACGCGGCCCAACGCCCGGGCGTCTGCGTGCAGGTGGTGCCGTTCGGGACCGGGCCGCACCGCATCCGCGGCCCGCTGGAACTGGTCTACTTCCGCGACGCGCCCACCGTGGCGTTCGTGCAGGGGAGTTGGAACGGCCACCTGACCGAGGACCCGGACGACGTCGAGCCCTTGCGCCTGGCCTACGACGTACTGCGCGACACCGCCCTCACCCCCGCGGAGTCGCTGGCGTTCCTGCGTGCCCTGCTCGGCGCGTGCACCGAGGACGTGCCGCTGACCGGCTCCGAGGCGTCATGAGCGGCGCGGGCACGGCGGCCGCACGGCGGAGGGCTCACAATGTCAGGACGAGCTTGCCCCGCAGGTGGCCGCCGTCGAGCAGCCGGTGCGCGTCGGCGACGCGGGCGAAGGGGAACGTCTCCTGCACGTGGACCCGGAGCCGGCCCTGCTCGACGAGCGCGACGAGCCCGCGCAGCCCGACCGGGTCGGGGTCGACCGCGACGCCGCTGAAGCGCATGCCGGCATCCTCGTAGCGTGCGGCGAGCCCCGGGTCGTCCTCGGCGACCGCCGTCACCAGGTGGCCGCCCGGGCGCAGGACGGCGAGCGACCGTTCGGCCGTGTCACCGCCGATCGTGTCGAGGACGACGTCGACGTCGCGGACCGCGCGGGTGAAGTCGACCGCGGTGTAGTCGATCACCTCGTCGGCCCCGAACCCCTCGACGAACGCGCGCTTGCCGGCACCTGCGGTCGTGATCACGTGAGCGCCGAGCGCCTTCGCGAGCTGGATCGCGACGTGGCCGACCCCGCCACCGCCGCCGTGCACCAGGACGCGGTCGCCCTCGGCCACACCGGCGAGGTCGACCAGGGCCTGCCACGCCGTCAGCCCGACGATCGGCAGCGCCGCCGCCTCCACGTACGACAGCGAGGCGGGCTTGCGGGCCAGGTGCAGCGCGGGCGCCGTCACCACCTCGGCGTACGCGTTCGCCGCGCGCGGGAACAGCGGCATCCCGAACACCTCGTCGCCCGGCCGGAACCGCCACGTCTGCGGCGCGTCCTCGACCACGCCGCTGATGTCCCAGCCGAGGACGAACGGGGGCGGGCCCATCAACGGGAACTCGCCGGCCCGCAGGCGCGCCTCCAGCGGGTTGAGGCCGATCGCCCGGACGCGGACGAGGACTTCGGTCGGCAGCGGCCGCGGCTCGGGTGCGTCCACGATCGTGAGGACCTCGGGGCCGCCGAGTTCGTGCTGGGTGATGACGCGCATGACGCTCCTGGTGTGCGGAGGGAAGGGGGAACCAAAGAGGGGGAGGGGAGGGGACGTGCGGGGGAAGGACACCCACGCTAAGCGGCTGACAGGAACCCGCGGGTACCTTTGGCCCCATGAGCGGTTTCGGTTCCGGCGACCCCTTCCTCGCCGACTGCCCTGCGCGCATGGCGGTCGAGTTGATCGCCGACAAGTGGACGGTCGTGGTGCTCGCGGGCCTCAGCAAGGGCCCGGTGCGGCACGGCGAGCTGGTCGACCTGATCGGCGGGATCTCCCGCAAGATGCTCACCCAGACGCTCCGACGGCTCGCCGCGCACGGCCTCGTCCGCCGCCACGCCTACGCCGAGGTGCCGCCGCGCGTGGAGTACGAGCTGACGCCGCTCGGGGCGACACTCATCGGACCGATCCACGCGCTGACGGAGTGGGCGAGGGACAACGGCGAGGCGGTCCTCGACGCGCTCGACGGGCCCGATGTCCCCGATGGCCCGGACGCCCCCGACGCCGAGCCCGGACCGCAAGCCCGCACCGCCTGAATCCCGCGCCGCCCGCCCGCGCGCATCGGACCGGGCGGCGTTGCCGTATCCGGCAAAGGGTCCAGGGCGAGCCGGTCGTCGACGACGGAGGCAGCCGTGCGGACCCGGTCAGCGGTGCGCGTGGGCCTGGCAGGGGACGCTGCGGAGGCGGAGAAACCGGTGTCCGTCCTCCGGGGCAGGGTGATAGACATCCCGCGTGCAAGAGACCCTGGACTTCCCCGATCTGCTGCGGCTGATCGACGAGCGGTCGGCCGCCTTCCGTGCCGCGATCGCTTCCGCGCCCGACCTCGACGTGCGGGTGCCGACCTGCCCCGACTGGACGCTCTCCGACTTGGTGCAGCACCTGGGCGAGGGGCGCCGCGCCTGGGCCGCCACCGTCGCCGCGGGGCCCGACGCCACTGCCAAGGTCGCAGCGCCCCAGGGCGACGCGACCGCACCACGGGAGCGCGAGGCCCTGCTGCGCTGGCTGGCGGAGTCGACGCAACTGCTGCTGGACGCGCTGCGGGCGGCCGGTCCGGACCGCGGTTGCTGGGTGTGGTGGGGCACGTCCCAGTCGCCGCGGACATGCGGTGCCGTCGCCCGGCACCAGCTCCACGAGATCGCGGTGCACGCCTACGACGCCCAGCTGACGGTGGGCGCCCCCGAGCCGCTGCCGGAGGACGTGGCCCTCGACGGCGTCGAGGAGTTCCTCTTCACCCTCTGCACCACGACGGTGGCATGGCCGCATGAGCCCGCCGTCGTCGACTACCACGCCACCGAGGGCCGCTCCTGGCGCAACTGGCTCTCCGGAGACGGCGCACGGGCCGCCCGCCTGCCCGCCCCCGGCGCACCTGCGGCTGCCGCCACCCACGAGGCACCGGAGACGGCTGACGCCTCCGCCGAAGGTGCGGCCGGCGAGCTGGTCCTCGCCTTCTACGGCCGTGTTCCGCTGGACTCCCTGGAACTCGACGGCGACCGGGGCGTCTTCGACCAGTTGGTGTCCTGGGAACCGGAGTAGCGGCCCATGACGGCGCGCCGTCTCTTCCCCGCCGAGTAGCCCGCCTCCGGCCACCCGGGCGAGGTGCGCTGCCGCCCCCGTTACGCTTCGGCGGCCCGAGGAGTCATCCGGTCAGCGCGGCGACCAGCAGGCGGCCAGTGAGTTCTCGGCCAGCCGGGCGAGTTCCGCCCGGGTCAGGCCCAGGCCGGCGGCGCTCGCCACGTAGTTGTCGGCGACGTAGCCACCGAAGAACGGCGGGTCGTCGGAGTTGAGGGTGACTGCCGCACCGGCGTCGAGCAGGCGCTTGAGCGGGTGGGCGGCAAGGGTCGGCACCACCTTGAGCGCGACGTTGGACAGCGGGCACATGGTCAGCGGTATGCCGAGGTCGGCCACCCGGCGGACGAGCACCGGGTCATCGGCCACGGCCACACCGTGATCGATCCGGTCCACCCCGAGTTCCAACGCTTCGACGACGTACGAAGCGGGCGCGTCCTCGCCGGCGTGGATCGTGGTCCGGTAGCCGCGGCGCTGGGCCTCGGCGAAGAAGCGCGCGAACTTCGAGGGCGGGTTGCCCCGCTCTGCGGAGCCCATCCCGATGCCGATGACCTGCTCGCGCCACGGCTCGATCAGGTCGAGCAGCTCCAGGGCGGTGGACTCCTCCCGGTGGCGCTGCGCGGTGCAGATCAGCCGGGCGTCGATGCCCCATTCCTCGCCGGCTTCGCGGAAAGCGGAGAGCACGCCGTCGAGGACGACCTCGATCGGCACGCCGGCGTCGAGGAAGGTCTGGGACCCCACGAAGACCTCCGCCCGGGTGACGCCGTCGGCGTGCGCGTGGCGCAGGTAGTCCATCGCTAGGTCGTAGAAGTCCTGCCGCTGCCGCAGGGTGCCGGCCACCCGGAAGAGCACCTCGAGGAAGGCCGGCAGGTCCGCGAAGTCGTAGGCCGCCCGCAGCTCCTCCTCGCTGCCCCACGGCAGACTCACCCCGTTGCGACGAGCACACGCCAACGCGGTGGCGGGCTCAAGAGTGCCCTCGAGGTGTACGTGGAGTTCGGCCTTCGGCAGCGAACGGACGAAGGCCGAGTCGACGTCGGCAGTGCTCATCGCAGCAGCCTAACGGGAGCAGCGGGGGGCCGGGGCGCCGTGTCACAGGGGGTTGGCTGATGGTGCGGTGTGGCGAAGCGCGTCCAAAGGGTACGGGGTTCGGGGGTCTTCGTGTTGCAGTTGGTGGAGGAACTGCCACATCGTCAGGGAGAGGGAGGCGTCGCGGGTGAGGAGGGCCGCTGCGGGTGCCGGGATGCCGGTGGGGTGGTGGCGCCCCTCCGCGTAGGCGCGGACCAGGGCGTGGCGCTCGGGGCTTCCGTGGGGGTGGCCGTAGAGCGCGTTGACCAGCCAGTGGACGAAGTAGGAGGCGGTGTAGGAACGGTCGTAGCCGCGGTGGCGCTCGTGGAAGCCGCGCTCGCCCGGCGTGAGGTCGAAGCGGGTGGAGAGCGCGAGGCCGTAGTCGGCGAAGTACAGGCGGCGGCCGTCGGTGAGGACGTTGTGGAAGTGGGCGTCGAAGTGGAGCAGCCCGCGGGTGGTCATGAAGGAGGTGGCGGCCTCCAGTTCGCGGTCCACCATGGCGCAGGCGCGCCCGGCCGCTTCGTCGCCGGCCGCGAACTGGGCGCCGAGCCAGTCGTGGAGGGTGTGCGGGATGTACTCCAGGAAGAGCGTGAGGCTCGCCGTCGACTGCTGGAGCGCCTCGATCCGGCGGCGTACTCCGGCATCGCCGCCCCAGTAGCCGACGGTGCCTTCGACGTCGGCCAGTTCGTCGGGTAGCGGCCGGCCGGAGTCCGTCAGCACCCGCCAGTGGTACGTGAGGGGGAAGCCCTCGTGCGCCCCGGCGATCACCCAGTTCGTGGTCATCGTGTGGACGGCCGACTCCCGCCAGGCGCTGACGCCCGGGCCGCATCCGATGCCGTACTGGCAGCAGGAAGGGACGCCGAACAGGTTGGCCGTGGAGTGGACGTGCTCCGGGCGGCGCTCCAGGTCGGTCAGGCGGACCTGCTTGACGAAGACGGGGGTTCCCTCGACCTCCAGCAGCAGGGTCTTCCCGCCGATGCCCGAGCCCAGCGGGGTGGCGGCGGCCAGCAGTTCACGCAGCCCGGCCTCGCCGCACAGCGCGAGCGAGGTGGCGACGGCGCTATGGGCGGCCAGGCGCGCGGCGCGGGACATGTCGGGGCGGTGCACGGTGCCTCCCGTCCGGCGCCCGCCCCGCGCGCGTCCACGGCAGCGGACGTTCGGCGCACACCCGGGCAGGTGCCCTCGCCACCCTCTCACGTCGGGCGCCCCTCTCACGTCGGGAGCCGTGAGCGGTCGGCCCCGCGTTCCCGGCGGGCGCCTCCGCGGCGCAGCGGACCCGGCCGAGGGTCGGTCCACGCCGGCGGGCCGCCCCGGCGCGCGGGGGTCACATGCGTCTCAGGAGTCGCGGATTGAAGGGTTTCAATGCCCATCGGTGCGCAAAAAGATCGTCCTGACGCGCATTCAGGCTGTTCATTGCATTGACGTGGGCGGAGTGCGGCCATACGGTCCGGTCGGAATTAAATCGATTCATCGTTGGCGGGGCGCGAGGAAGAGGGGTAGCCGTGGGCGTTCAGGAGCAGCCGGGGCAGGCAGGTCAGCCGGAACAGGCAGCGCAGGCAGCGCAGGCGGGGCACGCGGGACAAGCGGGTACGGATCGGCTCACCCGGCGACGCGTGTTGCAGGCCGGCGCGGCGACGGGCGCGATGACCGCGCTGGCGTGGGGCGCGGCGGCGGGCGCCGCGCAGGCGAGTTCAGGGGCGAGCACCGGCGCCAACCCCCACGCCGACGCGAACGCCGCCGCGTCCGCCGCCGCGAAGGGCACCGGCAAGGCGGACTGGCTGGCCGCCCCCGCCCGCCCGCTCCAGCCGAAGTTCCGCTGGTGGTGGCCGGACGGCCTGGTCGACCCGGCCGAACTGCGCCGGGAGATCGACCAGATCGCGGACGCGGGCTTCGGCGGCGTCGAGATCTCCGCGGTGCACCACAGCGTCGACGACACGTCCGTACTCGACACCGCGCACCACGGCTGGGGCAGCCCCTCCTGGATCGCGGGCGTCGAAGCGGCCCTGGAGCAGGCCGACAAGCGCGGCATGACCGTCGACATCACCATCGGCCCCGCCTGGCCGGCAGCCGTCCCCACCATCACCCCGGACAGCGACGGCGCGCTCAAGGAACTCGCCCACGGCGTGGTGTCCGTGGCCGCGGGCGCCACTTACGCCGGGACCGTACCGGCCCCGGCGGCCGCCGCCGCGAGCACGGTGACGCGGCAGACGCTCGTCGCCGTCCAGGCCGTACGCGTGGACACCGCCTACAGCACCACCAAGCTCACCGGTCTGGACGCGGACTCGGTGACCGACCTGACCGCCGGCGTCACCGGGCCCAGGACCTGGACGTCCAGCGACGCGGCCGTCGGCGCGCGGATCTCCTGGACCGCGCCCGCCGACGGCACCTACCTGCTGTTCGCGTACTGGCAGCGCGGCGTCGGCCAGACCCCGGAAGCCGGCCCGCACACCGTGCCCGCCGCCTACGTCGTGGACCACTTCAGCCCCGCCGGCACCCACGCGATCACCGACTTCTGGGAGTCGGACCTGCTCACGAAGCCGGTGCGGCGGCTCATCGCCAAGGCCGGCGGCGCCCTGTTCGAGGACTCCATCGAGCTGGAGAGCAAGTCCCTGCTGTGGACGCCCGACGTGCTGGCGGAGTTCGCCCGCCGCCGCGGCTACGACCTGCTGCCCTACCTGCCGACCCTGCTCGTCAGCGGCGGCAACCAGGCGTACACGTTCGTCGCCCGGCTGACCCGCGAGGTCAGCCACGACTACTGGCAGACGCTGTCCGAGCTGTACAACGAGCACCACGCCACGGCCGTGAAGAAGTGGGCCAACGCCCTCGGCCTGAAGCTGCGCGCCCAGCCGTACGGCCTCCAGACCGACGCGACGTACACCGCCGCGATCCTCGACATCCCTGAGGGCGAGTCGCTGGGCTTCCACAACCTGGACGACTACCGCAGCCTCACCGGCGGCCGGGACATGGCCGGCACCACCATCCTGTCCTGCGAGTCGGGCGCCTACACCGGCGGCGCCTACAGCACCACCTGGCAGAAGTTCCTGCTCACCATGGGCGGCGCGTACGCCGCGGGCGTCAACCAGACGGTCATCCACGGCTTCTCCTACGCGGAACTGCCCGGCGTGCAGTGGCCCGGCTACGCGGCCTTCACCCCGTACAAGGGCGCCGTCGGCTACGCCGAGTCCTGGGGGCCGCGGCACCCGACCTGGCGCCACATCGCCGACATGTCCGGCTACCTCTCGCGCATCCACCAGGTGCTCCAGAGCGGGAAGCCGCGCATCGACGTCGCCGTCTTCCGGCAGACCGGCTACGCCGACACCGGCATCGGCACCTCCTGGTTCACCGCGACCGGCATCACCCTCGGCTGGAACCACTCCTTCATCAGCGAACCGCTGCTCAGCCTGCCCGCGGCCAAGGTCACCGGCGGCAAGCTCGCCGCGAACGGCGCCGCCTACCAGGCGGTCTTCGTCGAGGGCGACCGCTTCTCCAGCATGGACATCACCCTGTCCGTCGCCACCGCCGAGAAGTTCCTCGCCTTCACCAAGGCCGGACTGCCGATCATCCTGCTCGGCGACTGGTCCGCCCCGAGCATCCCCGGCGTCGACCCCGGCGGCCAGAACGCCCGCCTGGCCGCGGTCATGGCGCAACTGCTCGCCCAGCCGCGGGTGCGCGTGCTCAGCGACCTCACCCAGATCCCGACCGCGCTCGCCGACCTCGGCATCACCCCGTACGTCTCCTACGGCGCGAGCTCCACGCTGCTCAACGCCCACCGGTACGCAGGCGGCGTGGACTACTACTACTTCTGCAACGGCAAGCACGCCGAGACCGTCAAGCCGCCGGTCGCCGCGATCGACCACGACGTGACCCTGCCGCGGCAGCGCACCGGCGACGTGCCCTACCTGCTGGACCTGTGGACCGGCGAGATCACCCGCATCGGGCAGTACACCGAGGGGAAGGACGGCGCGGTGACCTTCCGCGTGGCCCTCCAGCCCGGCGAGACGATGGTGGTGGCGGTCGGGGCGCCCGGGCTGTTCGGCGACCGCAACGCCAAGGACCCGCACGCGGTCACCACCGACGCGCAGGAAGCGCTCTTCGCGGACGGGCAGCTCGTGGTGCGCGCGACCGCCGACGGCCGCTACACCACCGCGCTGTCCAAGGGCGGTACGGTGCACACCACCCTGAGCGGGATACCGCAGTCGACGACGCTGACGCAGTGGGACCTCGACGTCGAGGACTGGCAGCCCGGCGCCACCGCCACCACCACCTCGGTCGTCCGCCACCACCTGTCCCTGGACGCCCTCGCCGCCTGGCCCACCCTGCCGGACATCGCCGACGCCTCCGGGATCGGCACCTACCGCACGACCGTGCACCTCGACGGCCCCTGGACCGGCGGCTACGGCGCCTACCTCGACCTCGGCACCGTCTACGACACCTGCCGGGTGACCGTCAACGGCCGCGCCCTCCCGCCCGTCGACCACCTCCACCCCGTCGTCGACCTCGGCGGCTGCCTGCGGCGCGGCGACAACACCATCGAGGTGGAGGTCGCCACCACTCTCGGCAACCGCCTGCGGGTCTGCGACCCCTCGGTCTACGGCACGATGGCCGCGCAGCCCTACGGCCTGATCGGCCCGGTCCGCCTCACGCCGTA
The DNA here is from genome assembly GCF_057708105.1 of Actinacidiphila sp. bgisy144. NCBI lineage: Bacteria > Bacillati > Actinomycetota > Actinomycetes > Kitasatosporales > Streptomycetaceae > Actinacidiphila > Actinacidiphila sp. bgisy144. Next base: position 4,075 of record NZ_JBYIRM010000039.1, on the reverse strand, counting down.
CGGTCAGGCGCCCCTGGCCTGAGGACGCGGACGTTCTTCCGCCCGGCGCCGGCTTCGGGAGCCCAGGAGGCGAGCAGGTCCAGCGCCCGGCGGGAGGACGATCCGGCGGCGGCGGTGTAGAGGTACAGCACTGTCTCGCTGTCGCCGGGCAGGGTGAGCGTCTCGTACTCGACGGTGAGGTCGCCGACGAGCCGGTGGCGCAGGCGCTTCGACCCGTGGGTGCGCTGGTGCACGCGGTGGCTGCGCCACCACCGGTCGAAGTCGCCGCTGCGCTCCCGCAGTTCCGCGACGAGCCGCTGCGCGGCCGGGTCGCCCTGGTCGCGGCCGGCGTCCAGCCGCAGGCTCTCCACGGCCGCCCGGGCCTGCACCTCCCAGTCCACGAAGAGGGCCCGGGCGCCCGGGTCGAGGAACAGCCAGCGGGTGTAGTTGCGCTCCGCGGCCGGAAAGGCGTCGAAGTCCGCGAACAGCGCCCGGGCCAGCCGGTTCGCCCCGAGGACGTCGGCGCGGCGGCCCAGCGCGAGGGCCGGGGTGCCGCCGTCCAGCGAGTCCAGCAGCTGGTGGACGCCCGGCCGCAGGCGCTGCACGCCGGGCGGGCGGGTGCGTACGGGGCCGGCGGTGGTGCCGATCAGGTCGGCCAGGTGCGCCCGCCCGGCGGCGTCGAGCCCGAGCGCCTGGCCGACCGCCTCCACGACGGCGGGGGAGGGGGTGATCCGGCGGCCCTGTTCGAGCCGGGCGTAGTAGTCCGCGGAGACCCCGGCCAGCCGGGCGACCTCCTCGCGCCGCAGGCCCGGGACGCGCCGGACCCGGCCGTCCGGCGGCAGCCCGGCCCGCGCCGGGTCGCACTGGGCGCGGGCGCGCCGGAGGAAGTCGGCGAGTTCGCGGTTGGTGGTGGCGGCCATGCCTCCAGTGTGGACGACCCCCCGCGGGCGCCGGGCGCCTTACCTGGGTCGGTGCGTCCTAGTCAGCCGGGACCGGGGCGCGAGAGGGCCGATCATGGCGCCGCGAGGGGCGTGGCACGCGACCAGAGTGGAGGGCAGCGCCGGACCGCGGACCACCGCCCCGGCCGCACCCCCCCGTCAGCTCCGGCCTCAGCTCCGGCCTCGCGAAGGATCGCCATGACCACTTCCACCTCTTCTTCCAGCAGCTCTCCCGCCACTGCTTCCGCCACTGCTTCCGCCACTGCTCCCGCCTCCTCCGACGGCACGGCTCCCGGCGGCTTCCCCGGCACCTGGTTCGTCACCGGCGCCTCCCGCGGCCTGGGCCTGGAACTCGTCCGGCACCTGCTTGCCCTGGGCGGCAGCGTGGCGGCCACCACCCGCTCCGCCGACCGGCTCACCGCCGCCCTGGGCCCGGACACCGACACCTCCCGGCTGCTGCCGCTGACGGTCGACCTGACCGACGAGGCGCAGGTCAAGAACGCCGTCGACCGGACCGTCGAGCGCTTCGGCCGCCTGGACACGGTGGTCAACAACGCCGGCTACGGCTTCCTGGGCGCGGTCGAGGAGACCGGCGACAAGGAAGTGCGCGCCATGCTCGACGTGCAGATCGTCGGAGTGTGGAACGTCCTGCGGGCGGCGCTGCCGGTCCTGCGCGGGCAGCGCGCGGGCCGCGTCATCAACGTCTCGTCGGTGCTCGGCCTCACCGCGGTCCCCGGCTGGGCGCTGTACTGCGCGGGCAAGTTCGCGCTGGAGGGCCTGACCGAGGCGCTGGCCGCCGAGGTCGCGGAGTTCGGCATCGAGGTCGCCCTCGTGGAACCCGGGTACTTCCGCACGTCCTTCCTGACGACCGACTCGCTCGCCCTGCCCGCGGAGGTGTCCGCGCACTACCCGGCGGTGCGCACCATGGTCGCGGAGCACCTCGCACTCCAGGGCCACCAGCTCGGCGACCCGGTCGAGGGCGCCGCCGCCATCGTCCGCCGGGCCGCCGCCGGCGGACCGCTGCGCCAGTTGTTGGGCTCCGACGCGCACGCCTACGCCACCGCGAAGGTCGAGGCGCTGCGCGCCGACCTCGCCGCCAACGCCGCCACCGCCCCGGAGACGGACTTCCCCGCGCGGTGACGGCGGCCCCGCGCCCCCTGCCCGCCCGTGCCGCGCAGGTGCGGGGTTGTATTGAAAGCATCAAATCGGGGGATCGGGCGGGTGTGGGGGTGTATGTCAGGGGGTGAGGGTTGACGTCTGCCGAGGTCGGTCCTAGGGTCGGGGGACCGGGTTGAATAGTTTCAATCGGTCGCGGGCCGTACGGGAAGGGCGCGGTGGGCCGGTTGGCGACGGCGCCCGTGGGTGGAGTGGGCCGCCGCAGCGGCAGGTCGAGTGAACTGTTTCAATGGGGAGATCGCCGACCCGTTCAGTACATTGCGGTCCGGCGGTGCGCGGAGCCCCCTCTGAGGAGAACATGGTGCGAATGGTCGGGATCAAGGACGTGGCGCGGCAGGCCGGCGTGTCGGTGGGCACGGTGTCCAATGTGATCAACCGCCCCGACCTGGTCTCGGAGGAGACCAGGGACCGCGTGCAGAGCGTCATCAAGCAACTCGGCTACGTCCGCAGCGAGTCCGCCCGCCAGCTGCGGGCCGGCCAGAGCCGGATCATGGCGCTGCTCGTCCTCGACATGGGCAACCCGTTCTTCGTGGACGTCGCGCGCGGCGCGGAGTCCGCGGCGCGCGAGGCGGAGCTCGGCGTGATGCTCTGCAACAGCGGGCAGAGCGCCAGCGAGGAGGCGACGTACATCTCGCTCTTCGCCGAGCAGCGGGTGCGCGGGGTACTGCTCACCCCGGCCGACCCGACCGGCGCCAGCCTGGAGCTGCTGCGGCAGCAGAACGTGCCGTTCGTCCTGGTGGACCGGGGCGCGGGGGAGGCCGACGACGGCTGCTCGGTGTCGGTCGACGACACGATCGGGGGCGCGCTCGCCGGCCGCCACCTGGTGTCGGCCGGGCACCGCACCATCGCGTACATCAGCGGGCCGCCGCACCTCCAGCAGGTCAAGGACCGCCGGGACGGCATGCTCCAGGCCCTCGCAGAGGCCGGGCTCGGGCCCGAGGCGCTGCTGGAGATCCCTGCACAGCGGCTGGACGTCGCCGCCGGCCGCGACGCCGCCTCCCGCCTGCTGGGCCTCGCGCAGCGCCCCACCGCGGTCTTCTGCGCGAACGACCTGCTGGCCCTCGGCGTCCTCCAGGTCGTCTACGCCGCCGGGATCGCCGTCCCGCGCGACCTGGCGATCGTCGGCTACGACGACATCGAGTTCGCGGCGGCCGCCGTGGTCCCCCTGACCTCCGTACGGCAGCCGGCCGCCGAGATGGGCCGCATGGCCGCGGAACTCCTCCTGGAGGAGACCGGCCCCCGCGCCGCCCTGCACCAGCACCAACGCGCGGTGCTCCTCCCGGAACTGGTGGTCCGCGGCTCCAGCCTCCCGGTGCGGTGAGCCCCGCCGCCGGCGTCCGCGCGATCCGACGGCCGCGGCGCGCCGCTCACGACGGCCGTCAGGCGGCGGTGCGGACGAAGAGCGCGGTGCCGCGCGGGACGGTGCCGTCGGACGTGGGGGAGGTGCGGGTGCCGAGGCGGCGGAAGCCGCACTTCTCGGCGACCCGGAGCGATGCGGTGTTCGCCTCGTCGGCCTCCAGCAGCAGCCGGGTCAGGGCGAGGTCGCGGAAGGCCCAGGCGGTCACGAGGCGGACGGCGCGCGGGGCGATGCCGCGGCGGCGGTGGGCCGGGAAGACGGTGTAGGCGATCGAGGCGACGTCGTCGGTGCGGAACTGGAGGTTCACCAGCCCGACCGGCTCGTCCGTCACCGTGTCCGCGATCACCGACGGGGCCGCGCTGCCGCTGTGCCACGCCTGCTCCACCCGGGCCATCGCGGTGCGCCGTGCCTCGGCGTCCATCGGGGCGTCCGCCAGCCAGCGGCGCGTCTCGACGTCGTGGCTCGCGGCCTCGACCGCTCCCAGGTCGGACTCACGCCTCAGCCGTACGGTCACGATGCCGTCGGTCAACGGCCTACGGGGCGGCTCGATGGGCACGGAACGGGGCACGGTGGGTGTCCTCTCGCTGCGGCCGCGCGGGACGTGTCGGACACGGCCTACGGCTCG
>NZ_JBYIRM010000038.1:0-82373 GCF_057708105.1 Actinacidiphila sp. bgisy144 | reverse complement strand
CCCCCCCCCCCCCCCCCCCCCCCCCCACACCCGCGGACCTGCGGTATTCGCCGTTCCGCGCTATCGAGTTGATCGAGTTCACGGAAGTGAACACGATTAAACAACATGTGCGCATCACGGTCCGGCAACGCATCCCCGGGGAGGCGTTGACGCCCTTCTACATGTGGCGTAGAACTACCCTGCGATTGCGATGGCGTTTCATCTTGGTGACTTCTGTTGGAAACGGATCGACGGACAGTGACGCCGCGTCAGGGCTCACCCGCCGGATTTCGCCAGCGGTACACCGGATACGCCCACACACACATGGAGGCACCATGTCGGAGGTCGAGTCGTCGGGCAGCACGGGCAGCCCGCTGTCCGCGACCCGCAGGAATCTGCTCAGGGGCGTCGGGGCCGCGGGCCTCACCGCCGCGGGCGGCGGCCTGCTCGCGGCGTGCGGGGGTTCCGACAAGAAGAAGTCGGAGAGCAAGCAGCCCGTTGCGGGCAGCACGGTGACATTCGGGTCGAACTACTCCGACCCGGCTGTCAAGACCGCGTTCGCGGCCCTCACCACCGCGGCCACCGCGGCGACCAAGGTGAAGGTCAAAATCAACACGGTCGACCACGACACTTTCCAGACAAACATCACGAGTTACCTGCAAGGCACCCCGGACGACCTTTTCACCTGGTTCGCCGGATACCGCATGCAGTACTTCGCCGCGCAGGGCCTGGCCGAACCGCTCGACGACGTGTGGGAGAAGATAGGCGGCAACTTCAGCGCCGCGGCGAAAAAACTCTCCACCGGGCTCGACGGCCACCAGTATCTGGTGCCGATCTACAACTACCCGTGGGTGGTCTTCTACAACAAGAGCGAGTTCGCCAAGCGCCACTACACGATCCCCACCACCTGGGACGAGTACGTCGCGCTGGCGAAGCAGATGAAGAAGGACGGCCTGGTCCCGATCGCCTTCGCCGACAAGGACGGCTGGCCGGCGCTCGGCACCTTCGACATCCTCAACATGCGGATCAACGGGTACGACTACCACACCAAGTTGATGACCCACAAGATCCCGTGGACCGACCAGGGCGTGCACACCGTCTTCCAGCACTGGGCCGAGATCCTGCCCTACACCCAGACCGGCGCCAACGGCCGGCTGTGGCAGGACGCCGCGAAGACGCTGGAGGAGAAGAAGGCCGGCATGATGTTCCAGGGCACCAACCAGGTCGCCGCGCAGTACGTCGCGGACAAGGCCGACCTCGCCGACCTGGACTTCTTCACCTTCCCGGCGATCAACCCGCAGTGGGGCCAGGACTACATGGACGCGCCCACCGACGGGTTCATGCTCAGCAAGAAGGCGAAGAACTCCGACGCCGCCAAGGCGATCCTGGAGTACATCGGCACCGGCGCGGCCGAGTCGACGTACCTCAAGACCGACCAGTGGGACGTCGGCCTGGTCACGGGCCTTCAGGTGCCGACCTACGACGCGATCCAGAAGAAGTCGGTGCAGGAGATCGCCAAGTGCAAGGCGGTCGCGCAGTTCATGGACCGCGACTCGGACCCGGCCATGGCCAACGCGATGATCGCGATCTGCCAGAAGTTCATCGACGACCCGAGCACGTCCAACATCACCAAGCTCCAGCAGAGCGCGGAGAAGCAGGCGAAGGCGATCTACTCCTGATGAGCGCTACGTCCCAGGGGCGTACCCCGGCGGCGGTGTCGGACAAGCCCGCGGACTCCACGTCCCCGGCCCGGCGCCGCCGCCGGCGGTTGCGCACGATGACCGTCCGCGACCGGGTCGTGGTCGCGGTACTGCTCGGCATACCCCTCCTGCTCGACCTGGCCTTCGTCTGGTTCCCGGCGATCGGCACGGTGCTGCTGTCGTTCACCAAGTGGAACGGCGTGGGCAGCCTGCACGAGAAGACCTGCCAGCCGAACATGCCGTCGATCCTCAACAACGGCTGCTGGTACGGCGTGCAGAACTACCACCAGGCCGCCACCATCTACCCCGAGTTCTGGCCCGCGGTGCGGCACAACCTGCTGTGGCTGGCGGTCTTCGTGGTGATCGCCACCCCGCTGGGCATGCTCTTCGCGGTGCTGCTCGACCGCGGTCTGCGCGGCACCCGGATCTACCAGAGCCTGCTCTTCCTGCCCGTGATGCTGTCGCTGGCGCTGATCGGCATCATCTGGGAGTTCGTCTACTCCCAGAACTACGGCCTGATCAACACGGTGATCGGCAGAAACGGCGACAGCAACGCGATCGACTGGCTGGGCAATCCGCACCTGAACCTGTGGGCGGTGCTGCTGGAGGCGACCTGGCGGCAGGCCGGGTACGTGATGATCCTCTACCTGGCCGGGCTCAAGGCCGTCGACCCGACGCTGCGCGAGGCGGCGCTGATGGACGGCGCCAACCCCTGGCAGACCTTCTGGCGGGTGATCTTCCCCGTGATGAAGCCGATCAACATCGTCATCATGGTGGTCACCGTCATCGAGAGCCTGCGCGCCTTCGACCTCGTCTACATCACCAACAAGGGCATCAACGGCCTTGAACTGCTGTCGGTGCTGGTGACCTCGAACATCGTGGGCGAGACGCAGCGGGTCGGCTTCGGCTCCGCGCTCGGCGTGGTGCTCCTGGTGATCTCCCTGGTGCCGATCACGATCTTCCTATATCAAGCGTTCCGCCGGGAGGACACCCCGTGAGCTCCGAGACCCTTACCCGGCCGCAGGCGAAGGAGCCGCGGACCGGCGGCCCCGGCGCCAAGCCGCGGCTGCGCGGGCAGATCGCCTCACAGGCGTTCCTGATCATCGCCTCGGTGCTGTGGATCCTGCCGATCCTCTTCGCCCTCTACGTGGCGGTGCGCCCCTACTCCGACACCCGCAAGTACGGCTACGTGTCGATGCCGCACCACCTGACGTTCAAGAACTTCTCGGACGCCTGGTCGCAGTCGGACATGGGGCACTTCTTCTGGAACTCGGTGCTGATCACGGTGCCGGCGGTGGTGATCGTGCTGGCCCTGGCCTCGGGCGTCGCCTTCGTGCTGGTCCGGGTCAACGTCAAGGCCAACGTGGCGCTGCTGATCCTGTTCACCGCGGGCAACCTGCTGCCGCAGCAGGTCATCATCACCCCGCTCTACCGGATCTACCTGAAGATCCCGCTGCCGCACTTCCTGGCCGACAGCGGGCTGATGTACAACTCGATCTTCGGGCTGATCGTCATCAACGTCTCCTTCCAGCTCGGCTTCTGCGTCTTCGTGCTGAGCAACTACATGAGGTCGATCCCGGGCGAGATGTACGAAGCCGCGCTCGTGGACGGCGCCGGCCTGTGGACGCGGTTCTGGCGGCTGACGGTGCCGCTGTGCCGCCCCGCGCTGGCGGCGCTCGCGACACTGCTGACGACCTGGATCTACAACGACTTCTTCTGGGCGATCACCCTGATGTCCTCGGGCGACAAGCGCCCGGTGACGTCGGCGCTGGCCAACCTCCAGGGGCAGTTCGTGAGCAACCAGAACCTCATCGCGGCGGCCGCGATGATCGCGGCGATCCCGACGCTGGTGGTCTACCTGTGCCTCCAGCGGCAGTTCATCGCGGGCCTGTCGCTCGGGTCGAGCAAGGGCTGAGCGCGAAGCCGACGGGCGGGCCGACCGGGGGCTGATCGGGAGCCGGCCGGGAGGCCGGCCCGAAGCGACCCCAACCGGCGCGGAGCCGAGCCGGCGGGGAGCCGAGCCGGCGGGGAGCCGAGCCGGGCGCGTCACGCGCCGTACGCCGCCAGCGCGGCCTGGAGCCTGGGCAGGTCCGGGCCGTGCGCGGCGTTCAGGCCGGTCAGCGCGCTGGTGCGGCGCAGCCGGTAGTCCACCGTGTTCGGGTGGACGTGCAGTTGCTCGGCGGTGCGCCGGCGGTCCAGCCCGCAGGCCAGGAACGTCCGCAGCGTCTCCAGCAGGTCCGCCCGGCCCTCCAGCGGGCGCAGCAGCGCGGCGAGCCGGTCGCGGGCCGGGCTGGGCAGCGTGAGCTGGTACTCCAGCAGCACATCGTCCAGCCGGTACAAGCCCGGCCCGCGCCCGCAGCCGACGGCGACCTGCCGCACCCGGGCGGCCAGCCGGGCCGCCCCGGCCACGTCCTGCGGCGGCGCGGCCACCGCCGCGGCGGTCAGCGGCGCGCCGCAGGAGCGCGCCATGTCCCGCAGCAGCCCGGCCAGCCGCTCGAAGTCGGCGTCGGCGTCGGCGGGCGCGGCTGCCTCCGGGTGCGCGGCGGGCGCGGCCGGAATCAGCGCCACGCCCCCGTCGGGCGACAGCGCCGACAGCGCCTCGCCATGCGCCCAGCGGTCCAACTCCGCCCGCATCCGCCGCAGTTTGCGGCCCGCCGCGATGTTCGGATCGACGCCGGGGGCGCGCTCGTCCGGGTGCGGCGCGGCCGCCACGCTCACCACCCAGTAGCGGTCCGGCAGCCGCATGCCCGCCCGCTCGGCCGCCTGCCGCGCCGCGCCCCCGTCCAGCAGCGCCGACAGCAGCGCCTGGCGCGCGCTCTGCCGCTCGCCCAGCGCCGCCTGGCTCTCGGCGATGTAGCCGGCGAAGACCGACTCGGTGACCACGTCGAGGTAGCGCAGCAGCAGCTTCTGCGTGGCGAGCACATCCGCGAGGTCGTCCGGCCCGGCGTCGGCCAGCACCTCGTCCAGGCACTCGTACGCCCCCAGGAAGTACGCCCCGACGACCGCGTCCAGCGGGATGTGCTCCTGCGCGCGGCGCACCGCCGAGCGGTGGGTCAGCTCCAACTGGCCCGCGGTGGGCGGCTGCCCGGTCCGCAGCACCTGGGCGAAGGAGCGGATGCCGCGGACGACGACCGCGGTGATGTCGCCGCGCAGCTGCTCGGCGGGCAGCGAGGCGTAGACCGGTATCCGCTCGGTCAGGCGGGCGACCACCCGCGCGGCCAGTTCGTGGACGGAGGTGACCAGGCGCTTGTCCAGCGGGGTGCCGCCGATGGTGATCGGAGCGGGCGTCGGAGCCGGCGTCGGGGCGGGCGTCGGGGCGGGCGTCGGGGCGGCGGGGCCTGGCTCCGCCGCGGGCTGCGTCGTCACAGGGCACCTCGCGGGTTGCGGGCGCGCGGGTCGGATCGCGGAGCCGTACGCGCCCCGATACGGGACCTTCCACTATTACCTACGGGTAACCCCGGTGTGAAGTGCCGCTCCCGGCTTTGTGCGCGATCACAACCCCGCGGGTGAAAGTCTGCGCCACCGCCCCAGGCTCACCGGCGGCCGGCCCGGCCCATGATGGCGTGGTCCCGTCCCGGCAGACCCGCCGTCCCCGTCCCCCCGGTCCGGCCCACCCGCCCCGCGCGCACCGGACCGCCCCGCGCCCCCGAGCCCGCCGAAACAGCCCCGCACCCCGAGCACCCGAGCACCCGAGGAGAGCCGTGCGCAAGCCCTACGCCCTGGCCGTGACCGCCGCACTCGCCTGCACCTGCACGTTCCTGCCCGCCGCTGCCGCCTCGGCCGCGGCGCCGTCCGCCACCACCGCGCCCGGCTCGACCGTGCCGGACCAGGACCCCTTCTACGCCGCCCCCGCCGGCATCGCCTCCTACCCGGCCGGGGCGATCGTGGACAGCCGCGCCGTGCCGGACGTCAACCTCTTCGGCATCTCCGTGCCGGTGAACGCCTGGCAGATCTCCTACCGCACCAACGACTCGCACGGGCAGCCGGAGTTGGCCGTCACGACGCTGGTGGTGCCCAAGGCCGCCTGGACCGGGTCCGGGAAGCGGCCGGTGGTCTCGCTCCAGACGCCCGAGGACAGCGTCGGCACCAGCTGCGCGCCCTCGTACCAGATCGCCACCGGCCAGGACGTGCAGGACGCCGCGCTCGGCGCCCAACTGCTCGCCGCGAACTGGGCGGTGGCGGTGCCGGACTTCGAGGGGCCCAAGTCGGTGTTCCTCGCCGGGCCGCAGGCCGGCCACGCCGTCCTGGACGGCATCCGCGCGGTCAAGGCGTTCAACACCGCGGGCGTCGGCTCCGCCAACCCCTGGGCGCTGGACGGCTATTCGGGCGGCGCCGAGGCGACGGGCTGGGCCGCGCAGCTCCAGCCGTCCTACGCGCCGGACGTGAAGCTGGCCGGTGCCGCGATCGGCGGGCTGCCCTCCGACCCGGCCGCCGTCGGGCGGTACATCGACGGCACCGCATTCGCCGGCTTCGAGTTCGCCGCCGCCTACGGCATCTCCACCGAGTTCCCCGAGGCGGGCATCGCCGGGCTGCTCAACGCCAAGGGCCAGCAGGACTTCGCGTCCATCAAGGGCACCTGCGAGCTGAACATCCTGCCGGCCTACGCCTTCCGCAAGCTCAGCGAGGACACGTCCGTCGCCGACCCCTTCTCCGTCCCCTCGGTCGCGGCCGTCCTGCGCACCAACACCCTCGGCACCGCCGCCCCCGCCACGCCCGTGTACGACTACCACGCCGACACCGACGAGATCGTGCCCGTCGGCCAGGACAACACCACCGTCGACAACTGGTGCGCGGCCGGCGGCACCGTGGACAAGGTCCGCGACCTGCTCGGCGAGCACGCCGAAGAGGTCGCCTTCCGGGCGGTCTCCGTCGAGATCTTCCTGGCGAACCGCTTCGCCGGCAAGCCCGCGGACAACGACTGCTGACATCTCCCCGCGCCCTCCCCGAACCCTCCCCGCGGCCGGTCGCACCGTCGATGCCCGACCGGCCGCGGGGGCAGGTCCGCAGGTCCCCGCGGGGTGCCTGCCGGGGCGTAAACCCGTTGCGGGCGGGGGCCGGGGGGCCGAGGATCGGCGGCTGTGGCACCTTCCGACGACGCCCGGCCCGCCGCAGACGCCCAGCCCGCCGCGCCCGCGGCCCGACCGGTGGCGCTGGTCACCGGGGTCGGGCGCACCGTGGGGATCGGCGCGGCGATCGCCGCGCACCTGGCCGCGTCCGGCTGGGACCTGGCGTTCAGCTACTGGACGCCGTACGACACGCGGATGCCGTGGGGCGTGGAAGCCGGTGCGGCCGGGGCGGTGGCGGCCCAGCTGGCCGGACACGGCGCGGCCACCGCCGCGATCGAGGCGGACCTCGCCCAGGTAGGCGCCGCTGAGCAGGTGTTCGACGCGGCCGAGCGGCAACTCGGGCCGGTCACCGCGCTGGTGATGTGCCACTGCGAGTCGGTGGACTCCGGCCTGCTGGACACCACCGTCGAGAGCTTCGACCGCCACTTCGCGGTCAACACCCGCGCGAGCTGGCTGCTGGTACGGGAGTTCGGCCGCCGCTTCGCCAGGCCGTACGGCACCGGGCGGATCGTGGCGCTCACCAGCGACCACACCGTGGGCAACCTGCCGTACGGCGCGAGCAAGGGCGCGCTGGACCGGATCGTGCAGGCCGCCGCGCGCGAGCTGGCGCATCTCGGGGTGGCCGCCAATGCCGTCAACCCCGGTCCGGTGGACACCGGTTGGATGACCGGGCAGCTGCGGGCCGAACTCGCCGCGCAGACCCCCCTCGGCCGGCTGGGCACCCCGCAGGACACCGCGGACCTGGTCGGCTTCCTCTGCTCGCCGCGCGGGCAGTGGATCAACGGCCAACTGCTGCACAGCAACGGCGGCCTCGCGTAGCGCGGGCGGCCCGCCTGCCGTCAGGACCGGTAACTGCTCAGCTCCACCAGGTTGCCGTCCGGATCGCGCACGTACACGCTGGTGATCGGGCCGGCCGCCCCGGTGCGCTCGACCGGGCCCTCCTCCACCGCGACGCCGTGCGCGGCGAGTTCGGCGACGACCTGGGCCGGCGGCTCGGCCACGATGAGGCACAGGTCGGCGCTGCCCGGTGTCGGGCGGGCGGCCTTCGGCTCGAACTCGTGCCCCGCCCGGTGCAGGTTGATCTTGCTCTGCCCGAAGACGAGCGCCTTCCGCCCGCCGCGGAACGTCACCTCCGTCATGCCCAGCACGCCGGTGTAGAAGGCGACGGCGGCGTCGATGTCCCGGACGGTCAGCACGAGGTGGTCGAGTCGGTCGACACGCATGGGCCCCTGCACGGTTCCTTCCCGGTACGGCGGCGGCGAACGGCCCGCTGCGGGGCTTGCGGCCGACCCTATCCGCCCAGGCGGGCGCGGCCACGGCCGACCCGCGCCCCACCCGCCGTACGGCCGAATGGAGGGAATTGCCACGCATTCCGGCTAATCGTGGTGCGGGAGGCGCCTGGGCGGGCAGGAGCTAGCCGATCACCAGCACAGCAGCCACACCGACCAGCAGAACGACCGGCCCACCGCCCGTCCCACCAGCGCACATCGAGATCCCCATGACCGTCACCGCCGTCGCCAACCCCCGCGGCCACCCCGGCTACGAGGCGACGCTGCCCTGTGCGCCGCAGAGCGCACGCCCGGCGCGGAGCCTCGTCACGATCGTGCTGAGCGTGTGGGCGCTGGACGACCTCGCCGACGACACCGCGCTGGTGGTGGACGAGCTGGTCGCCAACGCCGCCCGGCACACCACCGGTACGCGGCTGCGGGTGTCGATCACCCGGCCGGGCGGCCGCCTCGTCCGGGTGGCCGTGACCGACCACTCCCCCGAACTGCCGGTGCTGCTGCGCCCCGACGAGCGCGACGAACGCGGCCGCGGCCTCCTGCTGGTGACCGCGCTCGCCACGTCCTGGGGCGCCGTCCCGCTGCGCCGCGGCAAGAAGGTCTGGGCCGAACTCGGCAACCGCCCCTGACCGTCCGCCGCTCGGCCTGGCACCCTGGCCGTCGTGGACCTGCGAACGTATGGCGTGGACGGCCGGCCGTCGGTGACGGTGGACGAGCTGTGCGCGCGCATCGAGGAACGGGACGGCCGTGTCGCGGCGTTCGTCGGCGGCGCGGAGCCGGCTGCCGCCCGGCGGGAGCGGCTGCGCCGCGAACTGGCCGACGTGCACGCGCGATGGCCGGTGCCGGGCGGGCGGCCACCGCTGTTCGGCGTGCCGGTGGCGGTCAAGGACATCGTGCGCGTGGACGGGCTGCCGACGCGCGCCGGGTCGCGGCTGCCCCCGGAGGTGTTCGCGGGGCCGCAGGCGGCCGTCGTGGACCGGCTGCGCGCGGCCGGCGCGGTGGTCGCGGGGAAGACGGTGACCGCGGAGTTCGCGATGAGCGCGCCGGGCCCCACCCGCAACCCGCAGGCGCCCGACCACACCCCCGGCGGTTCCAGCAGCGGGTCCGCCGCGGCGGTCGCGGCGGGCATGGTGCCGCTGGCGCTCGGCACGCAGACCGTCGGCTCGGTCGTCCGCCCGGCGTCGTACTGCGGTGTCGTGGGCTTCAAGCCGACGGCCGGCCGCATCCCGACCGGCGGGGTCGTGCCCAACGCGCCGACGCTGGACACCCTCGGGGTGTTCGCCGCGACGCCCGCCGCGGTCGGCGCGGCGGCGGCCGCGCTGTGCGACGGCTGGCGGCCGGTCCGAGGGGCCGCACCCCGCCCACCGGTCTTCGGCGTGCCCGACGGGCCGTATCTGGAGCGGGCCGGGCGGCAGGCGCGCGCCGCCCTCGAACGGCAGGTGGCGGCGCTGGCCCGGGCCGGCAACCAGGTGCGGCGGGTGCCGATGTTCGCCGACTTCGCGGCGGTCGCCGACGACCTGTCCGCCCTCAACCGCCATGAGGCCGCGCGCAGCCACGCCGTGTGGTTCGCGCGGTACGGCGACTACTACCGTCCGCAGTCCGCGGCCACCGTCCGCGCGGGGCAGGCGGTCTCGCCCGCCCGGTACGAGCGGGCGCTGCGGGCCCGCGACACCTTTCGGACCGGGCTGCTCGCCGCGACCGGCCGGGCCGGGGTGGACGTGTGGATCTGCCCGGCCGCCACCGGGCCCGCGCCGCGCGGCCTGTCCGACACGGGCGACCCGGTGATGTGCGGGCCGTGGAGCTTCGCGGGCTGGCCGTCGCTGTGCCTGCCCGCCGGCCGCACCGGCGAAGGGCTCCCGATCGGCTCGCAGTGGGTCGCCCGCCCGGGCGCGGACGAGCAGTTGCTGGCCTGGGCGGAGGCCGGCGCCGCGCTGCTCGCCCCGCCCGGGGAGCCGCCGGCGTACTGAGGCCGCCCGCACTCGTGGTCCGCTCGCCTCGTCCCGCGCCCACCCGTCTTCCGCCCACCCGTCTTCCGCTCACCTCGCCGTCCGCGCGCCCGACGCCTGCTCAGCCGCCCACGTAGGCCGCCAGGTGCTCGCCGGTGAGGGTGGCGCGGGCCGCCACCAGGTCGGCGGGGGTGCCCTCGAAGACGATCCGGCCGCCCTCGTGCCCGGCGCCGGGCCCGAGGTCCACGATCCAGTCGGCGTGCGCCATGACCGCCTGGTGGTGCTCCACGACGATCACGGACTTGCCGCTGTCCACCAACCGGTCGAGCAGCGCGAGCAGATGGGCCACGTCGGCGAGGTGGAGACCGCTGGTCGGCTCGTCGAGGACCAGGACACCGCCCTTGGCGGCCAGGTGCGTGGCGAGCTTGAGCCGCTGCCGTTCGCCGCCGGACAGCGTGGTGAGCGGCTGGCCGATACCGAGGTAGCCGAGCCCGACGTCGGCGAGCCGGGTGAGGACCGCGTGCGCGGCCGGGGTGCGCGCGTCCCCCGCGCCGAAGAACTCCCGCGCCTCGGCCACCGGCATCGCGAGCACCTCGCTGATGTCGCGGCCGCCGAGCCGGTGTTCGAGCACCGACGCCTCGAACCGCCGTCCCTCGCACACCTCGCAGACCGCGGCGACCCCGGCCATCACGGCGAGGTCGGTGTAGACGACGCCGGTGCCCTGGCAGGTGCGGCATGCGCCCGCCGAGTTGGGGCTGAACAGGGCCGGCTGCACCCCGTTCGCCTTCGCGAACGCCTTCCGGATCGGGTCGAGCAGCCCGGTGTACGTCGCCGGGTTGCTGCGCCGGGAGCCGCGGATCGGGCTCTGGTCGACCGAGACGACGCCCGCGGCGGCGCCCACCGGGCTCTTCGCCAGCGCCCCGTGCACCAGCGAGCTCTTGCCGGACCCGGCGACACCGGTGACCACGACCAGCACGCCGAGCGGGATGTCCACGTCCACGTCCCGCAGGTTGTGCGTCGAGGCGCCGCGCACCGGCAGCACCCCGGTGGGCTCGCGCACCGTCTTCTTCAGCGCCGCGCGGTCGTCGAAGTGCCGCCCGGTGACGGTGCCGGACGCCCGCAGCTGCTCCACGGTGCCCTCGAAGCAGACGGTGCCGCCGGCCGGTCCAGCGCCGGGGCCGAGGTCCACCACGTGGTCGGCGATCCCGATCGCCTCCGGCTTGTGCTCGACCACCAGCAGCGTGTTGCCCTTGTCGCGCAGCCGCAGCAGCAGGCTGTTCATCCGCTGGATGTCGTGCGGGTGCAGGCCGACGGTCGGCTCGTCGAAGACGTAGGTCACGTCGGTCAGGGCGGAGCCGAGCTGGCGGACCATCTTCACCCGCTGCGCCTCGCCGCCCGACAGGGTGTTCGAGGGCCGGTCCAGGGAGAGGTAGCCCAGGCCGATCTCGGTGAAGGCGTCGAGGCTGTCGCCGAGCGCGGTCAGCAGCGGCGCCACCGACGGCTCGGCCAGGCCCCGCACCCACGCGGCGAGGTCGCTGATCTGGAGGGCGCAGGCGTCGGCGATGCTCAGGTCGCCGATCCGCGAGGAGCGCGCGCCCTCGCTGAGCCGGGTGCCGCCGCACTCCGGGCAGGCGGTGAAGGTGGCCACGCGGTCCACGAACGCCCGGATGTGCGGCTGGAGCGTGTCCCGGTCCTTGGCCAGCATCGACGTGCGCAGCTTGGGGATGAGCCCTTCGTACGTGACGTTGACGCCGTTGACCTTCACCCGGACCGGGTCGCCGTACAGGAAGTCCTGCAACTCCTTCGGGGAGAAGTCGCGGATCGGCTTGTCGGGGTCGAGGATGCCGGACTCGGCGTAGACCCGGACGGTCCAGAAGCTGTCGGGCTTCCAGCCGGGGATGGTGAAGGCGCCGCCGGCGATCGACTTCGTGTCGTCGTAGAGCTGGGTGAGGTCGAGGTCGGAGACGGTGCCGCGGCCCTCGCAGTGCGGGCACATCCCGCCGGTGCGCTCGTAGGTCACCTTCTGGGCGGTGCGGGCGCCGCGCGCGACGGTCATCGCGCCGCTGGCGTGGATCGAGGGGACGTTGAAGGCGTAGGCGGACGGCGGGCCGATGTGCGGGTCGCCGAGGCGGCTGAAGAGGATGCGCAGCATCGCGTGGGCGTCGGTGGCGGTGCCGACGGTGGAGCGGGCGTCGGTGCCGATCCGCTGCTGGTCGACGGCGATCGCGGTGGTCAGGCCCTCCAGGACGTCGACCTCGGGCCGGGCGAGGGCGGGCAGGAAGCCCTGCACGAAGGCGCTGTACGTCTCGTTGACCAGCCGCTGCGACTCGGCGGCGATGGTGCCGAACACCAGGGAGCTCTTGCCGGAGCCGGAGACGCCGGTGAACACCGTCAGCCGCCGCTTGGGGATCTCGACGCTGACGTCCTTGAGGTTGTTCGCCCGCGCGCCGTGCACCCGGATCGCGTCATGGGTGTCGGCGGGAGGTGCCGCCGTGCCGGGTCTGCTGGCCGTGCTCATCGATACTCCGTCCGTCCGTCTGTCTATCCGTCTGTCCGTCCGCTCCGCGGAGCCGCCGGCCGGGTCCCATCCCCGGCTGATCACTCCTGTCCCCGATCCAAGCACCGGGGTCTGACAACGCCCGCTTCGGCCGCTTTTCCCGGGCTTGTCACGGCAGCGGGCGGCGCGACACGCCCGGGGTCGGACATCCCATTTGCGGGCATATGTCCGAACTGTCATTCTGAGGTGAGTCCAAGCCGAACAAAGAGGAGATGATCCCATGGCTTCGGAACTGACCGCCCCGGTCAAGACCACCGCGCTCGCCGCTGAGGTCGAAGGACTGCTCGACTCCGCTGAGGCGGAAGGTATCTACCGCGACACCCGTGAATGCAGTGGCGCGCTCCTGCTCGCCGCACTGCTCCTGATCTCGCCGCCCACCCCGCGCCCGAAGACGGACGCCCGCTGACGCGGCAGGCGACACGTTGGCCGAGCAGCCGCAGGGAGACACCTCGCTGAGCGCTGTGGTCGCCGACATCGCCACGGGAGTCGCACTCGCCCTGGAGGGCGGGCGCGGCTCCTACGCGCTGTCGGGCGTCCTCGCGCAGGACGACCCGGTCGCACTCGCGGCCATCAGGGTCCTGGGGGCGGATGTGCTGGCGCCGTACGCGCCGGCCACCGGTACGACGGCACACATGGACGGCAACGGGCCCCAGGCCACGGCCGGCGGCGGAGCGGAGGGTGCCCGGCTCGCGGACGAGGCGATCGTCCGCAAGGCGCTCGCCGCCTATCCCCCGGCCGCGGACGCCTCCGACGTGTCCGTGTGGAGCTACCGCGGGCTGGTGGAGGCCGCGCGCGCCTTTCTGCCCGGCGGCTCCGGGGCCGCCGCGGGTCCCGGCGGGCAGGACGGCCGGCCGGCCGAACCGCGGGCGGGCACCGACTGGTTGCACACCGACCCGTGGCCCAAGCTCGCGCACCGCGCCTCCCAGCTCGGCGCGCTCTCGCTGCCGGGGCTGGCGCCCGCGCTCGCCGAGGGGTTCGCCGCGCGCACCGAGGACCTGGCCCGCGGCTTCGTCCGCGCGGTGCGGCGCCGCGACTGGGTGCAGGCCGCGGGGATCGGCCGCTGGCTGGCCGGGATGCCGGACGTGCCCGACACGCTCGGGCTCGACGCCGGGCTGGTCTATGTGCTGCGGATGAGCGCGGGCGACCCCCGGGTGGCGCTGCACACCGCGGTGGCCCGGCGCTTCCACGGGCGCGGGGTGCGGTGAACGGCGGCGCGCGGACGGGCCCGGGTACGCCGACCCCGGGTCCGGGTGCGCCTGCCGGTTCGCGGGGGCGCGGGCCGGACCGTTCGGCCTTCCCCGCGCGCCCGGGCGCCGGCGGCGAACGCCCGCACGAGGACGCGGAGTTGCTGGACCGGATCGTCACGGCCGCGCTCACCCGGGTCGACGCGATGCGCCCGTCCTTCCGGCTGCCGCCCGACGTGACCACCGACGCCGACCCGAACCTCACCATCAAACCGCTGGGCGAACTGGCCGAGTTGACCGACGTCATCCGCGGCTGCCACCCGCTGCCGGCCGTACGCGCCCTGGCCGACGACCTGTTCGGCTTCACCTGGCAGCAGACCGGTGGCGGTGAGCTGTTCGCGGAGCTGGTGCGCGGCGAGCCGCAGGCCACGTACCCGGTCGAGCTGTACGGCGTGTTCGCGCGGGCCGGGCTGCGGCACCCGGCCGCCGAGGAGCTGATGGCGGCCACCACCGGGCTGCGGCTGTGGCAGCTCGCGCGCGCGGACCACACCCGCACGCTCAACGTGCTCAACGCCGAGCGGCGGGTGGGCGTGCCGGAGCACGCCGAGTTCGCCGCCGTGCTGGCGCGGACCGGCCTGGGCGCCCGCCCCGAGCCATGGGCGCTGGACCTGCGCACCGCGTACGGCGTCACCCATGACGTCTTCCACGTCACCGACTGGGGCCGCGCGCCGCACCGGATGCCCCGGCTCCTCGCCGACTACCTGCGGCTGTGGCTGCCCGCCTGGACCGTGAACTGGGCCGAGGAGCGGCAGTGGGACCTGACCGGGGAACTCCTCGCGGTGGCCGCCTGCATGCCGGGGGCGGCGTACGACCCGGTGGCCTGGCGGGCGCTGGCGGCGGCGCAGCGGCCGGACGGCGCCGTGCCCGAGACCGGTGACGGCCCGCCCGAAGGGAGCCCGCCCGAGGCGGAGTTCACCGGCTGCTACCACTCCACGCTGGTGGCGGCGTTCGCCGCGACACTGGCGCGAACCGCGCCCGCCGCCTGCGCCGGCCCGGACGGCCCGGACGGCCCGGACAACGCCTACCCGTACCCGTATACGGACCCGGGCCAGCACGCCTCCGCCGCCGTCTCCCCGTTCGATTCCCCGTCCGCATCCGCCCCCGTCGAGAGCGAGGTCCTGCCGTGACCGCCGCGTCCCCCGCGCTGCTGCACCGTGTCGGCGACCAGGCGCTGGCCTGGCTGCACGCCAACCGGGAGCTGTTCCGCCTCACCGACGTCGACCGCGAGACCGGCCGCGGGCTGGTCGAACGCCTCAAGCCCATCGGCGAGTTGGCGATCAACATGCGGGTGCTGGCCCGCGAGGGCGTCGCCGGTTCGCGGCAGCACGACCTGTCGGTGCGGCTGCTGGACTTCGCCTGGCGGGACCTGCTCGACGGCGGCAACGTCCTGGCCGAGTTGCAGGCGCAGGAGCCGCTGTCCCCGGTGCCGTTGGAGATCTACGGCAGCCTGCACGAACTCGGCCACCGGCACCCGGGGTTGGAGTCCGCGATCGCTCTGGCGCGCACCACCGCGAGCTGGCAGGCCGTCGAGATGCTGCCGACCCGGCGGCTGGGGCTGCTCAACTCGGAGCGCAAGATCGGCCTGGTGCCCAGCGGCGACGTCGAACAGGCCCTGGCCGCCACGTGGCTGGGCCGCACCCCCGAGCCGTGGACGGTGCAGCTGCACATCGCCTACGACGTCACGCACACCGTCTTCCACCTCACCGACTGGGGCGCGGCGCCGGACCGGCTGCCGCCGCGGATCGCCGACTACCTCGCGCTGTACGTGCCCGCGTGGGCGGCGGACTGGGCGGAGTTGGAACACTGGGACCTGCTCGGCGAGCTGCTCGTGCTCGACGCGTGCCTGCCGCGGCCGGTGCTCGACGCGCGGTTGTGGGAGCGGTACGCGGCCGCGCAAGCCCCCGACGGCGCGATGCCGGTCCACCACGGGATGCCCGACGGCAGTCCCGCGGAGGTCTTCGACCTGGTCCACCACCCCACGCTGGTCGCGGCGTTCGCGTCCGCGATGGCGACGTCCCGGGCGATGTCCGCCGGCGCCGCCGCGTGAGCGGGACCGCGGCGCGTACGGGCACCGGGGCCGACGGCCCGGACCTCCACGGCGGCGCGGACCCCGGCACCGGCGCCGACTCCGACCCCGACCCCGGCACCGCCGCCCGGCTCCGGCAGGCGCTCACCGAGGTCAGGGCGCCCGACGTGGTGCTGGCCGTCTCCCGCGCCGGGCGCCGCACCGTCGCCACCGGCGGCACCGTGCCGCCCGCGCGGCCACGCGCCTTGCTCCGCTACGAACTCGGCTCGCTCTCCAAGACGTTCACCGTCCTGCTGCTGGCCGAACTCGCCCGCGAGGGCGTGCTCGGCCTGGACGACCGGCTGGCCGCCCACCTGCCGGGGCTGCGCCTGCCGCACCCCCGCTCCCGCGCGATCACCCTGCGGCACCTGGCCACCCACACCTCCGGGCTGCCCCGGGTGCCGCGCGACCTGATCCCGGGCGCGCTGCTGCACCCGTACAGCAACGGCTACGCCGGGTACGACCGCGAGCGGCTGCTGCGCGGCTTCGCCCGTACCCGCCCCGCGCACGCGCCCGGCCGCCACTGGCACTACTCCAACTTCGGGGTGGCGCTGCTCGGCCCGGCGCTGGAGAGCGCCACCGGCACCGGCTTCGCCGCGCTCCTCACCGAGCGCGTGCTGCGCCCGCTGGGCCTGACCGGCTCGGTCGTGGGCCTCGACCCGGACGGCGCGGTCGGCCACCGCCCCGACGGCCGGACCCCGCTGCCGCCCAACGACATGGCGGCCTTCGGCCCGGCCGGCGCGGTCAGCGCCACCCCGGGCGACCTGCTCTGCTACGCCGAGGCGCTACTCTCGCCCGACTCCTCGGCCGCCCCCGCGGCCCTGCGCGCCGCGCTGCGCGACGTCCAAGTGCCGCAGCTGCGGCGCGGCTTCGGGCGCCGCCACACCCACACCCTCACCTGGTACCTCCACCCCGGCCCCGGCGGGCCCCTGCTCTTCCACGCCGGCGCCACCTTCGGCCGCCAGTCCTTCCTCGGCCTCCACCCGGCCACCGCCACCGCCGTCGTCGGCACCGCCACCCGCCACGACCGCACCTGCGCCCTCATCGGCACCTGCTACCGCCTCCTCCACACCCTCGCCACCCCCTCCCCACCCGCCTGACGGGGCGAAAAGGGCCCGGCCCCGGCCCGGTGGGGGCGGGGCCGGGCGGAGGGGGCGGGGTCAGGATTCGTCGAGGGTGATGGCCCAGGAGGGGCAGGTGGCGGCGGCGTCGCGGACGTCGGGCCACAGGGTCTGCGGGGGCTTGGCGTCGAGGAGTTCGACGATGCCGTCGTCCTCCCGCTGGTCGAAGACGTCGGGTACGGCGAGCACGCACATGCCCGAGCCGCAGCATTTCTCCTGGTCGACGTGGATACGCAACGGTGGGGTCCTTCCGCCGGGGGGCACGGGGGGCGCGGTCACCACGCCACGGGGAGTTCGTGGACGCCCAGGATGAGCGTCTCGTTGCGGTAGCGGACATCCTCGAAGGGGACCGCGAGCCGCAGTCCGGGCAGCCGGCGCAGCACCGTGGGCAGCGCGACCTGGAGTTCGAGGCGGGCGAGCGGCTGGCCCAGGCACTGGTGGACGCCGAACCCGAAGGCGAGGTGGCGCCGGCTGCCGGGGCGGGCGAGGTCGAGGCGGTCGGCGTCGGGGAAGACCTCCTCGTCGCGGTTGCCGGCGCTGAGCATGCACAGCACGCCCTCGCCGGCGCGGATGAGGGTGTCGCCGACGGTGACGTCCTCGGTGGCTACGCGCGCCACCCCGCTCTGGATGATGGTGAGGTAGCGCAGCAACTCCTCGACGGCGGCCTGCACTTCGGTGGGACCGCCGTCGCGCATCCGGGCCAGTTCGCCGGGGTTGCGCAGCAGGGCGAGTATGCCCAGGGCCGTCATGTTCGCGGTGGTCTCGTGTCCGGCGACCAGCAGCAGCCGGCCCATCCGGGCGATGTCGGCGTCGGTCAGGTCGCTCTGCTCGGCGACCCGGCTGAGGATGGCGTCGTCCGGGGAGCGCCGCTTGGCGCGAGTCAGGTCGCGGAGGTAGGCGAGCAGTTCGTTCTGCGCGGCGACCACCTCCTCCGGGGTGGACTCGGTGCGCAGGATCGCGCTGCTGCACTGCTGGAAGAACTCGTGATCCGTGTACGGCACACCGAGTAGCAGGCAGATCACCACCGACGGCAGCGGCAGCGCGAAGTCCGCGACGAAGTCGGCCTCCTGGCGCCCCTTGGTCATCGCGTCGAGCAGGTCGTCCGCGAGCTGCTGGACCTGCGGCCGCATGGACTCGACCTTGCGGATCATGAAGTCCGAGGTGAGCATCCGGCGCAGCCGCGCGTGCTCGGGGTCGTCCATCCTGATGAAGGTGGGCCGGTCGGTGCTGAGCGCCCTGCGGCCGGCGCTCAGGAAGGGGAAGCCGGGCCGGGCGGAATCCGCGCTGAAGCGGTCGTCGCGCAGGGTGTGGCGGATGTCGTCGTGGCGGGTGATCAGCCAGCAGGACGAGCCGTCCCAGAGGGTGGTACGGGCGACCGGGCGCTCGCGCCGGGCCTGCTGGTAGGCGGGCGGCGGGTCGAAGGGGCAGGTCGCGCGGGCCGCGGGCGCGGCCAGCGGCTCGGGCAGCGGGCTGTACGGGCAGGCGCCGGCGGCGCCCGGGTCGGCCGCCGGTGCGGGGTGCGCGGGCACAAAGGCGCCGGTGGGGGATGCGGGGCTGGGTATCGCTGCGGCCATGGCGGGCTCTCTCCTCCGGGGGTGAGGGTGAGATCTTCGTTCCGTGGTGCGACTGCTGTGGCACATGGGGTAGTTGGCCCCAGCACTAGATGCTCTGAGCAACTAACCCGTAGGTAACGGTAGTTCACGCTCCGTACGGACGGAAGGGCGCTTCGGGCGTTCGGCCGAAACTGTCCCGAAGCCGACGGTGCGCGGCCCGGTGCGGGCGGCGGCGAGCCGGTGCGGAAGGCCCGAGCGAAGAGAACCGGCCACTTCCGCACCCCGGGGCGGCAGCAACCGGAGGCGAACGGCGCGCGCTCCGGCCCGCCGGGAGCGCACACGGCGCCCTGCGTGCGGCCCGCGCAGCCCTGCCCGGCCACAGCACCGCCGGGTAGATTGCAGGCATGGCAGAGATCCGGGGTGGCGTGGCGGACGGAAGCGCGGGCGACGCGGACTACGGGGTGATCGGCGGTGGCTACAGCGACTACCGGCAGCCCGACCCGCGGATCGCACGGGTGCTGGCCGACGCGCTGGGCGGCGCCCGCAGCGTGCTGAACGTCGGCGCCGGCGCGGGGTCGTACGAGCCGGCGGACGCCGAGGTGGTCGCGGTGGAGCCGTCGGCGACGATGCGCGCCCAGCGGCCCGCGCACCTGGCACCCGCGATCGACGCCTCCGCCGAGCAACTGCCCTTCGACGACGACCGGTTCGACGCGTCGATGACGACGTTCAGCGTGCACCAGTGGAGCGACGCCGCGGCCGGGCTGCGCGAGATGCGCCGGGTGACCCGCGGCCCCGTGGTCGTCATGACCTGCGACCCGGCGCTCGTCCGGGACTTCTGGCTGTACGCGTACGCACCGCTGGTACTGGACACCGAGGCGCGCCGCTACCCGGCGGTAGAGGCGATCACGGCCGCGCTGGGCGGCAGGTGCACGGTGACACCGGTGCCGATCCCGGCCGACTGCACCGACGGCTTCAACGAGGCGTACTACGCCCGCCCGGAGCGGCTGCTCGACCCCGGTGCCCGGCAGGCGTGCTCGGCGTGGAGCTTCGTGCCGCCGGAGCTGGCCGCGCGGTACACCGGCGACCTGCGCGCGGCCATCGGGTCGGGCGCCTGGGACGCGCAGTACGGCGCGCTGCGCCACCAGCCGTACCTGGACGGGTCGCTGGTGCTGATCCGGTCCGTGCCGGAGCACGGCACGCCCTGACCCGGCGCGGGCCGACCCGGCGCGGCACGCCCCGACCCGGCACGCCCTGACCCGGTACGCCCCCGGGACTACGGCCGGTCGATATGGACGTTTGTCGACTTCACCCGGGCCACCGCCTCCGCCCCGACCTCCAGCCCCAGTTCCTCCACCGCCTCCCGCGTGACCAGGGACACCAGCCGGTGCGGCCCCGCCTGGATCTCCACCTGGGCGGCCACGTCACCGAGCTTGACGGCCGTCACGATGCCCGGGAACGCGTTGCGCACCGACGTGTGCGAGGTGTCCGACTCCGCGTCGGGACTCTGGGCCAGCTCGACGGAGAACGCGGCCAGATCCCGCCCGTCGATGAGCCGGCGCCCGGCCTCGTCACGGTGGGTGGCGACCCGGCCGGCGTCGGCCCAGCGCCGCGCGGTGTCCGGGCTGACGCCCAGCAGCCGCGCCGCCTGGCCGATCGTGTAGGACTGCATGGCGCCAGCGTACGGCGGCCCGCCCGCCGGCGGCGCGGCGCACGCCCGCGGTTTTCTCCCGCGCGCCCGGACCGCGGTGCCACTACGCTGAACTGCATGGACTGCCGAACACATGGACGACAGCACGGGACGGGATGCCGATGACCGAGCCGGACGCCGGCACGCGCCGCGCCGCGCTCCTCACCGTTGACGACGACCCCGGGGTCTCCCGGGCGATCGCCCGCGACCTGCGCCGCCGCTACGGCGAGCGGTACCGGGTGGTGCGGGCGGAATCCGGCCAGGACGGACTGGACGCGCTGCGGGAGATGAAGCTGCGCGGGGACCTGGTCGCGGTGGTCCTGGCCGACTACCGGATGCCGAACATGACCGGCATCGAGTTCCTGGAGCAGGCGATGGACGTGTACCCCGGCGCGCGCCGGGTGCTGCTCACCGCCTACGCGGACACCGGTGCCGCCATCGACGCGATCAACGTCGTCGACCTCGACCACTACCTGCTCAAGCCGTGGGACCCGCCGGAGGAGAAGCTCTACCCGGTGGTCGACGAGCTGCTGGACAGCTGGCTGTGCTCCGACCACCGCCCGGTGCCCGAGACGAAGGTGATCGGACACCGCTGGTCGGCGCGCTCCTCGGGGGTGCGGGAGTTCCTGGCCCGCAACCAGGTGCCCTACCGCTGGTACCAGTCCGACCAGGCCGAGGGCCGGCGGCTGCTGGAGGCCGCCGGGCACGACGGGCTGCGGCTGCCGGTGGTGATCGCGCCGGGCGGCGAGGTGCTGCTGGAGCCGTCCGACCAGGACCTGGCGGTGCGGGTCGGCCTGTCCACCGCACCGGCCGAGGAGTTCTACGACCTGGTGGTGATCGGCGGCGGCCCGGCCGGGCTCGGCGCCGCGGTCTACGGCGCCTCCGAGGGGCTGCGCACGGTCCTGGTGGAGCGCACCGCGACCGGCGGCCAGGCCGGGCAGAGCGCCCGGATCGAGAACTACCTCGGCTTCCCCGACGGCGTCTCCGGCGCGCAGCTCACCGACCGGGCCCGCCGCCAGGCCACCCGGTTCGGCGCGGAGCTGCTCACCGCCTGCGAGGTCACCGCGCTGGAGGTCAACGGTTCGGCCCGCACCGTGCGGTTCGCCGACGGCTCCGCGGTCACCGCGCAGAGCGTGCTGCTGGCCACCGGTGTC
Organism: Actinacidiphila sp. bgisy144; assembly: GCF_057708105.1. Classification (NCBI taxonomy): domain Bacteria; kingdom Bacillati; phylum Actinomycetota; class Actinomycetes; order Kitasatosporales; family Streptomycetaceae; genus Actinacidiphila; species Actinacidiphila sp. bgisy144. Next base: position 61,018 of record NZ_JBYIRM010000038.1, on the reverse strand, counting down.
GCCTACCGCCGGCTGGAGGTGCCGGGGCTGGCCGAACTCACCGGCCGGGGCGTGTACTACGGCTCGGCGCTGACCGAGGCGGCCGGCTGCGACGGCCAGGACGTGTACATCGTCGGCGGCGCCAACTCCGCGGGCCAGGCCGCCGTCCACCTGGCCCGGCACGCCAAGTCGGTGACGCTGCTGGTGCGCGGGGCGTCGCTGGAGGCGTCCATGTCGCACTACCTGATCCAGCAGATCGCGGCCGTGCCCACCATCGAGGTGCGCACCGGCACGTCGGTCACCGCGGTACACGGCGAGGACCACCTGGCGGGCCTGACCCTGCGCGACGCCGCCACCGGCTCGGACGAGCTCGTCGACGCCCAGCGGATGTTCGTGTTCATCGGCGCCGCGCCGCGCACCGACTGGCTGGACGGCACCGTGCGCCGCGACCGGCACGGGTTCGTGCTGACCGGGCCGGACCTGCCGGCCGGTGACGGGCAGCGGCCGGCCGGCTGGCAGCCGGACCGGCTGCCGTACCACCTGGAGACCAGCGTGCCGGGGGTCTTCGCGGCCGGCGACGTGCGCGCGGAGTCGGCGAAGCGGGTGGCGTCCGCGGTCGGCGAGGGCGCGATGGCCGTGATGCTGGTGCACCGCTACCTGGAGGGGCTGTGACCGACGAACCGCAGCAGACGCAGCAGGCGCGGCAGCGCCCGCTCGACCCGTGCGACCCGGACGAGCTGCGCACGCTCTTCCTGTTCGAGAAGCTCACCCCGGAGCAGCTGGCCAAGCTGTGCCGGATCGGCCGGGTGGAGACCCTCGAGCCCGGCCCGGTCTTCGCCGAGGGCGAGCCGGCCACCTGCTTCTACGTGCTGCTGGACGGCGCGCTGGTGACCTCCCGGAAGGTCGGCGACGACGACGTGGAGGTGGCCAGGACCTCCCAGCGGGGCGTGTACACCGGCGCCTTCCAGGCGTACCTCGGCGACCGGGTGCCGCAGCGGTACACCAACTCGATGCGGGTGACGGCGCCTTCGCGGTTCTTCGTGCTGGCCGCCGACGACTTCGCGCACATCGTCACCGAGTGGTTCCCGATGGCGGTGCACCTGCTGGAGGGGCTGTTCTTCGGCAACAAGTCCTTCCAGCAGGTGGTCAGCCAGCGGGAGCGGCTGCTCGCGCTGGGGTCGCTGTCGGCGGGGCTGACCCACGAGCTGAACAACCCGGCCGCCGCCGCGCTGCGGGCCACCTCCGCGCTGCGCGAGCGGGTCGCCGGGATGCGGCACAAGCTGAAGATCCTGGCCGGCGGCCCCTACCGGCAGGCCGACCTGGACACCCTGGTCAGCGTCCAGGAGCGGGCCGCCGAGCGGGTCGCGAAGGCCGAGCAGCTCAGCCCGATGGACGCCTCCGACCGCGAGGACGCGATCGCGGACTGGATGGACGCGCACGGCATCGCCGGCGGCTGGGACCTGGCACCGGCGTTCGTGCAGGCGGGGCTGGACGAGGAGTGGCTCGACCAGGTCGCCGCGGCCGTCGACGGCAAGGTGCTGGAGAGCGCGGTGCGGTGGCTCAACTACACCGTCGAGACCGAGCTGCTGATGAACGAGATCGAGGACTCCACCTCCCGGATCTCCGGCCTGGTGGGCGCCGCCCGGCAGTACTCCCAGCTGGACCGGGCGCCCTACCAGGTGGTCGACGTCCACGACCTGCTCGACAGCACCCTCCAGATGCTCGCCGGGAAGATCGGCGCGGGGGTGCAAGTGGTCAGGGAGTTCGACCACACCCTGCCGCGCGTCCCCGGCTACCCGGGCGAGCTGAACCAGGTGTGGACCAACCTGGTGGACAACGCGGTGGCCGCGATGGACGGCGCCGGCACGCTCACCGTGCGGACCTCGGCGGAGCACGGCAGGCTGGTGGTGGAGTTCCGCGACACCGGTCCCGGTGTGCCGGCGGAGATCCGGCAGCGGATCTTCGAGCCGTTCTTCACCACCAAGCCGGTCGGCCAGGGCACCGGCCTCGGCCTCGACATCTCCTGGCGGATCGTGGTCAACAAGCACCACGGCGACCTGAAGGTCGAGTCCGAGCCGGGCGACACCCGCTTCCGGGTGTACCTGCCGCTGAACACGCCGGAGGCCGGCCAGGACACTGAGGAGGAGACCGTATGACCCCGTCGGACGACATGGGCGCACCCGGCGACTCCGGGGCCCCCGCGATCGACCCCGCGGTGCCGCCCAGCGGCACCGGCTGCGCGAGCTGCGACGCGGACGGCGGGTGGTGGTTCCACCTGCGCCGGTGCGCGGCCTGCGGCCGGATCGGCTGCTGCGACTCCTCGCCGGGCCAGCACGCCAGCGCGCACGCGGCCGCCACCGGCCACGACGTGGTGCGCAGCTTCGAGCCGGGCGAGGACTGGTTCTGGGACTACGCCAGGGAGCAGTACGTGGAGCAGGGCCCGCAGCTGGCGGCGCCGCAGAGCCACCCGGCCGACCAGGGCGTGCCGGGGCCGTCGGACCGGGTGCCGCCGGACTGGCGCGACCGGCTCAACCAGTAGCGCGCACCCGGTGCGGGCGGCGGTGCGACGCCGCCGCCCGCACCGCCGTTCAGTCGCCCAGCACCGGCAGCAGCTCCGGCAGGTGCCCGTCGGAGGCGAGCGCCGCGTCGATCCGCTCCTGCGGCACCTGCCCGTACAGGGTGGTGCGCGGGCGGGAGGGGCGGCCGGCCGCGTCGGCGATCGCGACGAGGTCGCGCACCGAGCGGTAGGACCCGTAACGCGAGCCCGCCATCCGGGAGATGGTCTCCTCCATCAGGGTGCCGCCGAGGTCGTTGGCGCCCGAGCGCAGCATCTCCGCGGCGCCCTCGGCGCCCAGCTTCACCCAGCTGGTCTGGATGTTGGGGATGTGCGGGTGCAGCAGCAGCCGCGCCATCGCGGTGACCGCGCGGTTGTCGCGCAGCGTCGGGCCCGGCCGGGAGATCCCGGCGAGGTAGACCGGCGCGTTGGTGTGGATGAACGGCAGCGTCACGAACTCCGTGAACCCGCCGGTGCGTTGCTGGATCTCGGCGAGCAGCCGCAGGTGGCCGAGCCAGTGGTGGGGCTGGTCCACGTGGCCGTACATCATCGTGGACGAGGAGCGGATGCCCAGTTCGTGCGCGGTGCTGACCACCTCGACCCAGGTCGCGGCGGGCAGCTTGCCCTTGGTGAGCACCCAGCGGACCTCGTCGTCCAGGATCTCGGCCGCTGTGCCGGGGATGGTGTCGAGCCCGGCCTCCTTCGCGGCCGTCAGCCAGTCCCGGATCGACATGCCGGTGCGGGTCGCGCCGTTGACCACCTCCATCGGGGAGAAGGCGTGCACGTGCATGCCCGGCACCCGCGCCTTGACCGCGCGCGCGATGTCGAAGTAGGCCGAGCCGGGCAGGTCGGGGTGGATGCCGCCCTGCATGCACACCTCCACCGCGCCCACCTGCCACGCCTGTTCGGCCCGGTCGGCGACCTGGTCCAGGGAGAGGGTGTACGCGTCGGCGTCGGTGCGGCGCTGGGCGAACGCGCAGAAGCGGCAGCCGGTGTAGCAGACGTTGGTGAAGTTGATGTTCCGCGTCACGATGTACGTCACGTCGTCGCCGACGGTGTCGCGGCGCACGTCGTCGGCGATCCGGCACAGCGCGTCCAGCGCCGGGCCGTCGGCGTGCAGCAGGGCCAGGGCCTGGGCGTCGGTCAGCCGCGTCGGGTCGTCGGCTGCCACCGACAGCGCCTGCCGGACGTCGGCCTCCACCCGGTCGGGCACCAGCCCGGGCGCGGCCTGTTCGCGCAGGCTCGCCCAGTCGCCGTACACGTCGTCGAAGTCGTCGCGCCGGTCGGCGCTGCGGCCGTGGGTGTCGATGGTGCGGTGCAGGTCGGTGCGCCCGCCGGCGGCGGGGAAGGCCTCGTCGGGCTCCTGCCAGGGCAGGCCCTGCGGCCGGACGTCCTCGCGGGCCAGGCCCGTCGCGGGGTCGGCGAGCGCGGTGACGTGGGGCAGCAGCCGCGGGTCGAGCCAGGGCTCGCCGCGGCGGATGTACTCCGGGTAGATCGTCAGCCGCTCCTTGAGGGTGTAGCCCGACTCGGCGGTGCGCGCGGCCAGTTCGTCGATCTGCGGCCAGGGGCGCTCGGGGTTGACGTGGTCGGGGGTCAGCGGTGAGACGCCGCCCCAGTCGTCGATCCCGGCGGCGACGAACCTGCCGTACTCGCCGTCGACCAGGTTGGGCGGTGCCTGGATACGGGCGGCGGGGCCGAGCACGATCCGGGCCACGGCGATGGCGGCGGCGAGTTCGCCGAGTTCGGCGTCGGGCATGCCGCGCATCGCGGTGTCCGGCTTCGCGCGGAAGTTCTGCACGATGACTTCCTGGATGCCGTGGTACTGCCGGGCGGTGCGGCGGATCGCGAAGAGCGCCTCGGCCCGCTCGGTGTACGTCTCCCCGATGCCGATCAGGATGCCGGTGGTGAACGGCACGTTGGAGCGGCCGGCGTCCTCAAGCACCCGCAGCCGGACCGCGGGTTCCTTGTCCGGCGAGCCGTGATGCGGGCCGCCGGGCTCCGACCACAGCCGGGTGGCGGTGGTCTCCAGCATCATGCCCATCGACGGTGCGACGGGCTTGAGGCGCGCGAGGTCGGTCCAGCCCAGCACACCGGGGTTGAGGTGCGGCAGCAGCCCGGTCTCCTCCAGCACTCGGACTGCCATGGCGCGCACATACGCGAGCGTGTCGTCGTAGCCGTGCGCGTCCAGCCACTCGCGGGCCTCGGGCCAGCGGTCCTCCGGGCGGTCGCCGAGGGTGAACAGCGCTTCCTTGCAGCCCAGTTCGCCGCCGCGCCGGGCGATGTCCAGCACCTCGTCCGGGGACAGGAACATCCCCTCGCCGGCCCGCCGCAGCTTGCCGGGCACCGTGACGAAGGTGCAGTAGTGGCAGGTGTCGCGGCACAGCCGGGTCAGCGGGATGAAGACCTTCCGCGAGTACGTGATCACGCCGGGGCGGCCGGCGGCGGCCAGTCCGGCGTCCCGGACCCGGCCCGCGATGTCCGACAGCCGTTCCAGGTCGGCGCCGCGCGCCTGGAGCAGCACGGCCGCCTCCGCGGCGTCGAGGGCGACCCCTTCCGCCGCGCGGTGCAGCGCGCGGCGCATCGCGTTCGCCGTCGGCCGGCTCTCCGTCCCCGCGGCGGCGGGCTCTTCAGGTTCACGCGTCGTCATTGTTCGAGCATAAGCACACCGGCCGTTGTACATCCGGCGCCCCCGGTGCCCCGGCGGCGTCGCTACGCGTGCTGATCGCCGGCCGCGCCGGCCGCGGCCGCCGTCACCCGCGCCAGCAGGGCCTTCTTGTCGGGCTTGCCGCTGGGCGCGACGGGTACGGTGTCGAGCACCGTGATCGTGGCGGGCACGGCGTCGGCGCCGAGTGCGGCGCGTACCGCGGCGCGCAGTTCGCCGGCGGCGGGCGGCCGGCCGGGCGCGCGCGGGACGACGAAGGCGTGCGGGGCCTCCCCGGTGCGCTCGTCGGGCACGGCCACGACGTAGGCCTGGTCGACGTCCGGGTGGCCGGCGAGCGCGGCCTCGATGGCGGCGGTGTAGTAGAGGATCGCGTTGACGAAGACGACCTCGCGGGCCCGGCCGAGCAGGCGCAGGAAGCCGTCCTCGGCGAGGGTGGCGAGGTCCCGGGTCCTGATCCAGCCGTCCTGGACGACCTCGCGGGTCTGCTCCGGGTCCCGCCAGTAGCCGGACATGGCGCCGGCCGAGCGGACCCAGACCTCGCCGGGGGCGCCGGCGGGCACCTCGCGCCCTTCGGGGTCGCGCAGCGAGATCGCCACGTCGGGCATCGGGCGGCCGACGGAGTCGTGCACCGCGGCGCCGTGGCGGGCCTGGTCGCCGGGGGTGAGCAGGGCGAGCATGCCGGCCTCGGTCTGGCCGTATCCCTGGTGGACGACCGGGCCGAGGAGTTCGGCGGCCTCGGCGAGGCGGTGCGCGGGCAGCGGCGAGCCGGCCACCAGCAGTACGCGCATGCTGCTGGTGTCGACGTCCTCGGTGCGCAGGGTCTCCAGCACCTGGTACAGCCGCGGGACGGTGCACAGGCAGGCGGTGACGCGGTGGCGCTGCCAGGTGTGCGGGAAGGAGACCGGGGGTTCGGGGATGATCGCGGTGCCGCCGCTGAGCAGGCACAGCGCGAGGTGTTCGAGCATGACCGCGCTGGTGAGGGTGCCGAAGACGAGGAACCGGCGGTATCCGGCGGCGAGTTCGCGGGCGGTGTCGCTCCAGCGGTCGGCCGGCTGCCAGGACCAGTGGGCGGCGAGGGCGCGGTAGGTCTGGGCGCAGCCCTTGGGGTGGCCGGTGCTGCCGCTGGTGAGGGTGATCAGGGCGACGTCGTCGGGGCGGCCGCGGGCGACCAGTCCGGCGCCGGGCGTGCCGTCGTACGGTGCGCCGGGCGCGGGGGTGCCGTCGTCGTGGAGGGCGGCGCGGGGGGTCGCGGCGGGGGTGCCGTCGTCGCGAGTGCCGTCGTCGCGGGTGCCGTCGTCGCGGATGCCGCCGTCGCCAGTGCGGCCGTCGAGCAGGTCGCGTTCGACGTCCAGGACGGCGGCGCCCGCCGCCTTGGCCGCGTCGGCGAGCGGTTCGGTGCGGGTGGTGTCGTCGACCAGGACGGCGTCGATGTCCTGGGCGAGCACATGGTGGAGCTGAGCGGGCGTCAGGCCCGGGCGCAGCCCGGTGACGCGGCAGCCGAGCAGGTGGGCGGCGATCTGCGCGGCGAAGCCCGCGGGGGTCACGGCGGTGGTGAGGGCGACCCCGCGGCCCGGGCCGAGTCCGGCGGCGGCCAGGCGCTCGGCGCAGGCCCGGACGAGGGCGAGCACCCGGCCACGGCCGACCGGCCGGGTCCGGAACTCGAATGCCGGAGTGTCCGGGTCGTGGGCGAACGCGTCGATCAGGGCCTGCGGAAACGGCGATTCGGCCGGATTGTTCATCGTCCCCTCCGATCCGCGCGGCCGGCCCGGCAGGCATTTCGGCCACGGGCAAGCGGGTAAACCGCCTCGGCGGCGCACGGGCATTGCGGAGGCGCCGGCGGGTGCGCACTCCTGGTCGTTGGCGACATTATCCGCACGACAGCATTTCCAATCTCGCAAAGCCATGTGACATGGATCACATCAGGAACCCTGGAGCGATCCTTGAAACATCAATTATGGTGTTGAACCCGTCGGGACAACCGGGAGGAAGAATGTCCGGAGAAGAGCGGATCGACTACCTTGTGGTAGGCGCAGGGCCAGCCGGAATCCAGGCCGCATATTTCCTCGAACGCGCCGGCCGCGATTATCTCGTGGTGGAGGCGGGCACGGCGCCCGGCACCTTTTTCACGAAGTTCCCGCGGCACCGGACCCTGATATCCAGCAACAAGGTGCACACCGGCTGGGACGACCCGGAACTGAATCTGCGCACGGACTGGAACTCGCTGCTCTCGGAGGAGAGCAGCCCGCTCTTCACCGAGGTCACCTCGCGCTACTTCCCGCCCGCGGACGACTTCGTCGGCTACCTCGCGGACTTCGCCCGCACCCACGAACTGCGTATCCGCTACCACACCCGCGTCACCCGGATCAGTCGTGAGGCGGCCGCCGGAAGCGCCGCGGACGGCGCCACCCCGCGCGGGGACTTCCTCGTCCACACCGCCGACGGCTCGCTGCTGCGGGTGAAGCGCCTGATCATGGCCACCGGGGTGACCCGCCCCTACATTCCGCCGATTCCCGGTGCCGAACTCGCCGAGCAGTACAGCGACGTCTCGGTCGACCCGGACGACTTCACCGACCAGCGGGTGCTGATCGTCGGCCGCGGGAATTCCGCGTTCGAGACCGCCGACAATCTCATCGAGCGCGCCGCCGTCATTCACGTCCTCGGCCCCGGATCGCTCAAGCTGGCCTGGCAGACCCACTTCGTGGGCCACCTCAGGGCAGTCAACAACAACTTCCTGGACACCTATCAGCTGAAGTCGCAGAACGCCCTGCTGGACGGCGAGATCGCCTCCATCAAAAAGTCGGAATCGGACGGAAAATACCATGTCGCAGTGAAGTTCGTCCGGGTGAACGAAGTAGTCAAGGAAATATCCTACGACCGCGTGATCATGGCCACCGGATTCCGCTTCGACGCGTCGCTCTTCGACGAGGAGTGCCGGCCGGAACTGACCATCAAGGACCGCTTCCCCGCGCAGACCGATGCGTGGGAGTCCACAAATGTACCCGATGTGTATTTCGTGGGAACCATCACCCAGGCCCGCGACTTCAAGAAGTCCACCAGCGGCTTCATCCACGGCTTCCGCTACGGCGTGCGGGCGCTCAGCCGGGTGCTGAACAGGCGCTACCACGACGAGCAGTGGCCGCACACCGAACTGCCCGCGAACGCCGAGGCCGTCGCCGACGCTGTCGTCACCCGGATCAACCGCACCTCGGCGCTCTGGCAGATGTTCGGCTTCCTCGGCGACGCCGTCCTCGTCGGCCCCGACGCGGTCGGCTACTACGACGAGGTGCCCGTCGACCACCTCCACCGGGCCGTGGGCGAGGGCGAGTTCGGGCCGGTCGACCACTACCTGACCGTCACCCTGGAGTACGGCGCCGACCACGACAAGGTGAACCCGTTCGACGTCACCGTCAACCGCCTCTCGCAACAGGACACCGGCGGGCTCGACAGCCGCTACCTGCACCCGGTGGTCCGGCTCTGGCAGGACGGGAAGCTGCTCACCGAGCACCACCTCACCGAGAACCTGGAGAACGAGTGGGACAGCGAGGACGTGCACCGCGCGCCCCTCGTCCGCTTCCTGGCCACCCACCTCTTCCCCGCGGCGCCCACCGAGGAGCCCGCCGCCGCGCAGACGCCGTGACCGCGCAGCCGCCGCCGGACGCCCTCGAGGAGCTGCACCGCAAGGCACTGGTCCAACTCGACCCCGTCCACCGGGACTTCTTCGAGGGCGGCGCCGGCCGGGAGCGAGCGCTCACCGAGAACGTCCGCGCCTTCGGCCGCCTCGCCCTGCTGCCCCGGGTGCTGCGCGGCGCCGGGCCCCCCGACACCGCGGTCGAGCTGCCCGGCGCCCGCGCGGCCACCCCGGTCCTGGTCGCCCCCACCGCCTTCCACCGCCTGGCGCACCCCGACGGCGAACGGGCCACCGCCCGCGCCGCCGCGGCCGCCGGCACCGTGCTGATCACCTCCATGGCGGCCACCACCGCCGTCGCCGACGTGGCGGCGGCCGCCCGGGAGGTACGGCAGGACGCGGCGGTCTGGTTCCAGCTCTACCTGCAACCGCGGGCGGAGGTCACCGACGCGCTGGTGCGGCGGGCCGAACAGGCCGGCTGCACCGCGCTGGTGGTCACCGCCGACTCCCCCGTCTTCGGCCGCCGCGGCCGCGACGACCGCAACGGCTTCCACGACCTGCCGCCGGGCTACGCCGCGGAGAACATGCGCGGCCTGCCCGGGGCACCGCCCGGCGGCACCCTCGACATCGCGATGAGCCCCGGGCTGTCCTGGCGCGACCTGCGCCGGCTGCGCACCCGCACCGAACTGCCGGTGCTGGTCAAGGGAGTCCTGCACCCCGACGACGCCCGGATCGCGGTCGACGAGGGCGCCGCGGGGGTGATCGTCTCCAACCACGGCGGCCGGCAGCTCGACGCCGCGCCCGCCACCGTCGAGGCGCTGCCCGCGGTGGCCGACGCCGTCGCGGGCCGCGTCCCGGTACTGCTCGACGGCGGGATACGGTCCGGCGCCGACGTGGTGACCGCGCTCGCGCTCGGCGCCACCGCGGTCGGCGTCGGGCGCCCGGTGCTGTGGGGGCTGGCCGCCGAGGGCGAGGCCGGCGTGGCCCGGGTACTGGCGGAGCTGGCCGGGCAGACCGCGCACGTGCTGGCGCTGTGCGGGGCCCGCGACCGCACCGACCTGGACCGCGGCCAAGTGGTCGTCCGCGGGCGGCTGCCGGGGGTGGGGCTGGGATGAGGCCGAGCACCGTACGGCGGCTGACGGTCGCCGCCGCGGCCACCGCCGCCGCCCTGTCCAGCCCGTACTGGCTGCCGAAGTCCCTGGTCGCCCTGCGCGTCAAGGTGTTCGAGAAGGTCAACGGGCCCGAGGGCGTCATCGTCCCCAACGAGCAGGTCGGCCCCGAGCGGTTCGCCGAGCTGTACGCGCACCCCGCCGCCGACGGGCGCAGCAAGGGCGCCGGGCTGTCGGATCTGTTCTGGTACTGGCTGTCCCCCGGGCCCGAGGTGCACCAGGAGCACCTGGAACCCGGGCCGCGCTACGACGCGGTGGCCCGGACCACCACCGCGATCCTCGCCGGGTCCAGCGCCGAGCTGTCCGCCGCCGCGGCCCGCTGCACCGCACGCGTCCTGGACGGCCACCTGCCGCCCGCGCGGCCGGGAACGCGGGGCCACCGGGCCCACCTGGTGCGGCTGCGCGACCTGATGATGCCGGTCTGGGCCGACTTCTTCCACGAACTGGTCTTCCACGAGCCGTGCCCGCCCGACGCGCGGCGCCTGATCGTCGGCAACGCCGAGGACGTCGTCAACTCCCTGAAGAACACCCGCCTTCGGCACATGCGCCGCCGCACCCGGCTGACCCGCTACCTGCTGCGCCGGCTGGCCGCGGGCGACCTGCCGCACGACCTGCCCGCCGAACTCGCCACGCCGCTGGACCGCGCGCACTACCTCCAGGGCGCCTTCTTCAACACCGCCGTCGTGCAGATGTCGGAGGCGATGGCGCACCTGCTGCTGGTGCTCGCCCAGCACCAGGACGTCCAGCAGCGCCTGGCCGCGCACCCGGACGACGACCGCGACCTGGGCAACGTCATGAACGAGACGCTGCGGCTGTACCCGCTGTTCGGCATCGCGCACCGGATCACCGGCGCCGACATCGACCTCGGGGACGGCGCCGGCTACCCGGCCGGCACCGTGCTCTGCTTCGACTACCCCGCCTACCACGCCACCGGCTACACCGACCCGGACGTCTTCGACCCCGGCCGCTGGGACCGGCTGTCGGTGAAGGACGCGCACCACATCCCGTTCGGGGTCGCGGCCAACCGGCCCTGCCCGGCATGGCGGTTGGCACCGCTGGTGATGCGCGCCGCCACCCGGGAGGTGCTGCGCCGCTTCACGCTGCACTCGTCGGTCTCCCACACCCGCTCCATCCCGCACCGGGCGCCCTGCCTGCTCGTCCCCCGCGACCGCCCGCTGCCCCGGCACCGCAGGAACGCGGCGCTGGCCGCGCTGCGGGTCCGCGACCGCTGGGAGGACGTGGGGCGCAGCACCCTTCAGTTCGTGCTCGGCACCTGGATGGTGGTGGACGCGCGGCGGCTGCGGATGGCGGAGAACTGGTTCGCCCAGCACGACACGCAGGGCCGCCCGCTGCCCCCGCCGCCCGGCGAAGCACCGTCCGCCGATCCGCAGTCCGCCGATCCGCAGCCCACCGCACCGCCGCAGTCCGCCGCCGAACCGCCGTCCGGCGGGGCTGCGCCGGGCTGCCCGTACCACCGCCGCGGCTGAGCCCGCCCGCACCGCGGCGCGCACTCCCCCACACCGTCCCCGCCGAAGGGCCGTTCCCCATGTCGACCACCGAACTGGGTACCGCTTTCCTGCTGGCCGTCGTCGTCATCCTGGTGCTGTGCCGGCTCGTCGCGCTGCTGCTGCGGCCGCTCGGCCAACCCCCGGTCGTCGCCGAGATGATCGCGGGCGTGCTGCTCGGACCGTCGGTCCTCGGGCTGGTGCTGCCCTCCGTGGAGCACCACCTCTTCCCCGCCGACCTGCGCCCGATGCTCTACGTCACCGGCCAACTCGGCCTGGTGCTCTTCATGTTCCAGTCCGGCTACGACTTCCGGCTGGAGCGGATCAAGCCGGTCGCACGGTCGGCGGCGCTGATCTCCGCGGCGGGCAGCGTGACCCCGCTGCTGCTCGGCGCCGGGCTGACCTGGGCGGTGCACGGCTCCGTGGACACCTCGCCGCCCGGGGTGCCGCTGCACGTCACCGTGCTGTTCGTCGGCGTCACCCTGGCGATCACCGCCTTCCCGATGCTCGCGCGGATCATCACCGAGAACGGCCTGTCCGGCACGTCCTTCGGCACCATCTCGCTGGCGGCCGGCGCGATGGACGACGTGGCCGCGTGGATCATGCTCGCCGGCGTGGTCAGCCTCGCCCGCGGCAGCGCGCACGCCGTGCTGCTCGCCGCCGTCGGCGCCGCCGGACTGGTCGTCCTGCTGGCCGCTTTCATCCGGCTGCGGCAGCCGCTGCTGACCGCCACCGAGCGGATCGGCGACGAGCAGCTCCTGCTCGCGGTCCTGCTGCTGCTCTGCCTGGCCGCCTGGTACACCGACCGGGTCGGCCTGTACGCGGTGTTCGGCGCGTTCAGCCTCGGCGCCGCCTTCCCGCGCTCGCCGCGGATCGACCGCACCGTCGAGGCGACCGCGCCGCTCAGCCGGGCGCTACTGCTGCCGCTGTTCTTCACCTACTCGGGGCTCAACACCGACACCGGTTTGCTCAGCGACCCCAAGCTGCTGCTGTTCGCGGTGGGCTGCACCGCCGCGGCGGTCGTCGGCAAGTTCACGGCGTGCTGGGCCGCCGCCCGGCTGGGCGGGCAGCCGCCCGCGGTCGCGCTGCGGATCGGCACCCTGATGAACGCCCGCGGCCTGATGCAGCTCATCGCGATCAACGTGGGCCTGTCCGAGGGCATCGTGTCGCCCTCGATGTTCACGGTGCTGGTGGTCGTCGCGGTGGTGACCACGGTGATGGCCACGCCGCTGCTGCGGCTGTGGGACCGGCGCGACGGCGGGGTGTACGACGCGCCGCCGCCCGGCGGTGAGGCGGGCGGCCGTACGGCCGCGGAGGCCGGTGCCCCGGTCGGCGTGGCGAGGGCGGCGGAGGGCGGCACCGCCTGACCTGCCCCGACCGCCCGACGCGCGGACCCGACCCGAAGCGCCTTTGCCTCACGGGCAAGTTTTTTGCCCGTGAGGCACATCCTGCTGTTCCATGGAGGCATGGACCCCGCGACCGCCACCCCCGACGCCGCTCCCGCGGCCGGTGCCGACGCCCCGACCCTGGCCCCGCGGCTGCGTGACCGCCGGCGCGCGGGCGGTCTCACCCTGGAGGCCGCGGCCCACCGCGCCGGCCTCTCGGCAGCGCATCTGTCCCGCCTGGAGTCCGGCCTGCGGCAACCGTCGCTGCCGGTGCTCCTCGGGCTCGCCCGCCTGTACGGCACCACCGTCTCCGACCTGCTGGGCGAGACGGCCGCCGAGCCCGACCCCATCGTACGCGGCGCCGCCATGGCCGCGGTGCCCGCGGGGGGCTGGACCTACCGGCGGGCCGGCGGCACCGGGCGGGCCATGCAGGCGCTGCGCGTCCATGTGCCCGCCCACGCCCAGGGCGGCCTGGTGCGGGTGCACCCCGGCGAGGAGTGGCTGCACGTCACCGCCGGGGTGCTCGAACTCTCCCTCGGCGACCGCGACCACACACTCGGCGCCGGGGACTCCGCGCACTTCGACTCGCTCGTACCGCACCGGCTGGCGGCCGGCGGGCCGGACGGCGTCGACCTGCTCTTCGTCCACACCCTCATGCAGAGCGAGACGTCGGCGCTGTGCGTCGTGCCGAACGGGCCCGCCACCCCCCGAGGAGGCCGTTCATGAACGCGAACCCCGCCGAGCCGCGCGTCCAGCCCGGAGCCGGACAGCCCGGCCCCGAGCAGTCCGGCCCGGGCCCGGACCAGCCGCCGGCCCCGCCAGCGCCACCCGCCCCGGCCGCCGCGCCCGTACCCGAACCGGTGCCCGTCCTCGTGGTGACGCCCGAGCCCAGCAGCACCGAGAAGCACAAGGAGCGCGCGGTCGTGCTGCGCGTCCTGATCTACGTCGCGGTGGCGCACTTCATGGCGTTCTTCCTGTGGCTGATGTTCGCGGTGATCGGCAAGCGCTGATCCCCGGCGGGGCCCTTCGGAAAGGACCCCGCGGCCGGCTCAGCTCGCGAAGACCGCCACCTCGCCCACCTGCGCGGCCGGCCAGCCGGTGTTGGCGGTGAAGTCCAGCCGCAGGTAGCGGGTGGTGGCCGCGGCCGGCAGCGTGAGCGTGGCGGTGTTGCCGGCGGCCGGGTCGAACGCATACGCCGCGGCACCGGCGAGCTGGGTGAACGCCGTACCGTCGGTGCTGCCCCGCACCGACAGCGTCTGCGTACGGGCGCTCCACGCGGCGGCGGGCGGCAGGGACAGCACGATCCGCCCCACCGCGACCGGCGCGCCGAGGTCGACCTGGAGCCACTGCGGGAAGGCGCCGTCGGCCGACTCCCAGTAGGAGGCCGGGTCGCCGTCGGTGGCGTGGGCGCAGACGTAGTCCTGGGTGTGGCTGCTCTCCGCGGTGGCGCGGTGCAGCGCGAGGTTCCCGCCCGCCGGGGGTGTGCTGCCCCCGTCCGGCACCGGCTGCGTGGGGCGGGTGGCGGTGAGCGCGAGCTGCCCTTTGAGCATGCGGCCGCCGTCGCCGGTCAGCCGCAGGTAGTAGTCCGCGGAGCAGGCCGTGCCGTCCTCGTCGAGCGCGAGGAACCCCGAGTCCGCCGGCACCCACTGCTGGCTCTCGGCGGTCTTGGCGATCTGGTTGCCCTCGTTGAACTCGTCGAACATCGAGATGTAGACGCCCTGCACCCCGGCCCGGACCATGTTGTAGAACTGGCGCCACATGAAGTCGCCGTGGGCGCGCTGGCGCAGGGTGACCGCGCCAGGCAGCACGCAGGGCTGGTAGTCGATGCCGTGGGCCGCGCACTCCGCGAGGTCGGGCACGGTGGCGACGTTGTAGAAGTTGTCGGCGTCCGCGACGTTGCCGATCCGGCCGACCATCCAGGGCGAGAGCATGTCGAAGGCGTGGTAGACGTCCGAGAAGCCCGGCCGCGAGTCGCGGTCCCCGGTGCGCCACCAGGTCGGCACCCCGCCGATGACGTAGCACCCCTGGGCCTTGAACCAGTTGACGACGTCCAGGCACGCGTCGGCGCTGAAGGGCCGCTGGTCGTCGGCGAACCCGAAGCCCCACACGCACACCACCGGCTTGCCGTTCTGCACCGCGTACGCCGGACTCGCCGTGTGGGCCCGCATCTTGGCGGTCCAGTCGGTCTTGATCTCCGCCTGCATGGCGGTCCAGTCCGAGACGTCGTACATGATGTAGAACTTCCGGCCGTACTGCTCGGCGGCGGCGCGCACCTTCACCGCCATGGCGTCGCGGGTCGGTCCCTCGCTGCCGTTGGGGTTGAAGCGCTGGAGTGCGGCGGCGTCGATGCCATTCTCCTTCAGCCAGCTGAAGTGGGTGTCCACGGTCTGCTGGTCGTAGGAGGAGAAGAGCGCGGCGGGCAGCCCGTTGCCGAGCGCCGCGTAGCCGGTGGGGTAGGTGTGGGTGTAGTCGCGGACGTCCGGCCACGCGACGATGCCGGTGTTCGACGGGGAGGGCGCCGCCGACCCGTTCGCGCTCCAGTGCCACCAGGTGTCGATGGGCGCGCCGTCGCCGATGCAGGCGAACCAGCCCTGGTAGCCGACCGTCACCTTGCCGACCACGTCGCCGGGGCCGCTCGCCGCCGTCGCCGCGCCGGCGGCCGCGGGCTGTGCCAGGACGGCGGTGCCGGTCGCGCCGGCGGCCACCGCGGCCTGTAGGAAGACCCTCCGTGTGACACCCATCCGGACTCCTCCGATCGGTCGTCAACTCCTTGAGCCCCGGGGCGTGTTGCGCGGTAGCGGAGCGACCCGGCCCGGCCCGGCGGCTGGTGCCGGGATCGTAACGAGGCAGACACGGGACGGCAATAGAGCGCGCAGGATACGAAATATTCGTCTTGATCGACGCAAGAAGCGTTGTGCGGACCGGGGGCGGGCGTGCGGTGGGCGCCCGGGCGGGCTGCCGGGCGGGCCGGTGCGGGCAGGTACGGGGGCGGGGGCGGGTGGTCGGGGCAGGTCAGGGGGTGCGACACTGCGCCCGCGGGGACAGCCGCGGACAGCCGCGGACACGGATCGGGAGGACACGTGGCGGAAGCGACGATCATCGGCAGCGAACGCAGCGAGGCGGGGCTGGCGACGGGCATGGAGGTGCTGCGCCGCGGCGGCTCGGCACTGGACGCCGTGGAGGCGGCGATGCGGCGCTGCGAGGACAATCCGGCGGACCACTACGTCGGCACCGCCGGACTGCCCAACGCGCGCGGCGAGGTGGAGTTGGACGCCTCCTTGATGATCGGCTCCGGCCGGCGCTTCGGCGCCGTGGGCGCGCTGAAGGGCTACCCGAACCCGATCTCGGTGGCCCGCGCGGTCCTGGAGAAGCTGCCGCAGCACAGCCTGCTGGTCGGCGAGGGCGCCGCCCTGTTCGCCGAGGAGTGCGGCTTCACCACCGCGGAGCTGATCACCGACGAGTCACGCGAGCTGTGGCGCAAGCAGGTCGCCGACTCCCGCGAGTCGGTGGAGGGCGAGAACACCGCCGCCACCGACGGCGACGCCCGCTACCGGGAGAGCGCCCTCGCGCTGATCCGCCGGCTCGCGCCGCACGACGGCCCGTGGGGCACCATCAACATCATCGCGCTCGACGCCACCGGCGAGATGTGCGTGGGCGTGTCCACCTCCGGCTACCCGTACAAGTACCCGGGCCGGGTGGGCGACTCGGCGCTGCCCGGCGCCGGGAACTGGTGCGACCTGCGGGCCGGGGGCGCGGCCTGCACCGGCCGCGGCGAGCTGAGCATGCGCGGCGGCACCGCCCGCACCATCGTGGAGCTGATCTCGGCCGGGCAGGAGCCGGCCGAGGCGTGCCGGGCCGCGCTGGCCGACGCCGCCTCGCTGCCGGACGACTTCCGCGCGGAGCTGCGGGCGCTGGCGATGACCCCGGACGGGCGGCACGGCGGCGCCGCCGGCCAGCAGGGCAGCGTCTACGGCCTGATGACCGACGCGTCCACCGAGCCGGAGTTCCGGCCGCGGATCGTGCTGTGAGGAGAGCGCTGTGAAGATCTTCCTGTCCTCCGACATGGAGGGGACCGCCGGGGTCGTCGACTGGTCGCAGTGCCGGCACGGCCAGCCGGAGTACGCGTACTACCGCACGCTGCTCCAGGAGGAGGTCAACGCCGCGATCGAGGGGGCGGCGGCGGGCGGGGCGAGCGCCTTCCTCGTCAACGACTCGCACTCCACGATGGCGAACCTGCGCCCGGACGCGCTGGCCGGGCGGGCCCGCTACCTGTCCGGGCGGCACAAGCCGCTGTACATGATGCAGGGTCTGGACAGCAGCTTCGACGCGGTCTTCTTCGTCTCCTACCACGGCTCGATGACCGGGGCGCCCGCCACCTTGTCGCACACCTACAACCCGGCGGCGATCGCCGAGGTGCGGCTCAACGGCGTGGTCGCGGGCGAGAGCGGCATCAACGCCCTGGTGGCGCTCGGCCACGGGGTGCCGGTGGTGCTGGTCACCGGCGACGACACCACCGCGGCGGAGCTGCGGCCCTTCTGCCCGGACGCGGTGGGCGCGGTGGTGAAGTCGTCGGTGTCGCGGTTCGCGGCCGACAGCCTGCACCCCGAGGACGCGCGCGAGGTGATCCGCACGGCCGCGCGCCGCGCGGTGGAGACGCTCGGTGCGGCGTCCCTCCCGGCGATCGAGCTGCCCGCGACCCTCACCGTGCGGATGCGCAACCCCGACCTGGCGGAGATGGCGACCTGGATCACCGGGGTCGAGCCGGACCCGGCCGATCCGCTCACCGTGACCCTCACCGACGAGGACCCGGTCCGCCTGTACCGCACCTTCGTCACGGTGGTGCTGCTCACCCGCGGCATCGCGGAGTGACCGCCGGGGCCGGACCCTTGCCCGCGGCACCGCAGCGCTGGGGGCAAGGAGCCGGCCCCGGATACGCGTTTCGGCGGGAACCGGACGTGCCGGTTCCCGCCGAAAGCAGACTGCCGGGAGGTCGCCGCCGCGGTCGCGGGGCGCCTCCCGGGAGGGGTCAGTCCTCGATCCAGCCGTGGCCCTTGCCGAAGCGCGCCAACTGCTGGCGGACCTGCACGATCTGCTCGCCGGTCATCCACGGCGCGGACTTCAGCAGCAGCTCGGTGACCTCGCGGGTGTACTCGAACTCGCTCAGCACGTCGCACATCGGGTCGTCGAGGTCCACGCTGCCGGACGAGCGGGGCGCCGAGGAAACCGCGGAGCCGCGCGAGCTGGTGATGCCGCCGGGCACCCCGTCCGCGTTGTGCGCGAGGCGGACGGAGGACGCCTTGAGCCCCCGGTCGCCGTCCTCGACCTCGAACTCGACCGCGACACCGGAGCGTACGAACGACTCCGGGATCAGCAGGTCGTTGACGTGCAGGAAGACGTCCTCACCACCGGTTTCCGGTGCGATGAACCCGTAACCGCGCGCACCGTCGAACCGAACAACCCGACCGGCAACCATGCCAAACCCCCAGCAACCACTCCCGGGCCCCTTGCCCGAATGACCTGCCCGGCATCCTAACGCCCGCACCGCGCCGTCCGATACAGGGCCCCCGGCGCGCGCCGCCGGCTGACACTCCCCTGACAGCGCTGACGCCCCGGCGCGGCCGGCGGCGCGACGTGCCGGCCGACGGCGTGACCTGGCCGATGTGTGCTCCCGGTGTAACCAAGTCGATGTCGCTGATCGCGAATGAACAAGGCCCTCCTGGTAATGCATGGCAGGCTGCGTAAGCGAACCCGTCCGGGCCAGAAGGGACCATGATGAGTCAGTCTGCGCAACCAGTGGGTGTCGTAGGGGTCGTGGCGGAGTCACTACCCGGGGAGACCCGGGTCGCGGCCACCCCGGCAACGGTGAGACAACTTCGCGGACTCGGCTACGACGTGGTCGTGGCGGCCGGTGCGGGAGCCGGCTCGAGCCTGTCGGACGAGGCGTACGAGGAGGCGGGCGCGGCGGTCGTCGACCGGGCCCGGGCGTGGGGCGCCGACGTGGTGCTGGCGGTCAACGCGCCCACGGCGGAGGAGATCGGGCTGCTGCGCGACGGCGCCGTACTGGTGGCACTGCTCGCCCCGGCCACCCACCCGGAGTTGGTCGACGCGCTCGCCGGGCGGCGATTGACGGCGCTGTCCATGGACGCGGTGCCGCGTATCTCGCGGGCCCAGTCGCTGGACGTGCTCAGCTCGATGGCGAACATCGCCGGGTACCGGGCGGTGGTGGAGGCGGCCCACCTGTTCGGGCGGTTCTTCACCGGGCAGGTCACCGCGGCGGGCAAGGTGCCGCCGGCGAAGGTCCTGGTGGCCGGGGCGGGGGTGGCCGGGCTCGCCGCGATCGGCGCGGCGGGCAGCCTCGGCGCCGTGGTGCGCGCCACCGACCCGCGGCCGGAGGTCGCCGACCAGGTCAGGTCGCTGGGCGGCGAGTACCTGTCGGTGGAGTCGGTGGAGGCCGAGGTCAGCGCCACCGGCTACGCGAAGGAGATGTCGGACGACTACAACGCCCGCGCGGCCGCGCTCTACGCCCAGCAGGCCGCGGACGTCGACATCATCATCACCACCGCGCTCATCCCCGGCCGCCCGGCGCCACTGCTGATCACCGAGGAGATGGTGGCGAGCATGCGGCCGGGCAGCGTGATCATCGACATGGCGGCCGCGCAGGGCGGCAACGTGGCCGGCACGGTCGCCGGACAGGTCGTCACCACCGCCAACCAGGTCTCCCTCGTGGGCTACACCGACCTGGCCGGGCGGCTGCCGACCCAGGCGTCCCAGCTGTACGGCACCAACCTGGTCAACCTGCTGAAGCTGCTCACCCCCGGCAAGGACGGGCAGCTGGTGCTGGACTTCGACGACGTGGTGCAGCGCTCGGTGACGGTGGTGCGCGACGGCGAGAAGACCTGGCCGCCGCCCCCGGTGCAGGTCTCGGCGGCGCCCGCGCCCGCGGCCGGCGCCGCGCCACCGCCGGCCCCGCCCGCGGGACGGGGCAAACAGCCGCTCACCGCGGGCCGCCGCTACACCGCGGTCGGCGCGGTCGCGGCCGTGCTGTTCCTGCTCGCCGGCTTCGCCCCGGCCCAGCTCATCGGCAACCTCACGGTGTTCGTGCTGGCCATCGTGATCGGCTACTACGTGATCGGGCATGTGCACCACGCGCTGCACACCCCGCTGATGTCGGTGACCAACGCGATCTCCGGGATCATCGTGGTCGGCGCGCTGCTCCAGATCGGCCACGCCCACACCGCGGTCACCGTGCTGTCGTTCGTGGCGATCCTGCTGGCGTCGATCAACATCTTCGGCGGCTTCGCCGTGACCCGCCGCATGCTCGGCATGTTCTCCAAGGACTGATGCGCGATGACTGCATCGACCGCCGCGCAGGCGGCCTACATCGTCGCCGCACTGCTGTTCATCCTGAGCCTGGCCGGGCTCTCCAAGCACGAGACGTCCCGCTCCGGGGTGGTCTTCGGCATCTCCGGGATGGCGATCGCGCTCGCCGCGACCATCGGGCTGGCCTCGCGCAGCATCGCCGCCACCGGGATCGGCCTGCTGGCCGCCGCCATGGTGGTCGGCGCGGGCATCGGCCTGTGGCGGGCCCGCCGGGTCGAGATGACCGGGATGCCGGAACTCATCGCGATCCTGCACAGCTTCGTCGGCCTGGCCGCGGTCCTCGTCGGCTGGAACGGCTACCTCGAAGTGGAGGCCAAGGGCGGCCGGCAGACCGAGATCGCGCACGACCTGCTCGGCATCCACCACGCCGAGGTGTTCATCGGGATCTTCATCGGCGCGGTCACCTTCACCGGTTCGATCGTCGCCTTCCTGAAGCTGTCGGCGCGGATCAGGTCCAGCCCGCTGATGCTGCCGGGCCGCAACTACCTCAACGTGGGCGCGCTCGTGGCGTTCGTGGGGCTGACCGCCGCGTTCGTGGCGTCGCCGGACGTCGGGCTGCTGATCGCGGTGACCGCGGTCGCCCTGGCGCTCGGCCTGCACCTGGTGGCGTCCATCGGCGGCGGCGACATGCCGGTGGTGGTCTCGATGCTCAACAGCTACTCCGGCTGGGCGGCGGCCGCGTCCGGCTTCCTGCTCGACAACAACCTGCTGATCGTGACCGGCGCGCTGGTCGGCTCCTCCGGTGCGTACCTGTCCTACATCATGTGCACCGCGATGAACCGCTCGTTCCTGTCGGTGATCGCCGGCGGCTTCGGCATGGAGGCGCCGGCCTCGGACGACCGCGAGTACGGCGAGCACCGCGAGATCAGCGCCGAGGACACCGCGGAACTGCTGCGCGACGCCTCCTCGGTGGTGATCACCCCCGGCTACGGCATGGCGGTCGCGCAGGCGCAGTACCCGGTCGCCGACCTCACCCGGCGGCTGCGCGAGCGCGGGGTGGAGGTGCGCTTCGGCATCCACCCGGTGGCCGGGCGGCTGCCGGGGCACATGAACGTGCTGCTCGCCGAGGCGAAGGTGCCCTACGACATCGTCCTGGAGATGGACGAGATCAACGACGACCTCGCGCAGACCGGCGTGGTGCTGGTGATCGGCGCCAACGACACGGTGAACCCGGCCGCGGCCGAGGACCCGGCGAGCCCGATCGCGGGCATGCCGGTGCTGCGGGTGTGGGAGGCGGAGAACGTGGTGGTCTTCAAGCGGTCCATGAACACCGGGTACGCCGGGGTGCAGAACCCGCTGTTCTTCCGGGAGAACAGCCAGATGCTCTTCGGCGACGCGAAGGAGCGGGTGGAGGACATCCTCAAGTTCCTGTGACGGCCGGCCGCTTCCCGCGGTCGTCCCCGGCCCCCGGCGCCGCGCCCCCCGCTCTCCAGGGGGCGCGGCGGCGCCTCAGGCCGCGACCCAGCTGCCGTGGAAGCCGAGCGGCACCCGCCCGGGCAGGTGGACGCGGGCCAGCGGCTGCCCGCCGAAGTCCTGTGCCGCCAGGATCACCAGGTCCGCGGCGCCCCGGCCGGGGTCGTGCACGTAGGCCAGGGCGTACCCGTCGTCCTCGGAGCGGCTGCCGCCGGCCGACGGCACGAACACCGCCTCGCTCGCCGGCGAGTTCTTCGGGAAGCGGTGCACCTCGGTGGTGCCCCGCAGCAGGTCGTGCTTGAGCAGCGCGTTGCCGAACACGCGGTCCGGCGCGACGCCGTCCACCGCCTCGTAGGCGCGCCACATCTCCCCCGCGCAGGCGGCGTACCCGTAGCGGTGGCGGCGGGAGACCAGGGACTCCCGGACCCGCGGGAACTCCTGGGGGCGGTCGTCGGTGCGCCGGGTGTGCAGCCGGCCGTGGGCGAGGTCGATCGTCCAGCGGTCCAGCCGGGGCGTGCCCACCGCGGAGGGCCCGTCGCAGCCTCGGCCGCCGGGCAGGAAGGGCGTCGGCATGCTGGTGAAGTCCACGGTGACGGTGGCCCCGTCGTCGTAGGCGTTGAGGGTGTGCGAGTAGTACGTCTGCGGGTCCGCCGCGAACCAGCGCACCGGGCCGCCCGCGCGCGGCAGCACCCCGACCCGGGAGGGGTGCTCGTCGTTCCAGGTGTACGGCACCAGGGCGCCGGCCTGCGCGGCCGCGGCGTCGAAGACCACCGGGGTGTCGAAGACGACCACGTAGTGCTCGGTGAGGGCGAAGTCGTGCATCATCGGGCTGTCCGAGACGGGGATGCGGGTGGTGCGCGCCACCCGGCCGGTGTGGTCGACGACCAGGTGCCGGACGTGGTCCCAGGTCGGGTAGTACGTGATCGCGTGCAGTTCGTCGGCCTGTTCGTCGTACTTGGTGTGCGCGGTGAAGGCGCCGCTGAGGGTGCCGCCGAAGTCGTAGGGGCCGCGGGTGTCCAGTTCCTCGCCCAGCACGTACGGCATCGGGCCGCTCTCCTGTGCGGCCAGCACCCGTCCCTTGTAGGGGAAGACATGGGTGTTGTTCGCGAAGTCGTCGCCGGGGGCCTGCCAGGGGTAGGGCTCGCCGAGCTTCGCGGCGACGGCCGCGGACCTGATCCAGCGGTTGCGGTACCACTCGGCGCGGCCGCCGCGCAGCCGCACGCCGTGCACCATGCCCTCGCCGAGCATCCAGTGGTGGGCGCGCGGGTCCTCAAGTCCCAGCACGTTGGGGCCCGTTCGCAGGTAGCGGCCGTCCAGGTCGTGCGGGATGCGGCCGGTGACCGGCAGGTCGAAGGCGGTCACCTCCTCGGTGACGGGGGCGAACGCGCCGTGCAGGAAGGGGTACGGGTCGAGGCGCGCGGCCCGGCCGGCCGCCCGGGCCTGCTGCGCGCCGGGCAGCCCCGGCAGTCCCGGGGCGCCGAGCGCGGTGAAGCCGCCGAGTGCCGCCGCGCCCGAACCCCGCAGTAAGTTCCGCCGTGTGAGATGGGTCATGATCCGAACTCCCCGTCGCAGCTGTTCCGAAAGGGGGACCGCGGCTCGCGGTGCCCACCGCAGACTGTGCCGTCCGCAGGCCGCTGACCTCACTACCGGCAGCAGGTGTCTCGGGGTGGGGCCAGCATGCCCATGGTGGCGCGACCGCCCCGCCACCGGCACGGTAGGTGAGCGCGGCCGTCATCTCGTCACTGTCCGGGGTCGGTTCGAAAGCTTGGCATCCGTTTTACCGAGGGCCGGAACCGCAGTGATCGCCGAGGAGTCTTACCGTTGTAGTCGCAGCCGGTGCAGTGATATGAGCGGAGTACAGGTACATGGGTCGGGTCAGGACCAGTATGGGGATCGCCCTCGTGGCAGGCGCGGTGCTCGCCGGCACGAGCGCGTGCGGTGGGAATTCGTCCGCTTCGACACCGCCGAAGGACGACGCCAAGGCGGGCTCATCGGCCTCGGCGACGACCGCCAGCCCGAAGCCGACCACGCCCAAGCCGCTCGGTCCGGCGATGCTGCTGGACACGATCACGCCGCAGACGGGCACCACCGTCGGCGTGGCGATGCCGATATCGGTGGTCTTCTCCAACCCGGTGGCGACCTCGGCGCGCGCCGGCGTCGAGAAGGCGATGAAGATATCCACCTCGGTGCCGACCACCGGTGCCTGGCACTGGTTCAGCAGCACCCGGGTCGACTTCCGGCCCGAGACCTACTGGAAGCCGGGCACGAAGGTCACCCTGGACGCGGAGCTGAAGAACGTCCCGAACGGCAACGGCCGCTACGGCACGCACTCCTACGTCCACAGCTTCACCATCGGCGACGACGACGAGGCGAGCGTCTCCGTCAAGGGCCACAGCATGAAGGTGACGCACAACGGCACCGTGGTGAAGACCTTCCCGATCGACGCGGGCAGCCCGTCCTTCCCGTCGTGGGACGGCACGATGGCCGTCATCGACAAGGCGAAGGAGGTCCGGATGACCTCGTGCAGCGTCGGGATCAGCTGCAACAAGTCCAGCCCCGACTACTACGACCTGACGCTGCCGTGGGACGTGCACCTGACGACCTCGGGCACCTACGTGCACTACTCCACCGGCGACCCGTACCCGGGGCACAGCTACGGCTCGCACGGCTGCGTCCACCTCTCCCTCGCGGACGCGAAGTGGTTCTACAACTTCATCAAGCAGGGCGACCCGATCACGATCTCCGGCTCGCCGCGCGGCAAGGCCGCCGGTGACAACGGCTACGCGGACTACAACCTGAGCTGGTCGACCTGGCTCAAGGACAGCGGCTCCGGCCAGATCACTACCAACCCGGCCGCCTGACACCGCCGGGTTCTGGGAGGGGCGGGCTCACCGGCACTTCAGGTGAGCCCGCCCCCGTTCTGTGTGGCCGCGGGGCGTCAGCCCGGCGGCAGGGGCAGCCGGTCGCGCACCAGGCGGCGGACCTCGTCCGCGGTGCGCAGCGTCAGCGCCTCGGTGGCCGTCCGCTTGCAGGCGGCGTGGTCGAGGCGGCGGACCGCGGCCCGTACCTCGTCGAGCGCCGCCGGGGCCACCGACAGGGTGTCGCAGCCGAGTCCGACCAGCAGCGGCAGCACCCTCGGGTGCGCGGCGGCGTCACCGCACACCGACACCGGGCGGCGGTGGGTGCGGGCGGCGGCGACCACCGTAGCGATCGCGCGCAGCACCGCGGGGTGGGCGGTGGCCGCGGGGCCGGCCGCCGCGTCCCGCCGGTCCAG
Source organism: Actinacidiphila sp. bgisy144 (assembly GCF_057708105.1). Taxonomy (NCBI): domain Bacteria; kingdom Bacillati; phylum Actinomycetota; class Actinomycetes; order Kitasatosporales; family Streptomycetaceae; genus Actinacidiphila; species Actinacidiphila sp. bgisy144. The sequence continues at coordinate 36,072 of NZ_JBYIRM010000038.1, read as the reverse complement.
GCCCAGCAGTTGGCAGGTCAGGTCATTGGTGCCCAGCGACAGGAACGCGGCCTCCGCGGCCAGTTCCTCGATCCGCCGCACCGCCTCCGGCAGCTCCACCATGATCCCCAACGGGGGCGCGGGCAGGTCGAGTTCGGCCGCCGCCCGGTCCAGCAGGGCCCGGCAGGCGCGCAGTTCGGCGACGCCGGCGACCATCGGGATCATCACCCGCAGGTCGGCGCGGGCCCCCGCGGCCGCCGCGAGCAGCGCGGTGAACTGCTCGCCGAACGCGTCGGGCCGGGCCAGCATCAGCGGCAGCCCGCGGCCGATCCGGCGGCCGGTGACCGCGGGCCGGCCGGTGGCCCAGTCCACCCCGCGGCCGGCGCCGCCGCTCTCCTCTCCCCCGCCTTCACCTTTGCCGCCCGCGCCGCCCGCCCCGCCGAACCGGCGCACCGGGCCGTCCTCGTCCGGGTCCTCCGCCAGGAACGGCGGCAGCTTGTCGTCGGCGAAGTCCAGGGTCCTGACGGTGGCGGTGCGCCCGGCCAGCGGGGCCAGCACCGGGCCGAGCGCGATGGTGTGCCGGGCGCGGGTCGGCCAGCGCGCCGCGTCGAGGAAGGGCAGTTCGGTCCGCAGCAGGCCGACGCCGTCCGCGCCCGCCGCCAGCCCGGCCCGTACGTCGGCGGGCGTGGCCGCGTTGACCCGCAAGGTGACGTGGTGGCCGTCCACGGTGCGGGCCGGCAGGTGGCGGTCGGCGGCGAGCCGGGCCCGCCGCTCCCGCAGGGCCGCGACGGCGGCGAGCGCGGCGGCCCGCTCCGCGTCGTCGGGGTGGACCACGGCGGCGGCCGCGTCGACCAGCACCGGCACGCCGTCGGGCAGTTCGAGCACGTCCGGGTCGACGCCGAGCAGCAGCGGGATGCCCGCCGAACGGGCCACGATCGCCGCGTGCGAGTTGGGCCCGCCGGTCATCGACAGCGCCGCGACCACGATACGGCCCGGCTCCAGCAGGTCCGCGGCGCCGATCTCGCGGGCCGCCAGCACCAGCGGCCGCCCGGGCGGGGGTTCGTGGACGCCGTGCAGCACCGCCAGCACCCGGCGGCCCACCTGGCGTACGTCGGCGGCCCGTTCGGCGAGCACCGGGTCGCCGATCGCGGCGATGGCGCGGGCCTGGGCGTCGACCGCCGTGCCGGCCGCGGCCACCGCGGTGGCCCCTTCGGCGGTCAAATGCAGGGCGTGCCGGCGCAGTTCGGGGTCGCGGGCGATGAGCGCGCCGACCTCGATGATGTCCGCCTGCTCGCTCTCGCCCCGGGTGCGCAGGCCGCCCGCGACGGTGTCGAGGCGGTCGGCGACGCGGTCGAAGGCCGCGACGAGCCGCGCCCCGGCGCGGTCCCGGTCCCGGTCCTGGCCCCGGCCGCCGGGGGGATCGTCGGCGGCCGCGGGCGGTAAGGGGCGGTCGGTGCGGTGGAGTTCGCCGAGCGCGGTGCCCGGGGCGGCGCTCTGGCCCGGGTAGCGGCGGCGGGCGGTCACCGTGCGTCCTTCGCCGCTGCGGCGGTGTCGGCCAACGCGCGGAAGATCAGCGCGGTGGAGGTGGCGCCGGGGTCCTGATGGCCGATGCTGCGCGCCCCGAGGTAGGACGCCCGCCCCTTCCTTGCCTGCATGGAGGTGGTGGCGCGCATGCCCTGTTCGGCGGCGTCGGCCGCGGCGGCGGCCGCCTGCGCGAGGCCCGCGCCCGCCTCGGCGGACACGCGGAACGCCACGAGCGCGGGCGCGTAGGCGTCGATCATCGTCTTGTCGCCCTCGGTGGCGGCGCCGAGCCGCCGTACTCCGGCGAGCCCGGCGGCGAGCGCCCCGGCCACCCGCGCGGTCCCGCCGGTGCTTGCCGGTCCGTCCGCCGTGTCGTCCCCCGCGTCGAGCGCCGTGCCGAGCGCGCGGAAGGCGCTGCCGTACAGCGGCCCGGACGCGCCGCCGACCACGGAGATCAGCAGTGAGCCGGTCCGTACCAGCACCGCGCCGGGCGTGGCCACCTCGTACTGGGGCAGGGCGGCGGCGACCGCCGCGAAGCCGCGGTGCATGTTGGCGCCGTGGTCCGCGTCGCCGATGGCGGAGTCGAGTCGGGTCAGCCGGTCCTGGTGGGTGTCCATTGCCGCGGCGATGGCCTGCACCCATGCGCGGGCGAGGGCGGTGTCCACGGGCTCTCCGTTCGGTTCGTCGGTGCGTCGGTTCGTCGGTGTGTCGGTGCGTCGGTGCGGTGCCAGCAGGTTCCGCCGGTCCAGCCGATCCAGTCGGTTCAGATGCCCCAGCGCAGTGCGGCGGTGTGCACCGGCGCGCGCCACAGGGCGAGCAGGTCGTCCGTGGTCTTGCAGACGGTGATCGAGGCACCGGCCATGTCGAGGCTGGTGACGTAGTTGCCGACGAGGTTCCCGGCGACGCGCACCCCGCGCCCGGCGAGCAGGGCGGCGACCTCGCGGTAGACGATGTACAGCTCCAGCAGCGGGGTGGCGCCGAGGCCGTTGACCATGACGAGCACCTCGTCGCCGGCGGCGAGCGGCTGGTCGGCGAGGACGGCGGCGAGCATGTCGGCGACGATGTCCCGGGCCGGGCGGAGCTTGCCGCGGTGGCGGCCGGGCTCGCCGTGGATGCCGACGCCGATCTCGATCTCGTCGTCGGGCAGTTCGAAGCCGGGTTTGCCGGCCGCGGGCGCGGTGCAGGCGGTCAGGGCGACGGCGAAGGAGCGGGTGGCGGCGTTGACGCGGGCGGCGACGTCGGCGACGTCGGCGAGCGGGGCGCCGCGCTCGGCGAGGGCGCCGGCGATCTTCTCCACGAACACGGTGCCGCCGGTGCCGCGGCGGCCCGCGGTGAAGGTGGAGTCCCGTACCGCGACGTCGTCGTCCACCAGCACCGCGGCGGTCGACAGGCCCTCCTCGGCGGCGAGTTCGGCGGCCATCTCGAAGTTCAGCACGTCGCCGGTGTAGTTCTTGACCACGAACAGGGTGCCCGCGCCGGTGTCCACGGCCTTCGCGGCGGCGACCATCTGGCCGGGCACCGGGGAGGTGAACACCTCGCCGGGGCAGGCCGCGTCGAGCATCCCGGTGCCCACGAAGCCGCCGTGCAGCGGCTCGTGGCCGCTGCCGCCGCCGGAGACGAGCGCGACCTTGCCGGGCCGCCGGGCCCCGGCCCGGGTGATGACGCGGTGGTCGGTGTCCACGGACAGCAGGTCGCTGTGCGCGGCCGCGATCCCGGCCAGGGCGTCGTCGAGCACGGTGCCGGGCTCGTTGATCAGCTTCTTCACGACGATCCCCCTATTACCGAATGACGTTCATTAATGATGAACGTAATCGGAAGTTAAGGGGGCGTTTCCGCGGTGTCAAGGGGTCCCGGCGGCCCACCGCCCGCCAACTCGCTACGGTCCAGCGTGCGTTGGCGGAGCCCGCGGGGCGGACGGGAGCACGGCGCGGCGCACACCGGCGCCCGGGAGCAGGTCCCGGCGCACGGGCAGCGCGAACCGGGCGGGGCCGTACGGCGGTTCGGCCGGTGGTCGGACGGCGGCCGGACGGCGGCCGGACGGCGGCTCAGCCGGTGGCGCCCCGGGAGGTGCCGCGGGGCGCGCCGAGGTCGCGGGAGAGGTTGCGGGCGGTCTCGCGCACCGCGACGGCCAGTTCCTGCCGGGCCGGCTCCGCCAGCAGCCGCTCCACCGGCCCGACCACGCCGATCGCGCCGACCACGGCGCCGGAGCGGTCGAAGACGGGCGCGGCCACCCCGGCGTCGCCGATCGCCGACTCCTGGTCCTCCAGCGCATAGCCGCGCGCCCTGACCTGCGCCAACTCCGCGGCCAGCGGCTCGCGCGCGGTGACGCTCGCCCCGGTGAGCACCGTCAGTTCGCCGGACAGCAGCTGCTCGCGCTCCTCCTCGGGCGCGAAGGCGGCCACCGCCTTGCCGAGCGCGCAGGTGTTCCACGGGATGGACGCGCCGACCTCCAGGATCTGCACGGCCCCCTCGGGGCGGAAGGCGTGGTGCACCACCAGCATGCGGTCGCCGGTGGGCACCGCGACCCACACCGCCTCGCCCGCCCGGCGCGCCAGCAGGTCCGCCCAGGTCAGTGCGCGCGACCTCAACTCCTGGGTGTCCAGGTAGGAGTTGCCCAACTGCACCAGATACGGGCCGAGCTGGTACTTCGAGCTGTCCCGGTCCTGCACCACCAGGCCCTCGGCCTCCAGGGTGCGCAGCAGGGCGTGCACGGTCGGCTTGGCCACGCCGAGCCGCTCGGCGAGCTCGGTGACGCCCAGCCGGGGGCCGGTGACCGACAGCTCCCGGAGAATCCGGACGGCACGCTGCACCGCTTGCACCATGGGAAAACCTCTTCGTTCAGTATTGCTGAATACCGTTCCGAGATTTAGCATCGCTGTTCATGACGGAACTTGTCGGCATCGTACTCGTGTCCCACAGTCCCGAACTGGCCGCGGGCCTGCGCTCCCTGCTCGGCCAGATCGGCTCCGCCGCCGTCCCGGTGGCCGTCGCCGGCGGCACCGACGACAGCCGGATCGGCACCAGCTACGCGCGGATCGCCGCCGCGGTCAAGGACGCCGACCGCGGCGCCGGGGTGCTGGTCCTGCCGGACCTGGGCAGTTCCGTGCTCACCGCGCGGGCCGTCCTGGAAGACCACCCGCGCGAGGGAGTGGTCATCGCCGACGCCCCCTTCGTCGAGGGTGCCGTGGCCGCCGCGGTCACCGCCGCGGCCGGCGCGGACCTCACCGCCGTACTCACCGCCGCCACGGAGGCACGCCATGTCAGCAAGCTCTGAACGCTCCGCACCCGCCGCGCCGCACACCCCGGGCACCCCGGCCGCGGCACCGGCCGACAGCCCGTCCGTCGAGATCACCGTGCTGCTCCCGGCCGACCTGCACGCCCGCCCGGCCGGGCAGATCGCGCAGACCACGGCCCGCTTCGCCGCCGCGGCGCTGCTCCAGTACGGGGAACGCACCGCCAACGCGGCCAGCGTGCTGGCCGTCATGAGCCTGGGCGCCACCCGTGGGCGTACGGTGATCGTGCGGGCGCAGGGGCCGGACGCGCAGGAAGCGGCCGCCGCGCTGGCGGAGGTCCTGGCGACGGCCACGTAGGCGCGCGGTGGTCGCGGGGCTCCGCCGCCGACGCGCCCGCCGCCCGACCGTCCCCGCACCACCGCAGGAGCAGCCCCCGTGGCCACACCGCCCCACTCCCCCGCCGGCCCGCCCGCGGCCGGGCCCGCACCCGCCGCCCGGATCGGGTTCGGCCTGGCCGCGGTCGGCCGCCCCGGCTACATCACCCTCGGCCGCGACCGGGACCTGCCCGCCGACCGCAGCGTGGCCGCGATGCGCCGCCGCACCCACGAACTGCTCGACCTCGCCTACGCCGAGGGGGTGCGCGACTTCGACGCGGCCCGGTCGTACGGGCGTTCCGAGGAGTTCCTCGCGCAGTGGCTCGACCTGCGGGAGCCGGCCGGGGTGGTGGTCTCCAGCAAGTGGGGCTACACCTACACCGCGGACTGGCGTACGGACGCCGAGGCCCATGAGGTCAAGGACCACAGCCTGGCCACCTACGAGCGGCAGGTCGCCGAGACCCGCGCGCTGCTCGGCGACCGGCTCGACCTGTACCAGGTGCACTCGATCACCCCCGGCAGCCCCGCCCTCACCGACCCGGCCCTGCACCGCGCGCTGGCCGGACTCGCCGCGCAGGGCGTGCGGGTGGGCCTGAGCACCAGCGGCCCGGCGCAGGCCGACGCGATCCGGGCGGCACTCGAGGTGACCGTCGACGGCCGCCCGCTGTTCCGCAGCGTCCAGTCCACCTGGAACCCGCTCGAACCGTCCGCGGGCCCCGCGCTCGCCGAGGCGCACGCGGCCGGCTGCCGGGTGATGGTCAAGGAGGGCATGGCCAACGGGCGGCTGGCCGCGCCCGACGCGCGCACCGAGCCGGTGCTCGGCCGGCTCGCGGCCGCGCTCGGCACCACGCCCGACGCGCTCGCGCTCGCCGCCGCCCTGCACCAGCCGTGGGCCGACGTGGTGCTGTCCGGCGCGGCGACCGCCGGCCAGCTCACCGCCAACCTGCGGGCCCGCGAGGTGAAGCTGACCGCCGACCAGCTCGCGGCCCTCGCCGAACTGGCCGAGCCGCCGGCCGAGTACTGGCGCCACCGCGCCGAACTGCCCTGGCACTGAGGCACGTTCGGGCAAGGCCCCGAATACGGGTACGGCTACGGGTTGTACGGGTACGGCTCTGCGTGCCGCTCAGGCCAGTTCCTCGGCCACCACGTCGGTCGCCCGGCCGCGGGCGTTCGTCGCGGTGATCGCCACGGCGTCGAAGGCGGCGTGCCGGGCCGCGTCGAACGGCATGCGGCGGCCGTCGGCGAGCGTGACCAGGCCGGGTTCGCCCGGGTCGGTGAGGGTCTCCCGCTCGTCGTCCCAGTCGATGCCGTAGCCGACCCACACCACCAGCTCGAAGGTGTCCTCGCCGTCGGCGTCGACGTAGACCCGGTCGGCGCGGCGGGCGCGCAGGCCGTCCGCGTCCCAGCGGTCGCAGAACATGGCGTCGTAGCCGTGGACGGCGCCGTCGAAGAGCAGAATCCGCTCGCCCGGCGCGCCGACCGCGTACACCAGCGCGGGCAGGTCGCCGCCGACGATCAGCCCGTCGTACCGCTCCCCGCAGTAGTGCAGCCGGAACCGGGTCCGGCCGTCCGCGGTCCGCAGCCGCGCCGCCCAGCCGACCTCCAGCAGTTCGGCCCAGAAGCGCTCGGACATGGTGCCCGGGCGGTCGGCCGGCGCGGTCACGCCGGCCAGGTGCGGCGGCCCGGGCAGCGGCGCGGCCCCGGAACCGGACGTGCCGTTCGTCATACGCCCATCATCGGGCATCTCCCTTGCGCGAGGGGCGCGTTGGCGGCAACCGGGCCCGTACGGCCCCGGAGTGCGACACACTTGCCCACCGCGCACGGGGGATGCCCGATGATGGGCGCATCAGCCGTATCGGAGGACGCATCGGACGCATCGGACGCGTCAGACGCAGGAGACCTCGACGCCCTCGGCGGTGAACTCCGCCACCAGCTCCTCCGGCGCGTTCCGGTCGGTGATCAGCACCGAGATCGCCGACACGTCGCAGACCTGGGCGAACGCCCGCTTCCCGAGCTTGGTGGAGTCGGCGACCACGATCACGTGCTCGGCCCGCTCGGCCATCGCGCGGTTCGCGCTCGCCTCGCCCTCGTCATGGGTGGCCGCGCCGAACCGCGGGTCGACGGTGTTGACCCCGAGGATCGCGTAGTCCAGCGAGATCGCCTGGAGCACCATCGTGGCCAGCGGCCCGGTCAGTTCGTAGGAGCTGGGGCGGGCCACGCCGCCGGTGACGACCGTCTTCACATAGGGGCGCACCGCCAGTTCGTTGGCGATGTTGATGGCGTTGGTCACGATGGTCAGCGCGGTGGCGCTGCCGCGCTCGGCGAGGTCGGCGCGCATCGCCAGTTCCCTGGCGACGTCGGAGGTGGTGGTGCCGCCGTTGACGCCGACCACCGCGCCCGGCGGGATCAGCGCGGCCGCCGCCCGGGCGATGCGCTGCTTCTCGTCGGCCTGCCGCCCGGCCTTGTAGCGCAGCGGCAGGTCGTAGGCCACGCCGCTGAGCACCGCGCCGCCCCGGGTCCGGGTGAGCAGCTGCTGCCGGCCCAGCTCCTCCATGTCCCGGCGCACCGTGGCGGCGGAGACGTCCAGCAGTTCGGCCGCCTCGGCCACGCTGATCCGGCCCCGGTCGCCGAGTACCTCCAGCAGCCGCGTCCAGCGCTCGTGCGTCCCCATCCGACTCCGCCCTCCGTTTCCGGCCGAGCGTATCGCGTCGCGACCAGCCGCAACGTCCGGCGCAGGAGCCGGCCCCACCGCCCCGGCACCACCGCCCCCAGCCGCCGGACACCGCCGGAGGCGTCAGCGGCCGCCGCGGATGTTCCGGCCGCGCTGGGCGACGCCCGGCCCGCCGTAGGGGTAGTCCGCCGCGCCCGGGTCGCTGGCCGCGTCCAGCCGCTCCACCTGCTCGCCGGTCAGCCGCACGTCCGCCGCGCCGAGGTTGTCCTCCAGCTGCTCCAGCGTGCGCGCGCCCAGGATCACCGAGGTGACGGCGGGCCGGCCGAGCAGCCAGGCCAGGGAGACCTGCGCCATCGACGCGCCCTGCTCCTCGGCGACCGCCCGCACCGCGTCGACGACGTCCCAGGTCCGCTGCACCCGGCTGCGCCGCCCGTACGCCTCGACCCCGCGCTCGGGGTCCTCGCCGAGCCGCGTCGCCCCGGTCGGCAGCTCGTCCCTGCGGTACTTGCCGGTCAGCCAGCCGCCGCCGAGCGGGCTCCACGGCAGCAGGCCGAGCCCCGCCGAGACGCACGCGGGGGTGATCTCCCACTCGATCTCCCGCGCCAGCAGGTTGTACTGCGGCTGGAGCGTGACCGGGCGGGCCAGCCCGCGGAAGTCGGCGACGTCCACCGCCTTCTGGAGCTGCCAGCCGGTGAAGTTGGACAGGCCCACGTAGTGGATGCGGCCGCGCCGCACCGCGTCGTCGAGGAAGCGCAGCGTCTCCTCGACGGGGGTGTAGGGGTCCCAGGCGTGCACCTGGTAGAGGTCGATGCAGTCGACTCCGAGCCGGCGCAGCGACGCGTCGAGCGCGCGGTCGAGGTGGCGGCGGGACAGCCCGGCGTCGTTGGGGCCGTCGCCCATCGGGAAGCGGCCCTTGCTGGCGATCTCGACCCGGCCGGTGATGTCGGCGGGGCGCGCCGCCAGCCAGCGGCCGATGATCTCCTCGGAGACTCCGGCGCTGTAGACGTCGGCGGTGTCGACGAGGGTGCCGCCGGCCGCGACGAACCGGTCGAGCTGCGCGAACGCGCCCTTCTCGTCGGTCTCGGCGCCGAACGTCATGGTGCCGAGCGCCAGCGCCGAGACGCCCGCGCCGCTGCTGCCGAGGGTGCGGTACTCCATGCGGTTCCTCCGGTTTCGCTCCGTGCGCGCGGCGGGTGCCGGGCCGCGCACCATGCTGTCCCCGGCCCGCCGATCCCGTCCAACAGAAGAAAGAGAACGCATTCATCGACTAGGTTTCTCAATCGTGGAACTGCGCCAGCTGGAGTACTTCGTCGCCGTCGCCGAGGAGCGGCACTTCACCAAGGCCGCGCGGCGGCTGCTGGTGTCGCAGTCGGGGCTGTCGGCGGCGGTACGCGCGCTGGAGCGGGAGTTGGGCTCGCCGCTGTTCGTGCGGACCACCCGCAGTGTCGAACTCACCGGCGCGGGGCGGGCACTGCTGGGCGAGGCGACCCGCACGCTGGCCGGCGCCCGCGCCGCGAAGGAGGCGGTGGCGGCGGTGCAGGGCCTGCTGCGCGGCAGCCTCGCGGTGGGCACCGAGCAGTGCGTGACGGTGGACGTCGGCGCGCTGCTGGCGCGCTTCCGGGCCCGCCACGGCGGCGTCGAGGTGCGGCTGCGGCAGGCGGGTTCCGCGGTGCTGGCGCAGGACGTGGCGGACGGCCGGCTGGATCTGGCGTTCGTCTCGCTGCCGGGCCCGCCGCCCGACGGGGTGCGGCTGCTGCCGCTGACCGCCGAGCCGATGGTGCTGCTGTGCGACCCGGGGCATCCGCTGGCGGGCGCCGCGCGGGTGGAGTGGGCCGCGCTGGCCGGTGAGACGTTCGTGGACTGGCACCAGGACTGGGGCGCGCGGCAGTTGACCGACCGGGCGTTCGCGGCGTGCGGCGCGGCGCGGCGGGTGGCGCTGGAGGTGTACGACGTCCACACGCTGATCGACCTGGTCCGGCACGGGCTGGGGGTCGCGGTGGTGCCCCGGCCGATCTCCCGCAAGGAGCAGGCGGCGACGCTGGCGGCGGTGCCGGTGACGGGTCCGGGCGGCGCCGCGTGGGAGGTGTCGGTCGCGCTGCCGAGGGGCGCGCGGCCGAGCCCGGCCGCGCGCGAGCTGCTGTCGTACCTCGAGCCGGCCCCCGGTACGGACCCGGGCCTGGTGCCCGGTCAGGTGACGGAGGAAGGGAACCGCTGATGAGCCCCGCACCCCACCACGACCCGGCGGCCGCACCCGCTCTGGACTTGGAGGCGGCCCGCGCCACGCTCGGCGCCCAGCCGTTCAGCCGGCTGCTCGGCGCGGAGCTGTCCGCGTTCGGCGGCGGCGCCGCGGTCCTGGAGGTCGCCGTCCGCGACGACCTGCGGCAGCAGAACGGATTCCTGCACGGCGGGGTGCTTGCCTACGCCGCCGACAACGCGATCACCTTCGCCGCGGGGTCGGTCTTGGGTCCGGCGGTGCTGACCGGGGGCTTGACCGTGCAGTACCTACGGCCGGGCACCGGGGTGCGGCTGGTGGCGCGGGCGCAGACCGTGCAGGCCGGGCGGCGGCAGGCGGTGTGCCGGTGCGACCTGTACGCGGTGGCCGCCGACGGCGCCGAGACGCTGTGCGCGGTCGCGCAGGGCACGGTGCTGCGGGCGGCGGCGCGCGAGGAGTAGCCCGTCGTCCGGATCTCCGCGGCGCCCCCGCGGGGTCAGCGGCCGCACAAGGCGGGCTCGCCGACCGCGCCCTCGGGGTGGGCGGTGTGGTGCGCGGTGTGGTGGGCGAGCAGCCGGGTGAGCAGTGCGGTCAGCTCGGTCCGCTCCTCGTCGGTGAGCGGGGCGAGCAGGTCCTCCTGGGCCGTGTCGAGAACGGTGTCGAGGCGGTGCAGGTGGTCGCGGCCGTCCGGGGTGAGCGTGACCACGTTGCGGCGGCGGTCCTCGGGGTCGGGGGCGCGCCGGACCGCGTCCCGGGCCTCCAGCTCGTTGATCACCGCGACCAGGTCGCTGCGGTAGATGCCGGTGCGCCGGCTCAGCGTGGCCTGGCTGGCCGGGCCGTACTCCTCCAGGGCGGCCAGCACGGCGTAGTGCCACTTGCGGGCGTCGGCCGCGGCCAGCCGGCCGCTGACCATCCGCTCGCCCTGGGCCGCGGCCAGGTTCAGCAGACGGCTGGGCAGCGCCACGAGCCGCCGCGGCGTCGCCGCCTCTTCGCCCCGCCCGGCCGGAAGCGGCTCATCGTGCGCGGTGTCCATGGCCGCATCGTACCCCGTTGTGTTTGTCGGACTAACGATAGTGAGCGGCTACGGCGCCTGGCCCGCCGCAGGCCCCCCACACCGGCACATGGCCGCGCTGGGGACCAAGCACTGCGGGCCCGCCGGCCACCTCGCGCCCGAGGACCGGCCGGACGCGATCGGGGCCGCGGTGACCTCGTGGGCCGCGCGGCACAGCCTGTAGCCTGCGGTCCTACGAGAGGACCGGAAGCACCATGCCGTTGCAGATCAGGGCCACCGACGCCGGCCACCCCGCCGACCTGCTCGACCTGCCGTGGGGCCTGCCGCTCGAACAGTGGCCCGACGAGACGCTGGTCGCGCTGCCGCGCGGCATCTCACGGCACGTGGTGCGCTTCGCCCGCGCCGGCGACGAGGTCGTGGCGGTCAAGGAGGTCAGCGAGTGGGCCGCCGCCCGCGAGTACGAACTCCTGCGGGACCTGGACCGGTTGGCGATCCCCGCGGTCGACGCGATCGCGGTCGTCACCGGCCGCGAGGCGGCCGACGGCACCGCGCTGGAACCGGCGCTGGTCACCCGGCACCTGGGCGGCTCGCTGCCGTACCGGTCGATGTTCGAGACCACGATGCGGCCCGGCACCGTCAGCCGCCTGCTCGACGCGCTGGCGGTGCTGCTGGTGCGGCTGCACCTGGTCGGCTTCGCCTGGGGCGACTGCTCCCTGTCGAACACCCTCTTCCGCCGTGACGCCGGGGCGTACGCGGCCTACCTCGTGGACGCCGAGACCGGCCAGATACAGCCGCGGCTCAGCGCCGGGCAGCGCGACTACGACATCGACCTGGCCCGGGTGAACATCGCCGGCGAGCTGATGGACCTGGAGGCGGGCGGCTCCCTGCACCCCTCGGTGGACCCGGTCACCTTCGCCGAGGCGATCTGCTCCCGCTACGCCGACCTGTGGCACGAACTGACCCGCGAGTCCGTCTACCCGGCGGGCAAGCGGCACTACATCGACCGCCGGATACGCCGCCTCAACGACCTCGGCTTCGACGTCGCCGAGATGCAGATCCAGCGCTCGCCGGGCGGTGACACCGTCACCTTCCTGCCCAAGGTCGTGGACGCCGGGCACCACCAGCGCCAACTGCTGCGGCTGACCGGCCTGGACACCGAGGAGAACCAGGCCCGCAGCCTCCTCAACGACCTCGAGCAGTGGATGACCACGCAGGACGACTACGCCCCCGGCGACCCGCTCGGCGCCCGCCCGGAGGTCCTCGCCCACCGCTGGGTCCGCCAGGTCTTCCGCCCCACCGTCCGCCTGGTCCCCCTCGACCAGCGCGGCAGCATGGAACCCGCGCAGATCTACCACGAGCTCCTCGAACACCGCTGGTACCTCTCCGAGCAGGCCGAGCACGACGTCGGCATCGAAGCCACCGTGGCCAGCTACCTCAAGGACGTCCTCCCCCACATCCCCGACCCGGCCACGACCCCCGCCCCCACCGACGATTAGGCCGTGTCTGGCACATAGCGTCGTCCCGCCCGAAGGGCGGGGGTCCTCCCAGGCGAAGCTCTGGGGGGACAGAGCGCAGCGGGCCGCGCCGACGGCCGACGACGCTGGGGGCGCCTCCCGCCGAAGTCAGGGGGAGAGCGTGCGGCCAGGCCCCGTCGGCTGGGGGCGCCCCCATGCCCCTGGCCATGGGGGCGGGATTCGTCGGCACGGCCAACCCTCCTCCGCCGATCGGCGGCCGGTGCGGGCTCCGGACGGCGGGCTCCGGGCGCGGTGGAGTGCGGGCGGCGGGAACCTTCGGCCCGGTGCCGGACACGTACAGGGCATGGAAGTGAACGACGTTGGCCCCACCGCGGCGGAGGAAGGCATATCCGACCGGGTGTTGTGGGCCTGGGCGGTCGACGGCGATCGCGAGGCGTTCGGGCGGATCTTCGACCGCCATGCGAAGACCGTCTACAACCACCTGTTCCGGCGGACCGCCGACTGGTCGGAGGCCGAGGACCTCACCTCGACGGTGTTCCTCCACGCCTGGCGCCGCCGTTCGGAGATCGTGCTGGACCGCGACTCGGCCCTGCCGTGGCTGCTCGGCATCGCCGAGCACCTGCTGTCCAACACCCGGCGGCGCCTGCGGCGGGCCGAGGCACTGCTGCACCGGCTCGTCTCCCATGACGAGCCGGCGGGCGACCACGCGGACCGCGTGGCCGGCCGGGTGGACGACGAGCGCCGGATGTCGCAGATCCACCGGGCGCTGGCCCGGCTGCCGCGCCATGAACGCGAGGTCGTCGAGCTGTGCGTGTGGTCGGGCCTGGACCAGCAGGCGGCCGCGGCGGCGCTGGGGGTGGCGGTGGGAACCGTCAAGTCCCGGCTGCACCGCGCGCGGCGCAGGCTGGGGGCCGACCTCGCCGGCGGACCAGGGGCCGCCGCGTCGTCTTCCGGTTCGAAGAATCCCGTCACCGCGGAGGAGGGCGCACGATGAACGACTCGCCAGGTGTTCCCGCGCCTCCCCCTGATCGTGAGCTGCCGCATCACCGGCGGCTCCGAGAGGACCTACTGATGAAGATCGATCCAGAGGACAAGCCGGCCTCGTTCGCCCGCAGGTGGGGGCTGCCGTTGGGCATCGCCGCCGGAGTCGCGGCGGCGAGCGTCGCGGCGGTGACCGTCTTCAGCGGGCAGGGGGCGGCCCAGCCGGCCCGGGCCGGCAGCGGCGGACGAGCGACGAGCGCGGCCGCCTCACCGAGTGCGGGCCGGGTCTCTCCGCCGGCCGGAGCGGGGACCGGCTCGACGCGGCCGTCGTCCCCCAGCGCCTCCGCCACCTCCGGGACGTTCACCGTCACCGGCACGGCCACGACCCCGATCGCACCCGGGACCGCCACCAAGATCCTGGCCTCGTGCCTGGGATCGGACGCGTCGGGCTACCACGCGGTGATCGCCGTCCGTACCCCGGCCGCCACCACCGACTGGGACGGCGCGGTGATCGCCGTCGACTCGGCCGGCCAGTACGTGCAGTGCGAGGCCAAGGGCGAGAAGGGGAGCAGCCAGGACCACCCGCCGACGTTCGTCAACAACCGCCTGTGGGGCACCGGTCACCTCGTGGAGTACTTCGACTCCGTCGGCGAGCCGGCCGGTTCGGGGCGCTACCTCTCCCTCGGCGCCGGGCACTACACCTCCGGCATCGCCAAGATCACCGTCAGCTACGGCGAGGACGCGGCCGAGTACCCGGCAGTCATGGCGGGCGGTGCGTTCTTCTACAGCGCGGCCTTCTCCACCGGCACGCCGGCCCCCAAGTACTTCTCCGCGACGGCGACCCCGTACGTCCACGCCTACGACGCGGCCGGCAAGGAGGTCTACGACCAGAAGAAGGACCCGCAGTTCGCCGCCGGCTCCCAGTAGCAGGCCGGCTCCGCACCCCGCGGCCCACCCCGACCCCCGTGCCTGCCCCTTCGGCCCCCGATACCGCTCCGGCGGCGGGTGGTGGGGAACACGGGGGCGGGCGGGGGGATTGATCAGGAGGAGGGGGGACCGCAAGGATCGAAAGGGATGTACTCGTGGATCTCGAACTGACCGGCCGCCGTGCCCTCGTCACCGGTGCGAGCCGGGGCATCGGGCTGGCCACCGCGAAGGCGCTGGCGGCGGAGGGCGCGGACGTGGGACTCGTCGCGCGGGGGGCCGAGGCGCTGGCCGCGGCGGTGGCAGAGGTGAAGGCGGTTGCGGGGCCGGGCCGTACGGTGGTGGGGCTGCGTGCCGACACCGGGGACGACGCGTCGGTGGCGGCGCTGGCCGAGGAAGCTGTGCGGGCGCTGGGCGGGGTGGACATCCTGGTGAACTCCGCCGCGACCCCGAACCCCGGCAGCTTCCCGGAGGAGGAGCTGGAAGCCCAGTTCAACGTGAAGGTGCGCGGCTATCTGCGCACCGCGCGGGCGTTCGCGCCCGGGATGGTCGAGCGCGGCTGGGGCCGCGTCATCAACATCAGCGGGCTGGCGGCCCGTCAGACCGGGTCCGTGGTGGGCTCGGTGCGCAATGTGGCGGTGGCCGCGCTGAGCAAGAACCTCGCCGACGAGTTGGGCCCGCAGGGTGTCAACGTGGTGGTGGTGCACCCGGGCTTCACCCGTACCGAGAAGACCCCGCAGACCCTGGCCGCGATGGCGGCCGCGCACGGGGTGAGCGCGGAGGAGGTGGAGCGCAGGGCCGCGGCGGACATCTCGATCGGGCGGATCGTGACCGCGGCGGAGGTCGCCGACGTCATCGCGTTCCTGGCGAGCCCGAAGAGCGTGGCGCTCAACGGCGACCCGGTGCTGGCCGGCGGCGGCGTCCGCGGGCCGATCCACTACTGACCGCGTCGCACGTTCGGGTGATGGTCTGATGATCCGTTAGTTCTGATGGTCGATCAGGCCGCGCGGGGCCGGCGAAGGCGTTCCTACGGTGGAGCGTGCCTTCGTCTGCCCCGCCGCCCGAGTCCCGTCCCTCCGCCGCCTCCCCGGTGCCCCGACCGGCGGCCCGGCCCGCGCGGGCCGCCAAGGGCGCCGCCGCAAAGGGCGCCCCCGTCAAGAGCCCGGCCCGCACCCGCACCGTCCCGCGCGCCGCCCGCGAGCCCGGGCCGTCCGCGCCCGCCCCGCGCCTGGCCGGGCTGGACGGACTGCGCGCCCTGGCGGTCGCCGCCGTCGTCGCCTACCACGTGCACCCGGGCTGGCTGCCCGGCGGCTACCTCGGGGTGGACGCCTTCTTCGGCATCAGCGGCTTCCTCATCACCCACCTGCTGGTGGCCGAGCACCGGCGGACCGGCCGGATCGCGCTCGCCGGGTTCTGGCGGCGCCGCGCGCTGCGCCTGCTGCCCGAACTCCTGCTGGTGCTGGCCGCCTGCGCGGCCACCGCGCGGCTGACCGCCGGGCTCGGCACCGGCATCGGCGATGGGCTGCGCGGCGACACCCTGGCCTCGCTGGCGTTCGTCAACAACTGGTGGCAAATCCACCAGGGCGCCGACTACTTCCACCACTTCGGCAGCCCGCCGCTGCTCCAGCACCTGTGGTCGCTGAGCGTGGAGGAGCAGTTCTACCTGGTCTGGCCGCTGCTGCTGGCCGCGCTCCTGCCGCTGCGCCGCGGCCGCCGCATGACGGCCGCGCTGCTCGCGCTGCTGGCGGCGGGCGGCGCGGCCGTCTCGCTGTGGCGGATGCACGCCCTCGGGCCCGGCGCCACCGGCGGCTCCCGGGCGTACTTCGGCACCGACTCGCACTGCGGGGCGCTGCTGGCCGGGTGCGCCGCCGCGCTGGCGCTGCCCGTGCTGGCCCGGTACGCCGACCGGCTGCCGCACCGGGGCCGGGCCGCCGTACGGACCGCGCTGGCCGTCCTCGTCGCCTTCGCGGTGCTCGGCCCGGGCAACGGCGTGATGTACGGGTGGGGGTTCGCCGCGGTCGCCGCCGCGACCACCACCGTGTGCGCGGGCTGCGCGCTCGGCGCCCAGCCGCGGCTGCTGGACACCGCGCCGCTGCGGCTGCTCGGCCGGCACTCGTACGGGCTGTACCTGTGGCACTGGCCGGTCGTGGTGACCGTGAACGCCCTGTGGCCGGACACCTCCACGTCGGTGCGCCTGCTGGAACTCCTCGCGCCGCTGCCGCTGGCGGTCGCCGCGCGGCGGCTGGTCCGGCGCCCGACCGCACTGCTGCGGGAGCGCGCGGGCGCCGCGAAGACCGCGGAGCAAGCGGCGGACGGGGCGGACGACGGCCCGACCGCGGCGGTCCCGGCGCCGGGCGGCAGGCTCCGCGGCCGGCCGCGGGACGGCCTGCTGGCGGTCGCCGCGCGGCGGCTGGTCCGGCGCCCGACCGCGCTGCTGCGGGAGCGCGCGAGCGCCGCGAAGACCGCGGAGCGAGCGGCGGACGGGGCGGCGGACGGCCCGACCGCGGCGGTCCCGGCGCCGGGCGGCAGGCTCCACGGCCGGCCACGGTACGGCCGCACCGCGTGGGGCCGGCTCCCCCGGCGCCATCCGGCGCTCACGGTACTGGCCGGCGCGGCCGCCCTCGCCACCGCCGCGGTGCTGGCCAGCCCGGCGTCGGCGCCCAGCGCCCTGGAGAACCAGCTGCGAGCCGGCGCGCAGTACGAGGCGACGCTCGCCGGGAAGGGCGGCGACGCCCGCGCGGCCGCGCCGCACGGCGCGTCCCGCGCCGCGGCCCCTCCCCCGGCGCCGGTGCCCGCGCCCCCCGCGGACTCCGGGCCGTCGGCCGCCCCGTCCCAGCCGGCCGCCGCGCCCTCCCCCGCCCCCGGCGGCGTGGACGGCACCGTGGACGGCAGCGACGTCACGGTGATCGGCGACTCCATCACGCTGGGCTCCGCGGAGGACCTGCACCGCCTGCTGCCCGGTGTCCGGCTCTACGCCCAGGTCGGGCGGATGATGGAGGACGCGCCGGACATCTGCGCGCAGCTGCTGGCCCGGCACGAGCTGCGCGGCACCGTGGTCCTCGCGCTCGGCACCAACGCCACCTTCGGCGCGCAGGACGTGGACCGGGTGCGCGAGGTGGTCGGCGACCGGCGGATCGTGCTGACCACCGTCCGCGGGCCGTTCCCCTGGCAGGACAGCGTCAACAGCACGGTGCGCGACTACCACGCCCGCCACCCCGAGGTGCTGCTGGACGACTGGTACACCGATGTCGCCGGGCACCTGGACCTGCTGTGGATCGACCACGTCCACCCGCGCGGCGGCGCCGGTACCTCGCTCTTCGCGACCGGTCTGGCCGACACCCTGGCCGGCGGGGTCAGTTGAGGCAGAGCCCGAACACGCAGGGCGAGCTGCGGCTCGGGCTCGGGGTGGGCGAGGAGGACCCGGTGCCGGTGGGGGTGGCGCTCCGCGGCGGGGACGTGGCGGCGCTGGGGGTCGTCACACTGCCGGAGGCCGTGGTGCCCGGGGCGCGGGGTGCGGTGGTGGGGGCGGCGGACGCTGAGGTGCCGGGGTCCGTGGCGGGCGGGGCCGCGGCGGAGGTGCGGGGGCGCGCGGCAGAGCGGCTGCCGGGCGGCGGACTCGCGGTGGCGGTGGCGGCGCCGGGGCCCGTACGGCCGGGTGATGACGGGTCGTCGGAGACGGACACGGCGGGCGGGCGGGAGGAGGAGGACGAGCCGGCGGATATCACCGCCGCGGCGATCCCGGCGCCGACGAGGGCGAACGCGGCGACGACCGCGGCTCGGCGGCGGTTCCTGCGCTGCCGCTCCTCACCCGGCTCCGGGGTGTCCTCGGCGGTGCCGGAGCCGGCGGCCGGGCCGGATATGCCGGGCGGCGCGTGCCCGGACGGTTCCCTGGCGACGGGCTCCTCCGGCGGGAGCGCCACCTTGGCGGCCGCGGCGGGCAGGGCCGTGGTGGCAGCGGTCGCGGTCCCGTCGGCAGCCGCGTCCCCCGCCGGCGCCGGCGGCAGGTCGACCGGTGCGCGGCCGGCCGGGCCGCGGGGGTCGATGTCCGGCGCGTAGGCGCCGCATCCCGGGCACATGAAGGCGCCGTTGAGGGCGCGGCGGCAGCCCGCGCAGTAGTCCGACCGCGCGGCGGGCGGCTCGGCCGCGCGGCCCGGACGCGTCGACGGTGTGCTCACTGACCCCGATTCTCCCGCCGGGCTCCCGTTTCCCATGGGCCGCAAGGCTAGTTCACGCCCGGCCGGGCGCCCGGCCGGGGGCGGGTGCCCGCCTCCGGCGTGTCCCCACCGCCCGGCCCGCTCCTGCCCCATACCCGTACATGTCACGGCAGTCGGCGCTCCGCACGGTGTGCCGGGGCCGGCCGGCCGAGCCGGGCCAGCGGGGAGCACGCCATGTACAGCGGGGACAGCACGAGGGCGGCGGCGGTCACCAGCAGCGCGGTGCGCGGGCCGCAGTACGCGGCGAGGGCGCCGCCGAGCAGGGAGCCGAAGGGGCCCATGCCGATGCCCGCGACGTTGAGGGTGGCCACCACGCGGCCCTGGAACCGTACGGGCGTGGCGGCCTGCCGGATCGCCGTGGTGGTCACGTCGACGAGCTGGCCGAAGGCGCCGAACAGCACGTTGACCGCGGTGAGGGCGGCGAGCGTGGCGGGGCCGGAGCCGTGCAGCGCGGGTACGCCCAGCATCACGCCGTCGGCGAGCGCGGCCGACCCGACGAGCACCGGGCCGAGGCCGAGCCGGGACGGCAGCCGTGCGGCCAGCGCCGAACCCGCCAGCGCGCCCGGGCCGGTGGCGGCGAGCACGAGTCCGACCGCGCCGCCGGACAGGTGCAGGGTGCGCGGCAGGAACAGCAGGTAGACGGTCATCAGGGCGGCGAAGGAGAACTGGAAGAGGGCCGACGCGGCGCCGACGGCGCGCAGCACCGGGTCGCGTACGACGAGCCGGAGCCCCTCGCGGATCTGCCGCCGCACGCCGCCGGCCCCGGGTGACGGCGTGTCAGCAGCATGGTGGCCGCCGGGCCGGACCCGGCGCACGGCGAGTGCGGACAGCGCGAACAGGGCGGTGCAGCCCGCGGCGGCGAAGGGTGCGCCCAGCAGCGAGACCAGTCCCCCGCCGAGCGCGGGCCCGGCGATCCGGGCGGCGGACCTGCTGCCTTCGAGCACGCCGTTGCCCTCGGTGAGCCGCTGCCGCGGCACCAGCCGGACCAGCGTGGACTGGTAGGCCACGTCGAAGCACACCGACAGGGAGCCGGTGAGGAAGGACAGGGCGAGCAGCAGCGGCAGGCCGAGCCCGCCCAGGAGGTAGGCGAGCGGGACCGCGGCGAGGACGGCGGCGCGGCCGAGGTCGGCGAGGACCATGACCCGGGTGGAGCGGCGACGGTCCACCCACACGCCGACCAGCAGCGACAGCAGCAGGATCGGCGCCTGCTCGGCGGCGCGCAGCAGGCCGAGCCGGCCGGGTCCGGCGTGCAGCGCCACGACGGCGAGCAGCGGCAGCACCGTGGCCGCGGCCTGCTCGCCGAGCTGGGAGGCGGTCTGGCCGGACCAGAACCGCCGGAAGTCGGGGTCCCGCAGCAGCCCGGCAGGGGGTTCGGCGCGGGTGGGTGCGGGCGGCGGAACGTGTGCGGGAGGCGGCGGAGGTACGGTCGGCACGGGTGCCCCTTGGGTCGCGAACAGCGGCGCCGGTGGCGGGGGGCGCGCGGTTGCCGCGCCCCGGGACCGGGCAGGGAAGGGCTCGCTGTGCCGCGCTCCGGCCGCAGGCCGGTACCGGGCGGGCGCCGTTGCCGGGCGCCGACCGTGTTCAGGGGCAGCACGCGATGACGGGTCGGAGACGACCTACGGCGTCAGCGCGCGCTTCGGTGACCGGGCACCTCAACTCTCCTTCTGCGACGACCGTCACATCGTAGCGGCGGGACGGGTGGCGCGGGCGGGTCGGTCCGCCGCGGGCGGGGGCGGCGGGCCGAGGATGCGCCCCATGGTCACCAAGAGCTTCGCCGCCGCGTTCATCACCTTCTTCTCCGTCGTCGGGCCGCCGAAGGTGCTGCTGTCGTTCGCGCACCTGGCGCGCCTGCACGAGCGCGGGCGGCTGCGGCTGATCGCGCTGCTGTCGTCGGTGCTGGCGCTGGCGGTGGGCGCGCTCGCCGGGTTCACGGCGCCCTGGCTGCTGGAGCTGTTCCACATCTCGGCGCCCGCGCTGCTGGTGGCGGGCGGCATCATCTTCTTCATCTACGCGATCGGCCTGGTGCTCGGGGTGCACCTGGGCGTCGAGGCGCCGGACGAGGACCAGCCGGACGTGGTGGGCGGGATCAGGGTGCTGCTGATGCCGTTCGTGGTCAGCCCGCTGGCGCTGACCGCGATCCTCATCGAGGCGTCCGAGCGCGACTCGTGGTCCTGGCGCGGCACGGTCGTGGGCGCGTACGAGACGGTGATCGTGCTCGACCTGGCCTGCGTGCTGGTGCTGGCGCCGCTGCTGCGCCGGACGCACCACACCGTCATCGAACTGCTCAGCCGCCTGCTCGGGCTGCTGCTGGCGGCGGTCGGCGTCGATGTGGTGCTCAACGGGCTGGGCGCGCTGGGGGTGCCGGGGCTGGGCCGCGGCGGGCACTGACCCGCGCGGCCCCGGCCCCCGCCCCGGCCCTGGCGCTCAGCCCCGGGCGCGTGGCTACCCTTCCTGCTGCCCGCTCTGCTCCTGGGCGAGCAGCTCGAACTCCAGGGCGCCGTCCAGCGATTCGCGGATGAGGTCGGCGTGGCCCGCGTGCCGGGCCTGCTCCCCGATGAGGTGGAGCAGAATCCAGCGGGCGCTGCGCTTGGCGTCCTTGGGGAACCACGGCGCCTCGGGCAGCGCGACGCCGACGTCGAGGGTGGGCAGGGCGGCGACGGCTTCCCGGGTGGCGCGCGCCACCGCGTCGAGTTCGGCGAGGACGTCGGACAGCCGCTCGCCGGGCAGCAGTTGGAACTCGTCGGCCCAGTCCTCGGGGCCCTGGACGCGCTGGGGCTCCTGGCGGCCCATCAGGACGACCTGCACCCAGTCGTGCTCGCGGCGCGCCGCGTGCTTGACGAGGCCGCCGAGCGACATCGTGCTGGCGCTGGGGTGGGCGGCGGCCTGCTCGTCGGTGAGCCCGAGCACCGCCCGGCGCAGCGCGCCGCGCTGGGCGTCGAGGAACTGAAGCAGGGCGTCGCGCTCGTCGGTCTCCGCGTTCACCAGGCTCGGCATGGGTGTGCACCTCTCGGTCCTGCGGCGCCGGCTCTCCGGCGCCGTCCGTCGTGATGCCCCCAACGGTAGGGAGCAATGCGGTCAGGTTCGGTCCGCGAGGGCCCGGGCCCGGGCGGCGGGCCCCGGGCCCGGGTGGTGGGCCGTCACGGGCGCGAAGTTCAGGGCGAGTTGGCCGGGGCGTGGTGGTGCGGGTGATACCGCTGGGGCTAGGGTCGGGGCGCCCGAGCCCGCCACCGCGCCCGCGCACGTGGTCGGGGCCGGGCATGCCGAGCGCTCCGCCCGACCACCTTGGGGGTTTTTGTGAACGCCACCGCACTGCGCCGCCGCGCGACCGCCCTGATCATCGCCACCGCCGCCGCCACCGCCCTGGGCACCGCGACCGCCCGGGCGGACGACTCCCCCGGCGGCTGGGTGGCCGCGGGCAGTTCGACGGTCAACTCCGTGACCGGCGGCGAGGGCATCGCCACCAAGGCCGACGGCTCGCTGCTCACCCGGGGCCTGGGCTCGGTGCCGCTGCGGCTGCGGGTCCAGGGCTGGAACCACGTCGGCGACCCGGACATCGTGGGCGGCTACGTCTACGACGCCTACCAGGGCGGCGACGACGCCACGTCGAAGCTCTTCGAGGTCACCACGCCGTCCGGCGCGACCTACGACTACACGCACCCGCTGGACTCCGGCGAGCTGCTGAACAACTCGTTCGCCGCGGTCTCCCCCGACGCCCAGTGGCTGGTGGAGGGCGAGTGGGGCACCGAGGGCCGGCTCCAGGTCTTCCCCGCGCCGCTGACCAACTCCTCGACGCCGGCCACCGGCGGCACCCTCCCGCAGGCCGGACAGATCACGCTGGACCGCAGCGTCGACGACATCCAGGGCTGCGACTTCGTCTCCGCGACGCGCCTGGTGTGCTCCTCCGACGACGCGGCGAAGGACGTCGTCCAGGTCGACCTGCCGCACGCGCTGGACGGCACCGCGGTCACCGGGCAGGTCACCACGCTCTTCCAGCTCCCGCAGAGCAGCATCTGCTCGGGCACCTTCGAGGCCGAGGGCATCGACTACGACACGGCGGCGAAGCTGCTGCGGGTGGAGATCGTGCCGCCGAGCGTGTGCGAGGTCGCCACGACGGTGTACGCCTACCGCCCGACCACCGGCTGACGCCCGCGGGGCGCCTTCGGGTGCCCTTCCCGCGGCCCCTTCTACACCCTCGCCGGGCCGCAATGTCCCGGTGAGACATCCGTCCCGGTGGGACATTTGTCTCACCGGGAAAAATGTCCCACCGGGACATTCGGGCGTAGCGTCGTACCCATGGACGCCGACGTACCAGGACAGCGCGGCACCGCCGGGACCGACCGGCGGCTGCTGCGGGCCCGCCGCACCCGGGAGGCACTCGCCACCGCCGCGGTCGAGCTGATCCTGGAGCGGGGGCTGGCCGCCACCACGGTGGAGGCCGTCGCCGAACGCGCGGACGTCACCCGCCGCACCTTCAGCCGGTACTTCACCGGCAAGGAGGATGCCGCGCTCGGCTTCGTCCGCGACGACGGCGAGCGGATCAACGCGCTGCTGCGCACCCGCCCCGCCGACGAGCCGCCGCTGCTGGCCTACCGCCGGGCGGTCCGCGCCTGGCTCACCGACCCGCGCACCCCGGCCCGCCACCTGCGGCCGCAGATGCGCCGGATCATCGCCCTGCTCGACTCCGAGCCCACGCTCTTCGCGGCCTACGAGCGCATCCGTGTGGACGCGCAGGACGAGTCGGTGCGGATCGTCGCCGAGCGGCTGGGCACCGACACCCTGCGGGACCTGCGCCCGGCCGTGGTCGTGGAGGCCGCGGCGGGCGTGCTGACCGCCGCGCTGCGCGCCTGGGCCCACACCCCGCAGGACACGGCGGCCCCCGGCGGCCCGGGCGCCGACCTCACCGACCTGGTCGAGCGCGCCTACGACGTCCTCTCCAGCCAGGCCGCCTCGGCGGCCGCACACCGCAGCACCGCACCATCACGCACCACCGAACCATCACGCACTACCGATGAGTGAGAACACCATGAGCAACACCCCCAGCTCCACCCCGGCCACCGGCTCCACCGAGTTCGCCGGCCGCACCGCCCTCGTCACCGGCGCCGCCTCCGGCATCGGCCTGGCCACCGCCCGGCTGCTGGCCGCCGGCGGCGCCCACGTCGTCATCGCCGACTACGACACCGCCGGCGCCGAGCGGGCCGCCGCGGCCCTGACCGCCGACGGGCTGTCGGCCGCGGCCACCACCCTCGACGTGACCGTCCCGGACTCCGTGGCGGCGGCCGTCGGCTTCGCCACCGAGACCTTCGGCGGCCTCGACCTCGCCGTGAACAACGCCGGGATCGGCGGCCCGAGCGCGCCCACCGGCGCGTACGACATCGCCGCGTACGACCGGGTGATCCGCACCAACCTCGACGGCGTCTTCTACTGCCTGCGCCACGAGCTGCCCGCCATCGAGGCCACCGGCCGCGGCGGCGCCATCGTCAATGTCGCCTCGATCCTCGGGTCCGTCGGCTTCGCCGGCTCGCCCGCCTACGTGGCCGCCAAGCACGGCGTGGTCGGGCTGACGAAGTCCGCGGCGGCCGAGTACTCCGCGCGCGGTATCCGGATCAACTCCGTGGGCCCCGGCTTCATCGAGACGCCGCTGCTCCAGGCGATGGACGACCAGGCGCGGGCCGCGCTGGTCGGCCTGCACCCGGCCGGTCGGCTGGGCCGGCCCGAGGAGGTCGCCGAGCTGATCGGGTTCCTGCTCTCCGACCGCGCCTCCTTCGTCACCGGCAGCTACCACCTGGTGGACGGCGCCTACACCGCCGTCTGAGCCGCGAGATCCGTCCCGCTGGAGAGGAGAACCCCCATGAAGGCCCTGCAGTACCGCACCATCGGCGCCGCTCCCGAGGTGGTGACCGTTCCCGACCCCGAGCCCGGCCCCGGCCAGGTGCTCCTGAAGGTCACCGCCGCCGGCGTGTGCCACAGCGACATCGCCGTGATGAGCTGGCCGGCCGACGGCTTCCCGTACCAGCTGCCGCTCACCCTCGGCCACGAGGGCGTCGGCACCGTGGTCGCGCTCGGCGCGGGCGCGACCGGGGTCCGCGAGGGCGACGCCGTCGCGGTCTACGGCCCCTGGGGCTGCGGCCAGTGCGCCAAGTGCGCGGAGGGCAAGGAGAACTACTGCCTGCGCGCCGACGAGCTGGGCATCCGCCCGCCCGGGCTCGGCGCGCCCGGCGCCATCGCCGAGTACCTGCTCGTGGACGACCCGCGCCACCTGGTGCCGCTGGGCGGGCTCGACCCGGTGGCGGCGGTGCCGCTGACCGACGCGGGCCTGACGCCCTATCACGCGATCAAGCGGGCGCTGCCCAAGCTGGTGCCCGGCTCCACCGCGGTCGTCATCGGCACCGGCGGCCTCGGGCACACCGCGATCCAGCTGCTGCGGGCGCTGAGCCCGGCCCGGGTCGTCGCCCTGGACGTCAGCGAGGACAAGCTGCGGCTGGCACGCGAGGTCGGCGCCCATGAGGCGGTGCTCTCCGACGACAAGGCGGGCGCCGCGGTCCGCGAGCTGACCGGCGGGCTGGGCGCGCAGGCGGTCTTCGACTTCGTCGGCGCCGAACCCACCCTGCGCACGGCCGCGGCCGTGGCCGGCATCGAGGCCGAGGTGGCCGTCGTCGGGATCGCCGGCGGCACGCTGCCGGTCGGGTTCGGCGCGCTGCCGTTCGAGGTGACGGCGTACGCCCCGTACTGGGGCAGCCGCGGCGAGCTCCAGGAGGTGCTTGCGCTGGCCCGCACCGGCGAGGTCTCCGTGCACACCGAGACCTTCTCGCTGGACGAGGCGCCGCGGGCGTACGAGCGGCTGCACGCCGGGCAGATCAACGGGCGCGCGGTCATCCTGCCCAACGGCTGACCGCCCACGTCCCCGGCAGCCGCCGCCCGGCCACCGACTGGCCACTGGCCGGTGGGCGGCTACCGGGCGGCGGCCAGGAACACCCGGCCGCCGATCTCGATGGTGCCGTCGGCGCCGGGCGCGCAGAGGATCTGCGCGCCCGGCGCCTGCGTGACGTTCAGGGCCCGTTGCAGTTCGTGGGCGAGCAGCAGCGCGCCCGCGCCGGTGGACCCGGCGCCCGGACCGAGTTCGGCGCCGACGACCCGCCCGGCCGCCTCGTCGGCCCACGCCCACGCGTAGACGCGCTCCGCGCTGCCGTCCGCCGGCAGCCCGAGGACCTGGGCCGGGTCGGCGTACTGCCGCAGCTCCCACGGCCCGGGCCACTCCGCGGCCGCGGTGACCCAGCCGAACTCCCCGTCGTGCCGGGCGAACACGTCGCCGAGCGCGGGCAGTTCCAGGATCTCCAGGTCCAGCAGCCACGCCGCGCCGATCAGGGCGTGCGGGTCGGCCGCCACGCCCTGTCCGGGCCGGTGCACCTCGACGGCGCCGCGTTCCGGGTCGTCCACGAAGACGGTGTGCGGGCAGCCGAGCCGGGCCGCCAGCTCCTGCCGCGCGTGCCGGTCGGGATACGGCCGCCCGTCGCGTACGACCGCGACCTCGCTGCCGTGGCGGCGGTCGGGGCCGCACAGGACGCTCAGGACGTCGATACCGGGACGGGTGGCGGGCACGGGAGCATTCAACCAGCCCCTGCCGGACCGGGGCCGGGCAGGCGGTTTCCCGGCAGCCGGGGACCGGACCGCACCGGAGTCGCGACGGTTCGGTCCGGCCGCGCAAGCAACCTACACCAGACGTTAAGTGACGCTTCGTCAGCCCAGCGCGTCGACCCCGGTCAGCTCCGCCGACAGGGCCCACAGCCGGGCCGCCTGCTCGGGGTCGGCCGCGTAGTCCTTGACGCCGGTGCGGGGGCCGCCTGGCACGGCGGGGGCCGCGATGTCGCAGTCCTCCAGGTAGACCCCGCCCTTGCCGTCGAGTTGGGGCGAGGTCGCGGCGAACACCTGGGTGGCGGCGCCCTGTTCGGGGGTTTTGAAGCCGGCCGGGTTCAGCGGGTTGCCGTCGGCGTCGATCCAGCCGCGGTCCACCATCTCCTGCCACGGCAGGTGGCGCTGGAGCGGGGTGAGGATGCCGCCCGGGTGCAGCGAGAAGGCGCGCACACCGCGGTCGCGGGCGAGGGTGTCGAGGTGGCGGGCGAAGAGCGCGTTGGCGGTCTTGGCCTGCCCGTACGCCTCCCACTTGTCGTAGTGCCCCTGGTCGAAGTGGAGGTCGTCCCAGCGGATCGGGGAGTAGTGGTGGCCGGCGGAGGAGACCGAGACGACCCGGCCGCGGCCCCGCTCGATGGCCGGCCACAGCCGGTTGACCAGCGCGTGGTGGCCGAGGTGGTTGGTGGCGAACTGCGCCTCCCAGCCCGGGCCCACCCGGGTCTCGGGGCAGGCCATGACGGCGGCGCTGTTGATGGTGAGGTGGATGTCGCGGCCGGTGGCGAGGAACCGCTCGGCGAACTTCTCGACGCTTCCGAGGTCGGCGAGGTCCAGCTCGTCCAGTTCCACGCCGTCGATCCCGGCCAGCGCCTCCCGCGCGGTGTCGGGGCGGCGGGCCGGCACGACGACGTGCGCGCCGGCCGCGGCCAGCGCGCGGGTCGTCTCCAGGCCGAGCCCGGAGTAGCCGCCGGTGACGACCGCGAGCTTCCCCGTCAGGTCGATGCCGCGCAGGACCTCGGCCGCGGTGCTCTCGGCGCCGAATCCGGAGGCGATGGGCTGCTGTGGTGTGGTCATGCGGTCGAGGCTAGGAGCTGGAGTGCGCTCGAAGGCAAGCGGTCGCGCGGCGCGGCGGCGGGATTCGGCCCGCGGCTCACGGGCCGGCCGGGTGCGCGGAGCCCGGCGGGTGCGGCGGGCGGTCTTCCGGGTGCGGCGGGGCGGTCGGGGCGGGCGGAGCCTGCGGGCCGTGCGCGGCCTGCGGGCCCTGCGGCCGCGCTGGCCGGGACAGGGCGGCCGTCGCCACGTACGACACCACGACCGCCAGGATCACCAGCGGCATCACGGTCAGCCCGTCCCGGCCGATCAGGAGCGTGGCCAGCAGCACCGAGGTGAGCGGCAGCCTGAGCACCGCGACGCTCATCGCGCCCATGCCGGTGGCGAACGCGGCGACCAGCGGCAGCCCGGGCAGGTGCGACATCAGCACCCCGCCGGCGGCGCCGACGTACAGGGACGGGAAGATCGGGCCGCCCCGGAAGGCGCTCAGCGACGCGGCGTACGCCAGGCCCTTGCACGCCAGGAGCAGGAAGAGGGTGCCGACGGAATAGCCGGCCGCGCCGGACAGCAGCGGGCCCATGGCGCTCTGCCCGGAGTACAGCACGTCGGTGGCGGGCTTGTCCGAGCCCTGCGCGTAGGCGACCGCCAGGCCCGCGACGAGCAGGCCGAGCAGCACCGTCAGCGGCAGCCGGCGCACCTCGACCCGGTCGCGCGAGCGCCGTGCCAGCCACCGGATCGCGGCCGCGAGCAGGGCCGCGGCCAGCCCGATCAGCAGCGCCCAGCCGAACTGGGCCGCGGTCGGGTCGGCCGCCTTCGGCACGTTAGGCAGCTTCAGGGAGTACGTCCCCAGGCCCGTCCAGGACCCGATGCCGACGAAGATCAGCGCGCCGATGCCCGACGCCAGCAGCCCCGGCACCAGCACCGGGCCCAGCATCGGCCCGCCCAGCCCGGCCGCCTCCATCAGCAGGAACGCCCCCAGCAGCGGGGAGCCGAGCAGTGAACTGACCGCCGCGAAGCTGCCGGTGGCGCCGACCACCGCGTAGACGCGCGCGGGCAGCCCCGGGCGCAGCAGCCGGACCGACCCGGCGGCCAGCCCGCCCCCGAGCGCGAGCAGCGGCGCCTCCGGGCCGAGCACCGCGCCGAACGCCAGGGTGGCGAGCGCGGCCAGCAGGATGCCCGGCAGCGCGGTCAGCGCCGGGGTGCCGGCGGCGGAGAACCCGTCGGTGGGCTCATGGCCGCCGCGGCCGGGAAGGTACCGCACGCACAGTGCGGTCAGCAGCCCGCCGACCGCGAGCAGCGGCACCGGCCACCACGGCGGTGTCCCGTCGAACCCCAGGCCGCGGGGCAGGTCGTGGTAGAGCAGCGGTTCGAGCTTCCCGACCAGCGCGAGGAAGCCGAACGCCGCCGCCGAGACCGGTACGCCCAGCAGCACCGCGAACGCCAGCAGGACCAGGTAGCTGCGGCTGCGCAGCAGCGTGTCCGCGTCGCCCGCCGCGCCTTCCGCCCCGGCTGCCCCGCCCGCCATGACCCACCGCCTCGACCCCGACCGCACGCGCGTGCTCCGACCCGCCGAGCCAAGCACCGCGCGCCGCCGTACCCTTCGGCCGACACCTGCCGGTTCACCCGCGGGAGCGGCGCACGCGTCCGAATGCCGCACTGCGCCGGCCCGCCCGCGCCGATCCGCCGCCCGCGCGATGACCGTCGCACCGCACACCGCACACGCACGGTAACCGATTCGGTGCGCTGCGTCCGCTACGGTGGGCCGATGACAGCTCACGCCGGAGCGCGCTGCCTGGTGACCGGGGCGACCGGGTACATCGGTGGCCGGCTCGTGCCCCAACTCCTCGACGCCGGCTACGCGGTGCGCTGCCTGGCCCGCACCCCGGTGAAGCTGCGCGACTACCCGTGGGCGGACCGGGTCGAGGTCGCGGCCGGGGACGTGCTGGACCCGGCGGCGGTGCGCGCGGCCCTGGCAGACGTCGAGGTGGCGTACTACCTGGTGCACGCGCTGGGTACGGGCGCCGGGTTCGAGTACACCGACCGTACGGCCGCGCGGATCTTCGCCGAGCAGGCCCGCGCGGCGGGGGTGCGGCGCATCGTCTACCTGGGCGGGCTGACCCCACCCGGCGTGCCGGTGGGGCGGCTCTCGCCGCACCTGCGCTCGCGGACCGAGGTCGGCGAGATCCTGCTGTCGTCGGGCGTGCCGACCGCGGTGCTGCGGGCGGCGGTGATCCTGGGGTCGGGTTCGGCGTCGTTCGAGATGCTGCGCTACCTCACCGAGCGGCTGCCGGCGATGGTGACGCCGAGTTGGGTGCGCACCCGGATGCAGCCGATCGCGGTGCGGGACGTGCTGCGCTACCTGGTGGGCGCCGCGGCCATCCCGGCGGACGTGAACCGGACCTTCGACATCGGCGGCACCGGCGTGGTGACGTACCGGGAGATGATGCGGCGGTACGCGGCGGCGGCCGGGCTGCCGCGGCGGGTGATCGTGCCGGTGCCGGTGCTGACGCCGAAGCTGTCCAGCCGCTGGGTGGGGCTGGTGACCCCGGTCCCGGCGGGGGTGGCGCGGCCGCTCGCGGAGTCGCTGCGGCACGAAGTGGTCTGCCGCGAGCACGACATCGCCGCCTACGTGCCCGATCCGCCGGGCGCGCCGCTCGACGTGGACACCGCGCTGCGGCTGGCGCTGCAACGGGTGCGGGACGCCGAGGTGACCACGCGCTGGTCGTCGGCGTCGGTGCCGGGCGCGCCGAGCGACCCGCTGCCGACCGACCCGGACTGGGCCGGCGGCAGCCTCTACACCGACGTCCGCGAGGCCCCGGTGGCCGCCTCACCGGACCGGCTGTGGCGGGTGATCGAGGGGATCGGCGGCGAACACGGCTGGTACTCCTTCCCGTTGGCGTGGGCGGTGCGCGGCCGGCTGGACCGGCTGGTGGGCGGGGTCGGGTTGCGGCGCGGGCGGCGGGACGCGCAACGGCTGCGGGTCGGGGACTCGTTGGACTTCTGGCGGGTGGAGGAGATCGAACGGGGGAAGCTGCTGCGGCTGCGCGCCGAGATGCGGCTGCCGGGACCGGCGTGGCTGGAGATGCGGGCCGGGACCGGGCCGGACGGCCGCACCCGCTACCGGCAGCGGGCCGTCTTCCAGCCGCACGGCCTGTTCGGGCACCTCTACTGGTGGGCCATCTCCCCTTTCCACACGGCCGTCTTCGGCGGCATGGCCCGCAACATCGCGCGGGCGGCGGAACGTGCGGAGCAGGCGCCGGACGGAGACCGTACGCCGGACGGGGACCTCACGCCGGACGAGGACCGTGGTACGCCGGAGGGTCCCGGGTCCCGGCCCTCGGGGAAGGGGCCCGCCGTATGAGCCCGGCCCGCGCCTCCCGGCCCGCCGGCTCCGCGGACGGCACCTCCCGCGCGGTCGTGCTGTTCACCTCGGACCTGCGGCTGCACGACCACCCGCCGCTGCGCGCCGCGCTGGCCGGCGCGGCCGAGGTGGTGCCGCTGTTCGTGCGCGACCCGGCGGTGGCGGCCGCCGGGTTCGCCGCGCCCAACCGGCTGGCGTTCCTCGCGGACTGCCTGGCCGCGCTGGACCAGGGGCTGCGCGAGCGCGGCGGGCGGCTGGTGCTGCGCGAGGGCGGGACGGTCGCGCAGGTGTGCGCGGTGGCGCGGGAGGCGGACGCCGCCGACGTCCATGTGGCGGCCGGGTGCAGCGCCTTCGCGCAGCGCCGCGAGGAGCGGCTGCGGCGCGCGCTGGCCGCGGACGGGCGGCGGCTGCACATCCATGACGCGGTGGTCACGGCGGTGCCGCCGGGCCGGGTCGTCCCGAACGGCTCGTCGCACTTCGCGGTGTTCACGCCGTACTTCCGGCGCTGGCAGCAGGAGGGGCTGCGCGATCCGCTGCCGGCGCCGCGCACGGTACGGGTGCCGGCGGCCGTGCGGTCGGCGCGGATCGAGCCGCGCTCGGCGGTCGGCGGGGTGTCGCCCGAACTGGCCGCGGGCGGCGAGGCGGTGGCCCGGCGGCTGCTGGGCAGCTGGATGCGGCACGGCGTCGAGGCGTACGAGGACCGCCACGACGACCTGGCGGGCGACGCGACGTCGCGGCTCTCGCCGCACCTGCACTTCGGCACGCTGTCGCCGGTGGAGGCGGTGCGGCGGGCGCGGGCGAAGGGCGGGCCGGGCGCGGAGGCGTTCGTCCGGCAGGTGTGCTGGCGCGACTTCCACCACCAGGTGCTGGCGGCGAATCCGGCGGTGGCGGCGGCCGACTACCGTACCCGGCAGGACCGTTGGCGTACGGGGGCGGCGGCGCAGGCCGACACCGAGGCGTGGCGGCAGGGCCGGACCGGCTACCCGGTGGTGGACGCGGCGATGCGGCAGCTGCGGGCCGAGGGCTGGATGCACAACCGGGGGCGGCTGCTGGCGGCGAGCTTCCTCACCAAGACGCTCTACGTGGACTGGCGGATCGGGGCACGGCACTTCCTGGAGCTGCTGGTCGACGGCGACGTGGCGAACAACCAGCTCAACTGGCAGTGGGTGGCCGGCACCGGCACCGACTCGCGCCCCAACCGCGTGCTCAACCCGCTGCTCCAGGCCCGGCGCTACGATCCGGACGGCGGCTATGTGCGGCGCTGGGTACCGGAGTTGGCCGGGGTGGCGGGTGCGGCGGTGCACGAGCCGTGGAAGCTGTCCCCGCGGGAGCGCGCCGGGTGCGGGGAGTATCCGGAGCCGGTGGTGGAACTCGCCGACGGGCTGGCCCGCTTCCGGCGGGGGCGGGGCCTGGAGTAGGCCCTGTCGGACCCATGGCGTCGGCCGGCCCGGGGCGCGGCGCCCGCCGGCGCCCGGCGCCCCACCGCCGTGATCGACCCCGTTGGTCCGTCGCAGACGCTTGACGCGGCGGAAGCCTTGCCCGCATCTTGGAGAGCGCTCTCCGCACTCTCCCCCACCCGCCTCGGAACCCCCACTCCACGGTTGCCGGCTGACGGAACGGCGTACCGCGCACCGGGCCGTCCTCCACGTCCCCGCACACCGCCGCGGCACGCCCCGGGCCGCCCACCGGGCCCCCGCCGGCCGGCCGAGTGGCATGGCACCGCCGAAGCGGAACACGCAACCGAAGGGAACGCCATGAGGCTCCTCCCGCTCGCGCGGCCGCGGCCGCCGGAACCCGAGCGCGGCAGGTCGAGACCGCCGCGTCGCCGGCCGCTTCCGCGCCTACGGTCCCCCCGCCGGCAGCCCCCACGCCTACAGCCGTCGCACCAACGGCCGTCGCAGCAACGGCGCTCGCGCGGCGGCCCGATAGCGCGCACGCTGGTCCTGGTGATGGCCCTGCTCGGCCTGTCACTGGCCGGCGCCGGGGCGCTCACCTCGGCCCAGGCGGCCGGCGGCGGCGCCTTCGGCGGCACACCGGCGGCCGTCCCCGGCACGGTCGAGGCCGCGAACTACGACACCGGCGGCGAGGGCGTCGCCTACCACGTGCTCTCCACGAACGGCAGCGCCAACGGCTACCGCGCCGACGGGGTGGACCTGGAGGCCACCGCGGACGGGCAGGGCACCAGCGCGCCCGGCGGCGCTTACGACATGGGCTGGACCACGCCGGGCCAGTGGTTCACGTACACCGTCGACGCGGCCACCGCCGGTAACTACACGATCGGCTTCCGGCTGGCCTCGCCGTACGGGATCACCGACGCGCTGCACGTCGCCGACTCCTCCGGCGCCGACCTGACCGGCAAGGTCGCCGCCCCCAACACCGGCGGCTACGAGACATGGACCACGGTCACCGTCGACGTCACCCTGCCGGCCGGCCGGCAGACGCTCACCGTCGACCAGGACACCAACGGCTGGAACTTCCACGCCATGACCTTCACCCAGGGCGGCGGCGGAGGCGGCGGCGGCACCGGAGGGACCGCCCCCACCACGTACTGCGGCACCGACGACCTCGCCCTGGACCAGCCGACCACCGCCTCCTCGACGCAGGACGCGACCGCCTACCCGGCGACGGGCGCCACCGACGGCAATCCCGGCACCCGGTGGTCCAGCGCCGCCGCCGACCCGCAGTGGCTGGAGGTCGACCTCGGCTCCGCCCAGCAGATCTGCGGCGCGGACCTGCTGTGGGAAGCCGCGTACGCCACCGCGTACCAGGTCCAGGTCTCCGGCAACGGCACCGACTGGACGCCGGTGTACTCCACGACGACCGGGGACGGCGGCACCGACGCGCTGGCGTTCTCCACCACCTCCCGCTACATCCGGGTCTACGCGACGGCTCGCGGCACCCAGTTCGGTGACTCGATCTTCGAGTTCGAGGTCTACGGCCTGACCACGACCCCGCCGGTCACCGGCGGCAACGGCGACGGCGGCAACGGGACCTGCCCGTGGGTGGGCTCCACCGCACCGGTCGCCCAGCGGGTGCAGCAGGTGCTGGACACCATGAACCGCTCCGAGGAGGTCACGCTGCTGTCCGGAGACGGCAGTTCGTCGTACATCGGCCAGGTCGGGGGCATCCCGGACCTGTGCATCCCGGCGCTGAACCTGGAGGACGGCCCGTCCGGGGTCGGTGACGGCAACGGCGGTGTGACGGCCTTCCCCGACGGTGAGAACGCCGCCGCGACCTGGGACCCGGCGCTGATCCAGCAGGAGGGCGCGGCCAAGGGCGCGGAGTTCGCCGGCAAGGGCGCGAACGTCGCGCTCGGCCCGACGACGAACCTGGTGCGCGACCCGCGCTGGGGCCGGACCTACGAGACCTACGGCGAGGACCCGTACCTGGCCGGCCAGGTCACCTCGGCGGAGGTCGAGGGGCTCCAGAGCCAGGGGGTGATGGCCGAGGTCAAACACGCCGCCGCCTACGACCAGGAGCAGTACCCCAACGGCGGGAACAACGAGACGGTCAGTCAGAAGGCGCTCGAGGAGCTGTACCTGGCGCCCTTCCAGGCCGCCGCCGAGCAGTCCGCGCCGGGCTCGATGATGTGCTCGTACGCCGTGGTCAACGGCGCGCCTTCGTGCGCGAGCGCGCAGATGCTCCTGCGCGGGCTCGACCAGCAGGCGGACTACGGCGGCTTCGTCGTCTCCGACTGGGGGGCCGCGGGCAACGCCGTCGCGGACGCCCAGGGCGGCATGGACGTGGCGATGCCGTTCTCCGACGCGAGCGACGTCTCCGCCGCGCTCACCGCCGGGACGCTGAAGCAGGCGACCGTGAACGCCGTGGTGGCCCGCATCCTGACCCAGATGTTCGCCTTCGGCCTGTTCGACAACCCGCCGTCCGGGTCGCTCTCCGCCACCGTCACCACGCAGGCGCACCAGCAGACCGCGCTGAAGCTCGGTGAGGAGGGCACCGTGCTGCTGAAGAACAACGGGCTGCTGCCGCTGAACCCGGACATGACCGGGTCCGTCGCGGTCATCGGCACCGACGGCGGCGCCGCGGTCGAACTCGCCGGCGGCGGCAGCGGCGGGGTCACCAGTGCCAACACCGTCTGGCCGCTGACCGGCGTGCAGGACGCGGTGGGCCCGAACGTCAAGGTCACCTACACCGCCGGTGACGACAACGGGACCGCCGACATCCAGCAGGCGGTCGACGCGGCCAAAGCCGCCACCGACGCGATCGTCTACGTCAGCGCCCCGGAGGGCGAGGAGAGCGACCTGTCCACGCTCGACCTGTCCAGTACGGACGAGACGATGATCAACGATGTGGCCGCGGTGAACCCGAACACCGTCGTGGTGGTCAACAGCGGTTCGCCGGTGGTCATGCCGTGGCTGGACAAGGTCGCCGGCGTGTTCGAGAACTGGTACGGCGGAGGGGAGACCGGCGCCGCCACGGCCGCGCTGATCTTCGGCGCCGCCGACCCGTCGGGCAAGCTGCCGGTCACCTTCCCCAGCAGCCTGAGCCAGGTCCCGGCGCAGACCACCGCGCAGTGGCCGGGCACCCCGACCGGGCCGGTCTACAGCGAGGGCGTGGACATCGGCTACCGCTGGTATCAGTCGCAGAACATCACGCCCGCCTTCCCGTTCGGCTTCGGGCTGTCGTACACGAAGTTCTCCTTCTCCGACCTGAGCGTGGGGGCCTTCGACGCCGACGGCAGGGCGACGGTGACCGCGAAGATCACCAACACCGGGTCGGTGGCGGGCGCGGACGTGGCGCAGTTGTACGTCGGCGACCCGGCCGCGAGCCAGGACCCGCCGGAGCAACTGGCGGGCTTCCAGCGGGTGTCGCTGGACCCGGGGCAGAGCGCCACGGTCGCCTTCCCGCTCACCGTCCACGACCTGGCGTCCTGGTCGGCGGCGGACAACCAGTGGGAGGCGGCCGCGGGCACATACGCGATCAGGGTCGGGGACTCCTCCGCCAGCCTGCCGCTGTCCGGCTCGACCGGCCTGGCGCACACCTTGACCGGGCAGGTCGCCGCCGGTGCCTCGGCGGCCGGCGTGTCGCCGGCCAACACGGCCGTCAGCGCGAACGTCACCGCGAACTCGGGGGTGGCGGGCGCCGAGACGGTCGGCGTGGTCAATCCGCACGGCTACAGCAGCCCGAAGGGCAGGGCGGCGTCGTTCACCATGCAGGCGGCCGACTCCGACACCACGCAGCCGCTCACCTTCACCGCGACCGGGCTGCCGCCCGGCATCGGTATCGCGTCGAACGGCACCGTCTCCGGCTCGGGCACCGCCACCGGGACCTACACGGTGACCGTGACGGCCAAGGACCCGAGAGGAGCGTCCGGTTCGGCCACCTTCGTGTGGTCCGTCACGCAGTGAGCGCGCTCGCCCTGCTCCGATGCCGATGACGGCGCGGTCGGCGTCCCGCCGGCCGCGGGCCGCGGCGGACGTGCGG
>NZ_JBYIRM010000037.1:0-82933 GCF_057708105.1 Actinacidiphila sp. bgisy144 | reverse complement strand
CAGGGCCCCTCCCGCCCGGGCCCGCGGCGGGCCCGTCCGGGCCCGATCGGAGGCGGCCGGGCGGCGCGCTCCGGCGCACCGCCCGGGGCACGGCGCGAGCACCCGCAGGACCCCGCTGAGCTGCGCGTTCGGCATGCGGCTCGGGTCCTATCCGGTGTGGCGCGGACCCCGGGGCGCGCGCCGGGCGCACCCGGGCACGCATGCGCCCCGTCCCGACGTGGTGCACCCGGCCCCGGGCGCCCGCCTCCGGGTCCGGTCCGGCGACGGGCGTCCCGACCCGGCCCGGGAGCGGCGCCGGTAGCACCGTTGACACCTTCGCGGGGGCGTGACCTACTGACGGAACCGAACTCGAAGCCGTCATGCGGGGTGCGGCTCGGGGGTCCGCGGCAGGGGGTTGCGGTGACGGAAGAGCGCTATCCGACGACGGGCGAAATCACCGAGAGTGCTCGTCGTCTCACGTGGAGATATCAGGGGCTGTGCCGTCTGGCGGAGGTCGGCCGGTCCCGGGCGGGACGCCCGCTCCAGCTGCTGACGGTGGGCCAGGGACCGCGCAACGTCCTGGTGGTGGCCGGACCGCACGCCAACGAGGCCGCGGTGGGCGGCGCCACCAGCCTGAAACTGGCCGAACGCATCGCCGAGTCCTGCCGCGCCGGCGCCGGCGACGGCAGCACCTGGCACTTCCTGCTGTGCATCGACCCCGACGGCGCGGCCCTCAACGAGCCCTGGCTGACCGGGCCCTACACCCTGCGCCGGCACTACGAGCACTTCTTCCGGCCGTGCGCCGCCGAACAGCCCGAGTGGCTGCCCACCGACGGGGCCGTGCGCTCCGCGGCCCTGCCCGAGACCCGCACCCTGGTGGAACTCCTCGACCGGCTGCGCCCGGTGCTCCAGTGCTCCCTGCACGGCATCGACGTCGGCGGCAGCTTCGTCCAGCTCACCCGGGACGTGCCCGGCGTCCCCGAGCGGATCGCCAAGTCCGCCGCCGAACTCGACATCCCGCTGGAGAGCGGCTCCTCGGACGCCTTCCAGTGGCCCAGCCCGGGCCCCGGCGTCTACGTCATGCCGCCCGCCTCCGCCGCCGGCGACGGCGCCCACTCCACCTGGGCGCACGCCGGGCGGTACGACGGGGTGACCGCGGTCGTCGAGGTGCCCATGTGGGCCTGCGACCGCGCCGCCGATACCACCCCCCACCCCGACGCCGACCGCGCCCTGCGCGTCGCCGGCGCCGCGCTGCGCCGCGACCTGCCGACCGTGGCGCGGCTGCTGGACCGGATCGACCCGCGGGTGGTCGGCGCCGACAGCCCGATGCTGCGCACCGTGCGCGAACTCGTCGGCATCGGCCCGCAGCTCAGCGCCGAGTGGGACCCCGCGGTGCGCCCCGCGGACGCCTGGCCGCTGCCGGAGATGACCACCGCGCGTGTCACCAGCATCGAGGTCTACGCCCAGCGCATCCCGCTGCGCGCGGCCGCGATGCTGCGCCGGATCGCGGCGCTGCCGGCCGTGACGGGCCTGGTCGACTCCTGGTGCGCGGCGTACGAGGCCGCCTACCGGCCGCGCTGGGTGCCGGTCGCGGACCAGGTCGAGCAGCAGGCGCGCAGCGTGATGGCCGTCTACGAGGAGCTGCGGCCGTGAGGCGGCCCGCCCCGGGCGGTGGCCGGGCCGCCGTCACCTGTTCGGAGTAGTTCCCGGCCCGTGCGGCCGCCCCTGCGGTGACCATGGACCGAAGGGGGCGTCCCGCGGACCGGAGGCAGGTGAGCGCGATGAGCGCCGACAGGGCGGACCGGCCCACCCGCGGCCGGTGGCGGGAGGCGATGACGCCGCGCCGGATCGCCGCGCTGGTGCTGGCGGTGCTCGCGCTCGTGTTCATCTTCGAGAACACCCGGGAGGTGCCGATCCGGCTGATCGGGCCGGTGGTGCGGATGCCGCTGTGGTCGGCGCTGCTGATCACCTTCGTCGCGGGCGTCCTGTGCGGGCTGTTCGCCGCCTGGAGCGGCAGGCGCAGCAGGCGGCGCGCCCGGCGGTGACCGCCCGGCGCCGGTCAGCCCGCGAGCGGCTTGCCCAAGTGGACGCTCAGCGGCTCGTCGCGATAGTGGCCGAAGCCGCCCACCGGGACGTACCCGCACGACGTGTACAGCGCGATCGCCTCGGGCTGCTTCTGCCCGGTCTCCAGCACCATCCGGGTCCGGCCGGCGGCCGCCGCGGTCGCCTCCAGCTCGGCGAGCATCGCCCGGGCGTGGCCCCGCCCGCGCGCGGACCGCACCACGAACATCCGCTTGATCTCCGCGTCACCGGCCGTGAAGCCCTCGGCCGCATCGTCCTGCGCCCGCCAGCCGCCGCTGGCCACGGGCTTGCCGTCGGCGTCGTACCCCAGCAGGTAGAGGCCCCGCGGCGGGTCGAAGTGGTCGGCGGCCATGTGCGTCGCGTCGCCGTCGCCGTACCGCTCCGCGTACTCCAGCTGCACCAGGTCGTTGAGACGTATGGCGTCCGGGTGGTCGAAGCGGGTCGTCCTGATCTCCATGCGGCCATCGTAGGCGGACCCGCCGACAGGTCCGAAAGGGCGGTCTGGTGCTGACAGCGGCGCGGAAAGGCGTGGAAGGCGGGCGCGGGGCGGTGGGATGCTGGGGACGTGAGCCAGAACACCGCGGACAAGCCGCGGATCAGCGTGCGCATCGCCCCTGAACTGCATGTCTTCGTGGCCGCCGGGTACCGGGGGAGCGCCGCGGAGGTGGTGACGGACGGCATGTCCTCGCTCGGGCACGTGGTGGAGTCGCTGGGCATCCCGCTCACCGAGGTGGGCGCCCTGCGCGCCGGCGGCCGCCGGGTGCCGGCCAGACACGTGCCCGCGGCGGGCGAGGAGATCGCGATCGAGGCGGTACGGCGGCCGCAGCAGATCCCCGGCCCGCCGGCCTTCCTCCTCGACGTCCACCTGGGCACGCTGGCCCGCCGGTTGCGGCTGCTCGGCGTCGACGCCGCGTACGAGAACGAGGACATCGGCGACCCGGCCCTCGCCCGCCGCTCCGCGCAGGAGCGGCGCGTGATGCTCTCCCGCGACCGCGGGCTGCTGCGCCGCCGGGAGATCTTCGCGGGCGGCTACGTCTACAGCGACCGCCCGCAGGAGCAACTGAGCGACGTGCTCGGCCGGTTCGCGCCCCCGCTCGCCCCCTGGACCCGCTGCGTGGCCTGCAACGGCCCGCTGGTCGCCGCGGACAAGGACACCGTGCGCGACCGCCTGCGCGACGGCACCCAGAAGTCCTACGACGTCTTCGCCCGCTGCACCGCCTGCGAGCGGGTGTACTGGAAGGGCGCCCACCACGCCCACCTGGAGGCGGTCGTGGAGTGGGCGATGCGGGAGTACGGCCCGGCGCCGGCCGCCCCGGGCCCGGCGGCCTGACCCGCGGCGGGGCGGGTCGATCCGGGGCGGCCCGGATCTACCCGGTCCGACCCGGATCGACCCGGTCCGACCTGGTCCGGCCCTCGCGGCCCGCGGCGGCGCCGACCCGCGTACGGGCCGGCGCCGCTCCGTTCAGCCGCCGTCCGCCCCCTGCTGCCGCTGCGCCGCCAGCCCGTCCCGTACGGACGCCAGCGCCTCGGCGGCCTCGGGCAGCTCCGCCGCGGTGCAGCGCTCGATCGCCGCGGCGAGGCGGGCGGTGGCCGCGGGCACGTCGCCCAGCGCGTTGCCCTCGATGAGCGCGGCGATCCGCACCGCCTCCGCCCGCGGCTCCTCGCCCGCCCGGCCGCCCTCGGCGTACGCCTCGATCGCCTGCTCCATGGCGGCCAGGGCCTCGTCGTACGCGTCGGCGGCGGCGTAGGCGCGTCCGCGCTGGTAGGCGGTGGCGCCGGTGTGGTACCAGTGCGCGAAGTCCGGCGTGCCGGGCGGGACCTCGGCGCACAGCTCGTCCGCCGCCGCCAGGTGGCGCAGCGCGGCCGGCAGGCCCTCGGCGTCCTCGGCCTCCATCGCGAGGCGGGCGAACTCGCGCATCATGGCGGCCAGCGGGGCCGGCCGCGGGCCGCGCGCGTGGGAGGCGACGGCCCGCTCGTACGCGCCGCGCGCGGCCGCCGGCTGGCCGGACCGCGCCAGGGCCACCGCGGCCTCGCAGGCGACCAGGGTGTGCGTGCCCCGGTCGCCCTCCCAGCCGGCGACGGTGTCCGCGAGGGACACGAACTCGGCCGCCGCCTCCCGCAGTTCGCCGAGCGCGGCGAGCCCGCGGCCCAGGTCCAGCCGGATCTGGGCGAGCAGCCGGCGGTCGATCCCGGCGGTGTCGCCGAGCGTCACCGACTCCAGCACCGCGACCGCGTCGGCCGGGCGGCCCTCGGCGGTCAGCAGGTCGGCCAGCTCGACCCGGACCTGCGCGGCGCTCTGGTCCGCGCCGTCCCGGTCCATCCGGTCCGCCGCCTCCGACAGGTGCCGGATCGCGCTCGCCGCGTCGCCGTCGCGGCCGTAGGCGTGCCCCAACAGCGCGTGCAGCGGCCCCAGGTGCAAGGAGCGGTCGGGCCAGCGCGTCGCGGCCGACAGCGCCCGGTGCAGCAGCGCGACCGCCTCGCCGGGCGCGCCGCCGTGCAGCCGGACCTGGGCGAGCAGCGCCAGCGCCCGCGGGGTGCGCCACAACTGGCCGGTGCCCTCCAGCAGTTCGATCGCGCCGGCCAGCTCCGCCTCGGCCGTTCGGAAGTCGCCCAGCCGCATGGCTACGTCGGCGGCGTACTGCCGGGCGGCCGACGCCCGGGCCGGCACGTCGAGGCGGGCCGCCTCCCCGATCAGCCGCGCCACGGCGGCGTCGAACGCGGCCCGCGCGGCCTCGCCCGGCGCCGGCAGCTCGTCGATCACCTGGCGCCGCCGGGTCATGGCCTCGCACTGGAGGACCGCGAGGTAGCGGTCCGGTGCGATGCGTTCCTCGGCCAACAGGTCGGCGGCGAGCCGCAGTTCGGCGTCGAGTTCCGCGCGTGCGGCAGCCGGGCCGGGCAGGCCGGACACGGCGGCGGCGCCGGACGCAGCGGGGGCCTCGGCGGTATCGGCGGTATCGGCGGTATCGGCGGTATCGGCGGCATCGGTGGTGCCGGCCGGGGCCGACGGGTCGGCCGCCGCGAACACCGCGACCGCGGCCCTGGCCCGCGCCGTCACCGCCCGCCCGGACAGCCCCGCCGCCTCGTACAGCTCCGCCGCGCGCAGCAACTCCGCGCGGGCCCGCGCCCACTGCTCCCGGTCGAGGCCGTCGAACCCGGCGTGCTCGGCGAGTTCGGCGGTCAGCACCTGCTCCGGGCCGAGCGCGGCCTCGTCATGGACGTACCCCGGCTCGGCCGCCCGGGCCCCGATCCGGTCCCACAGCGGGTCCGCGTCGGGCCGGCCGTCCGCCGCCAACGCCCTGACATGCAGCACCAGTTCGGCGAAGTCCGCGGGGACCGCCCCGGCGGGTGCGCCCTCCGTGCGGGCCGCGCCGCTGGGAGCCGTACTGCCGGGCTCCGTGCCCCCGGACGCCCCCGCCGCCCCTGCCGACGGAGCCAGCGGCGTCGCCGCCCGCACCCCCAGCGCCAGCGGCTCGTCCAGCAGCGGGCGCCGCGCCAGCCGCTCCCGCCGCCGCGCGCCGACCGCCGCCGTGCCGTTCCGCCGGTCGAACGCCGCCGCCAGCGGCTCCGCCTCCTGCCGGACATGCGCCAGCAGCGCGTCCACCGTCCAGGCGCGGCCGGGCGGACCGGCCACCGCCAGCGCGCCGTGGCCCTGCGCGGCGAGCCACGCGAGCAGCACCTCCACACCCGTCAGCCAGTTCAGCCGGTCCAGCGGCGAGCCCACCACGTCGAACATCGACCGGTTCTCGGCGAGCAGCTCCAGCCCGCGCGCCTCGTTGCGGGTCAGCGCGCAGAACTCCAGGTGCAGGCCGAGCGCGTAGGGCATGTCCGGCTTGCCGCGGGCGAAGCGGTAGCCCACCAGGTGGTGCGAGCGCGCCTCGTCCAGCCGCCCGGCGCGCAGCAGCGGCAGCAGCGCGTGCGCCATGCTGACGTACGGCTCCTCCATGCAGGTCTGGCCGCCCGCCAGTACGGGCTGCCACTCCCGCAGCGCCCGCTCCTCGTCACCCGACGCCAGGTGGCACAGCGCCCGGTGCCGGGTCTCGCACGCCTCGCAGTCGCTCAGGTCGGTCCGCGGCCGGGTCGCCCACAGGTCGTACGCCTCGTCGAGACCCGCGCCGGTGTGCTCGGCGATGTGGTAGCGCATCGCCAGCACCGGCTGGAGGCCGTGCCCGGCGGCCTGGTAGCGGTCCCGCATCTCCTCGGTCCACCGCTCCACCGCCGCCAGCGGCACGTCCGGCACCTGGAGCAGCGCGGTCGTCACCCACTTGTAGCGCCAGTAGAGCTGGTGCTCCTCCCAGTCGCTGAAGTCGGCCGGGTGCTCGTCCCACATCCGCACCAGCCGCGCGAAGACGACCGGCGACTTCCGCTCCTCGCCCGCCCAGGTGTACGCGGACATCAGCTCGAACAGCGCGGTCACCAGGGCGCCCCGGTCCGCCAGTTGCCCGGCCGCCTCGGCCAGCTCCTCCGCGCGCAGCGTGCGCTGCCGTCCGAAGGGCCGCTCGTTGTTCTCCCGCAGCGCGTCGAAGACGGCCTCCGAGGTCTCCAGCATCACCGCTCCTCGTGCATCGCGTGGTCCAGCAGGCCGATGAAGGCCCGGTTCAGCAGGGCGCTCTCCGAGGCGCGCAGCGGCCGCCGGGACAGCAGCAGCGCCTGCCCGTAGAGCGCTTCGATCGCGGTGGTCGCCAGGCCCGGCTCGCTGATCGAGGCGGCCCTGCGCACCAGCGGGTTGAGGTGGTTGAGCACGAGCTGCGCGCGCGGCGCCTCGGCCCGCAGCGAGCCGAGGATGTCCGCCCACAGCCCGTCCGCCTGCCCCGCCAGCTCGCCGCGCGCCCGCTCGTGCCGGGCCTCGCGGTTGTCCAGCAGCAGTGAGGGCGCGCTCACCGGGTGGAAGGCCCGCAGCACCACGTCGCAGTCGAACTGCGCCACCACCTCGCGCGCGGTGTGCAGGAAGGCCGCCGCAGCCAGCTCCGCCGAAGGGTCCACCGCGTCCAGGTGCGCGGTGACCGTCGCCGGGTCGAGGTCGACCACCGACGTGCCCGGCCGCACCTCCGGCAGCCGGTGCACCAGGTCCCGGTCGT
Organism: Actinacidiphila sp. bgisy144; assembly: GCF_057708105.1. Classification (NCBI taxonomy): domain Bacteria; kingdom Bacillati; phylum Actinomycetota; class Actinomycetes; order Kitasatosporales; family Streptomycetaceae; genus Actinacidiphila; species Actinacidiphila sp. bgisy144. The sequence goes on along the minus strand of NZ_JBYIRM010000037.1, from coordinate 75,797 downwards.
ACGCGTACCCGCCGTTGACCACGCCGAGCCCGGCCGCGGCCGCGATCGGCGCCACCTGGCGGAACTCCTCCACGGTCTGCGTGACCAGCACGGCCGGGTGGCTGCGGGCGAACTCGTCGAGCGTCACCTGCCCGTCGGTCGTCTCGAACGGCAGCCACGGCAGCAGCAGCCGCAGCAGCGCGTCGTCGTAGCGGGCCAGCGCCTTGACCGCGAGGTGGTGCACCGCGATGAACCGGTGCAGCAGCGCCGGGTCGCTCGCCGATATCCCGGTCAGCCAGTCCCGGATACGCGCCCCGAGCGCGTCCCTGATCGCCGCCAGCGTCTCGTCCTCGTACAGCGCCTCGCGCGAGGCGGTGGGCCGCAGGCTGTCGGCGTCGACCACGCACCGTACGAAGAACGCCCACTCCGGGAGGAGTTCGGGCGCCTGGTCCGACAGCAGCATGCCCTTCAGGTGCACCCGGTGCCCGGCCTGCCGCGACGGGTGCACCGAGGTGGGCAGCACGTACGCGACCCCGCGCAGGCCGACCACCGGCAGGTCCAGCTCGATGCTGTCCAGCGGCACGAAGTCGAACACCGTCCGGCAGTGGTCGGCGAGCGCCTGCCGGCGGGCCGACACCGACGGGTGGGACGCCTGCCACGGCGGCGGGGTGCCGTTGATCCGGATCACGGAGCCGCGCTCGTCGGCCACCGTGACCTCGTGGCGCAGCAGGCTGCCGTAGTGCCGGGCCAGCGCCACGACCCGGTCGTGGGAGGTCCACTCCGTGGCGTCGGCGCGCGGCACCAGCGTCACGGTGGTGCCCGGCTCCGGCAGTTCGGCGGCGGGCAGCAGGCTGATCGTGTAGCGGCCGTCTGACCTGCCGCGCCACTGGACCGCGGGCGCCGCCGGGTCGGCGGCCGACCGGGTCCGTACGGTGATCTCGTCGGCGACCACGAAGCAGGCGAGCAGGCCGATGCCGAACTGCCCGATGAAGTCGTTGCGGGCCGCGGCGAGTTGGTCGCCGTCCAGCGGCCCGGCGGCGGTGCGCTTGGAGCTGCGGCCGATCGTGGCGAGGAAGCGGTGCACGTCCGCCTCGGTCAGCCCGATGCCGGTGTCGGTGACGGTCAGGCGCCCGTCGCCGGCCCGCACGCTGATCCGCGCCGGCGCCGCCGCGTCCGCCGCCTGGCGCGCGGTGATCGCGTCGACCGCGTTCTGCAGCAGCTCGCGCAGGTACACCCGGGGGCTGGAGTAGAGGTGGTGGGAGAGCAGGTCCACCAGGCCGCGCAGGTCGACCTGGAAGGTGTGGGTGGTCTGTGCGTCGTCGGACACCGAGGAGCCTTGTCGTCAAAGGGGTCGGGCGGGATACGTCGGGCGGGGTGCGGGGTGCCCGGTACGGGATGCGTCAGGCGGGAGCGGAGCGCGGGGGAGCGGCGGCGCGGGCGCGGAACAGCCGCGGTGGCGGCGTCGGGCGCGTGCGGGCGCGAACGGGGACCGAGGTCAGGCGCCGACGCGTGCCCGCCACGCGAGGAAGGGCACGGCGGGCGACCTGCCGTCCATGTACCGCCACGGCATCTCGGTGGGGGCCTTGCGCACCATCCGGAACATGGCGCGGGCCGCCGCGTCCTCCCCGGCCAGCGCGAACGCCATCGCGAAGGTGTTGACGCCCACGGCCCAGTCGCCGCGCCGGGCGAACGCCGGATGGTGCACCGAGCGCGCGCCCGCCTCGTGCAGGGCGCGCACCACGTGCGGGGCGTGCAGGACGGTGGAGTCCGGATCGCCGCCGGCCTCCATCCAGTCCTCCAGGTGGGCCTGTGCGACGAGTTGTCCCAGGCCGCTGCCCTCGGGGGCGGCGAGTGCCGACCTCCTGGCGAACGCGTGCATCCGCTCCTGGCTGCCGCCCCACTTGGCGCACAGCTGCTGGAGGTGCTGGCGGTGGGCGGCGACATGGCCCGGCGCCCGGCGGCACACGGCCTCGAACCGGCGCTCGGCCGCCTCCTGCCCGACCCCCAGACCGCGGCCGCTGACCTGGAGGAAGTACCAGGGCGCGGCCCAGGACGGCTCGCGCTCGGCCACCTCGTACAGCTGCTCCTCGGCGACCAGCAGCCGCTCGCGGAAGACCTTCCACTGCTCCGCGGAGACGTGGGCGCCGCTCGCCCGGCCGCGCGCCTGCCAGGCCCACTCCACGTGCCGGGCGCCGGAGACCAGCAGCGCCAGGGTGTCGCCGGGGTCGGCGTCGGCCACCTCGCGCGTCCACTGCTCGACCTGGGCGATGTCCCCGACGCCCTCGACCAGGAACGTCAGGTCCTCGTCGCCGTCGGCCGCCGCCAGGTGGGCGCGCAGCACCGGCCACCGCTCGGCGCCGCCCTGGGCGGCCTGCCTCATCTCCGCCAGCCGCGGATCGCCGAAGGCGCGGTCCACGGCCGCACCCCTGCCGCGCGGCCGCAGCGCGTACGCGTGCCCCTCCGGTTGGCGTACCTGCAACAGCCTCCGCCACGCCATCTGCCGCCCCCTTGTCGCGTGCTCCCCAAAGGCTTGGATATCACGCCGGACCGACAGCGGGCCGCCGGGGCTACTTGTAGACCTTGCCCGCCTGCGGGGTGCCGGGCGCGAGGAGCTGCTTGACGGTGACGAAGGTGTAGCCGCGGGCCTGGAGGGTGGAGATGATCGGGGCGATCGAGGCGACCGTGCCGTTGTAGCCCTTGTTCGTCTTGTCGACCAGGTCGTGCAGCAGGATGATCCCGTCCGGCTTGGCCGACTTGAGTATCCGGGACGCTATGAGCTTGGAGTCGGTGGTCCGGTAGTCGGCCCCGTCGGAGTTCCAGACCACCTCGGACATGCCGAGCTGCTTGACGATCTTGGTGACCTTGCTGCTGGTCCGGCCCTGCGGCGGGCGCAGCAGGGTGGGCGTGACCCCGGCGACCTTCTGCACCGCGTCCCGCCCCTGGGTGATCTCCTTGCGGATCTCGGAGGAGCTGATCTTCGTGAGGATCTGGTGGCTCCAGGTGAGGGTCTCCACCTCGTGGCCCTGCGCGACCATGTCCCGCACCATCTGCGGGTGCTTCATCACGTGGTTCTTGCCGAGCGTGAAGAAGGTCGCGTGCACGTGGTACTTGCTGAGGATGCCCAGGATCTGCGGGGTGCGCACGCTCGGTCCCGCGTCGAAGGTGATCGCTATGCACTTGACCTTGCGGCAGTCCACGCTGCCTTTCGCGCCGCTGGCGAACGCGGCGGCCCCGGTCGTCGCCAGGTGTTTGCGCGCTGCGGCCGGGGAGGTGGCGTCGTAGCCGTTGCACCCGGTCAGGGTGAAGGCCATGGTGGCGGCCGCCAGCAGCGTGGTCAGCGCGCGGGCTCGGCGCGCTGTGGTCGTGCGCATGCGGGAACTCCCCCTCGTCGTGTCGGCAGGCCCGCTCGGGCGCGCCCACTCCTCACTATACACAGAGGGTATACACGCGGTACCTACTTATCCACCGGTTCCGCCGAGCCGCGCGCCGGACGTCGCGCACAGCGTTCTCCCAGGATTCTCCCAGCCGGGCTCGAACGACCTTTCGGCGGCCCCACGGGAGTGCGCCCGCCCGACCCACCGGTTTCCGTTATCCGCCCCGCGGTCCCGCCGTCTCCTGTGCGAACGGGCCGTGCAGGTGCGGGACGTGGGAGGCAGCCGATGGGGGCCGGGGTCGGAGCCAGGAGCGGGCGCGGGCGTCGGCGCAGGCGCGGCAGCCGGCATGGCGCCGCGTGGTCGGCGGCGGTGATCGCCGTCGCCGGCGTGTGCCTGGCGGTGTACGTCGTCGCGGGCGGCGGCGGTCGCGAACTCCCGGGCGGGCGCGGGCGTACGGCATCCGCCTCCCCTCCCGCCGCCGCGACCGCGGCGCACGGCGGCGCGGGGTCGGGCGGCGCGGGGTCGGGTGGTGCGGTGCCGACGGCGTCAACCCCGACCGCCTCGCCGCTGCCGCCGTCGCCGTCCGGACCGGGGCGCGCCGCCCGTACGCGTCCGACCGCCCGATGACAATGCGACCTTCGCCGGCAAGGGCGAAGCGGGGGCGCCGGATCGCCTTCGGGGCGAGCTGAACCGGCCCGCCGATGGCGGGTTTTGGGCCGTTTGCCTGACTTGATCCCACTGGGGTCGCTGACATGGGGTCGGATGATATGACGCCCCGTCAGACGCTCGAACATCCGCACATCTGTGCGCCACGAAGGTGACTTGTAGGGCGAATCGGGCGTTGGCGGGGGTTGGATGATGTACTCCGGCTCCGGGTTTGCGAGGATCGTCGCGATGACTGCCGCCCTCCCGGACGCGACCACCCAGCGTCCCAGCCAAGACGACCGGGGCCCTCGCCGGCACCGGCGGCCGCGCCGCACCGCGAAGCGCGCGGCCGTCGCCGTGTCGGTGACGGCCCTCGGCCTCGCCCTGCTCGGCGCCGGCTACGTGGCCACCGACCACTACGGCACGGCCTCCACCGACAACCGCGACGCGGCCGCCCGCTCCGCCGCCGGCACCGCCGCGCGGGTCGCGGGCAGCGCCTCGCCGTCGTCCGACCCGATGCCCCTGGCCATCCCCGGCCTCGGTCCCAGGACGCGCGCGAAGATCCCGGCGAACAGCCGGCAGGTGCTGGTGGCCTCGGGCCGGGCCAAGAACTCCTCGGACTCCCTGGTGACGCTCTGGTCCAGACGGTCCGACGGCCACTGGCAGCCCGGCGCGACCTGGACGGCGCACAACGCCAAGGACGGCTGGACCGCCGACCACCACGCCGGCGACCTGCACAGCCCGATCGGCGTGTTCACCCTCCACGACGCGGGCGGGTTCGACGCCGACCCGGGCACCAAGCTCCCGTACGACCACTCGTCGAGCTTCCACGCCGGCGGGGTCGGCTTCGACGGCGAGACCCTGGACGAGGCGTTCGACTACGTCATCGCGATCGACTACAACCGGGTCCCCGGCACCTCCCCGCTCGACGGCACCCAGCCGCTCGGCGCGAGCAAGGGCGGCGGCATCTGGGTGCACGTCGACCACGGCGGCCCCACGCACGGCTGCGTCAGCATCGCGGCCTCCCACATGGTGACGCTGCTGCGCACCCTGCTGCCCGCCGACCACCCGGTGATCGTGATGGGCGACGGCCAGTCCCTGGCCGCCTGACGGCACGCCTCCACCGTGCCGGCGGCCGGGTCCGCCCGCGCCGCCGGCGCCGTCCCCCGTTTGTGCCCGTTGCCCCCTCCCGCTCCGGGGCGTTACCCCTGCGGGAGCGCGCCGGCCGGTCGGTGCGGGCCGGCTCCGGCGGCAGCCGTACGGGTGTCCGCCGTCGGCCGATGTCACGAATCCCTGCCCGCGCGGGTCTTCATGGTGAGACCCCTGCGGGGCGGTACACGTGCAACGGAGGCCAGAATGCCAGAGACTTCAGCGGTGCGGACGCTGCCTGCGGGCGAACACCCCGGCGAGCTCGCCGACTTCGGCAGGCGCTGGGCCGAGGCGGAGCGGCGCGGCGACGTCGCCGCTCTCGACGCCCTGCTCACCGACGACTTCACCGCGGTCGGCCCGCAGGGCTTCGTGCTGGGCAAGGCGCAGTGGCTCGACCGGTACGCGTCGGGCGCGCTGGTGCACGACGACTTCACCTGGACCGAGGTGACGCTGCGTCAGTACGGGAGCTGCGCCGTGGCGGTGGGCGTCCAGCGCCAGCAGAGTGTCTTCGACGGGCGCGACGCGGATGCCGGCTTCCGGATCACCCAGACCCTCGTGGAGGTGGACGGCCGCTGGCAGCTCGCGGCCGTCCACCTCAGCCCGACCGGTGCGTGACCGGCCGGGCCGTCGGGATTCGGTGCGTCCGCGCGGTCAGCCGCGCGGCAGCACCGTCGCCTGGACGCCGGTCAGGCCGCTCCAGTCGTTGGACGCGATCGAGGCGTGGGCCGCGGCCAGTTGGGCGACCCGGGCCTGCGCGTCCGCGGCCGTGGGGGCGGTGTCGTCCAGCGTCGGCGGCACGTTCTGCGCGTCGGTCATGATCAGCAGGTAGTGGTGCGTGTCGTACCAGCTGGTGTCGATGCTGCCGTTCAGATACGTCGCCGCGTCACCGTCGAAGACCACGAACCAGGGGCGGATCGAGGCGTCGGAGTAGCGCGTCCGCGGGTCGCCGGCCGCCGCGTTGTGCACCGCGGGGAAGATGTTGGCCTGCGACAGCTTGCCCTGGCTCTGCAGGCCGGCCAGGTAGTCGGCGTACTCCTGGTCGGTCCACAGCGAGTCGGTGGGGTTGGACTCCTCGACGGTGCCGGGGATGACCTCCAGCAGGACCTTGCCCGCGAGCTGCTGCCGGGTCGGCCAGTTGCCCGCGCTCGCCGCCGCGTCCAGGGAGGCGTACTTGCTGCCGTCGGACTTCGTCAGCAGGTCGGACGGCTTGTAGACGAGGCTGCCCAGGTGGTCGGTGATCGACTGGTCCAGCTTCGCCGGGCTCATCCCGTACGTCGTCTGGAAACCGGCCTTCATCTCCAGCTTGATGATCAGCGGGCCGTGGCCGGGGTGCGCGCCGAGCCACACCCGCACGTCGTCGAGGCAGCTCTCCAGGTCCTTGTTGGCGCCGCCGGTGTACAGGTCGGCCGCAGACGAGGCGTTCACGCAGTTGTTGCTGTTGCCCAGCGGGTTGGAGTGGCTGACCTTCCACTCCTTGGTGACGAAGTCGTCCCAGACGTCCAGTTCGATCATCGACGTCCCGGTGTCCAGCGACTGCGCGAGGTAGCTGAACTCGCTCGGGTCGTAGGTGTTGTGCAGCCCGGAGCCGGTGGTGCCGGAGAACGGCAGCGAGTCGGTGTCGGCGGCGGAAGCGGCTCCGCCGCCGGCGCCCGCGACGGTGAAGGCGAGGCACAGCGTCGATGCGCCCAGTAGCGCGGCGCGAATACGTAGGGAAGCTCGGCGGATCAACCGAACGGTCACGTGTCCTCCTGTGGGGGTGTCGCTCCGCCCAGACGGTGCCCGCGGGCCATGAATCGACGGAGACATGACAGGTAACACGATCTGTCGTCCCGCTGTCACCTCCACCACCTCCACTGTCGGCCAAGGGAGTTCGGCCCTACGCGCATCGCGCCGAGGGTGTGGGGGGTGATGGTGTGTCAAGGGTGCCGAGGTGGTGGGGGCGGTCGCGCGGCTCAGCTCGCGCCGAGCAGGCGGAGCACCGCGGCCGTGGCCGCCGCCGCGACGACGACCACCGCGAACGGGGCGCGGCGCCAGGCGAAGAGCCCGCCGACCGCCACTCCCGCCGTGCGCGCGGCGCCGGCGAAGCCGTGCCCCTGCGTCAGGGCGGAGGTGGCCACCAGGGCGGCCAGCAGCACGACCACGGCGACGGCCATGAGCCGTTCGAAGCGGGCCGGAAGGGTGATCCGCGAGCGCAACACCGGCCCGGCGAAGCGGAACGCGAAGGTGCCTGCTCCCAATGCGGCGGTCGTGGCCAGGAGTTCGGTGCTCATCGGCTGGGCCTCGGCTCGGTGGGGGCGGCGTCGGCGGGAGCGTCGGCGGGGGCGTTTGCGGGTGCGTGCTCCGTATCCGCCTCGGCGCCGTACGGCAGGCCCGCGGCGACCCCGGCGAGGGCGAGCAGGACCGGCAGCCCGGCGGGCAGGAAGGGCGTGGTGGCCAGCGCGATCACCACCCCGGCGAAGGCCGCGCGGCGGTTGCCGGGCCGGTCCAGGGAAGGCAGCAGCAGGGCGAGCAGCACCGCGGGGAAGGCCGCGTCGAGCCCGAAGGCGTCGGTGTCGCCGACTGCCCGCCCGCCGAACGCGCCCGCCGCCACCCCGAGGTTCCAGGCGGCGAACAGGCCCGCCCCGCACAGCCAGTACGCCGTACGCCGCCGGGCCGGGGTGCGCTGTGCGAGGGTGAACGCCACCGTCTCGTCGACCATCACATGGCTGCCCAGCAGCCGGCGCAGCGGCCCGGTGCCGTCGAGCACGTCGCCGACCGCGAAGCCGAACGGCACGTGCCGGACATTGACCAGCAGGCCCGCCGCGAGCGCCGCCAGCGGGTTGCCCCCGGCGCCGACGATCCCGACGAAGAGGAACTGCGCCGCCCCCGCGAACACCACCACGGACATCAGCATCGGCAGCCACAGCGGCAGGCCCAGGCCCACCGTGATCGCGCCGAAGGACGCGCCGACCAGCGCGTCGGCCACGCAGACCAGCGCGATGTCGCGCAGCAGGTCCGCCAGCTTCTTGTCCCGGGTTCGCCATATCGAACGGATCACCGTATAGAATGAACATAAGGAAGCCGCGTTCGTCAAGCCGAACGACACGACGTCTCCACCGAACGACGGCAGAGCGACGGCCGGACGAAGATCGACGCCCGAAGGAACTGGAGCCACCCGGTATGACGACGGAGGACAGACCCCGCGGCGGCCCGCCGATCGCCGCCATCGCCGCGTCCCTTCAGCACCAGCGCCGCCGCGCCGGGCTCTCGCTGGCCGAGACCGCACGCCGCGCCGGCATCGCCAAGTCCACGCTCTCCCAGCTGGAGTCCGGCACCGGCAACCCGAGCGTGGAGACGCTGTGGGCGCTCAGCGTGGCCCTCGACGTGCCCTTCGCCCAACTGGTCGACCCGCCCCCGCCCCGGGTCCAGGTGATCCGCGCCGGCGAGGGCCCCACCTTCACCGCCGAACACTCCTCCTACGTCGCCACGCTCCTGGCGTCCTGCCCGCCGAACGCCCGCCGGGACATCTACGTCGTCTCCGCGCAGACCGGCAGCGACCGCGAGTCCGAGCCGCACATGCCCGGCGTGGTCGAGCACGTGGTGCTGAGCACCGGCCGCGCGATGGTCGGCATCACCGACGACCCGGTCGAACTGCACCCCGGCGACTACGTCAGCTACCCCGGGGACGTGCCGCACGTCTTCCGCGCCCTCGAACCCGGGACCGTCGCGGTGCTGCTGTCCGAGCACAGCTGACCGGCCCGCGGCGCAGTACGGTGTCCGCGCCCCAGTACGCGTACGAGTGCGAGGAGTTCCGCACGATGCCGCAGCCGCCCGTACCGCCCGTACGGCCGGTGCCGCCCGAACCGACGGCGCCGTCGGTACGCACCGAGCGCTCGGGCCCGGTCACCACCGTGGTGCTGTCGCGGCCCCACGCGCGCAACGCCGTCGACGGGCCCACCGCGCAGGCGCTCGCGGACGCCTTCCGGGCGTTCGACGCCGACCCGGAGGCGGCCGTCGCCGTGCTGTGGGGCGAGGGCGGCACCTTCTGCGCGGGCGCCGACCTCAAGGCTGTGGGCACCGCGCGCGGCAACCGGCTGGCGGCCGACGGCGACGGACCGATGGGCCCCACCCGGCTGCGGCTGGGCAAGCCGGTGATCGCCGCCATCGCGGGCCACGCGGTCGCGGGCGGGCTGGAGTTGGCGCTCTGGTGCGACCTGCGGGTGGTCGAGCAGGACGCCGTCCTCGGAGTGTTCTGCCGCCGGTGGGGCGTGCCGCTGATCGACGGCGGGACCGTACGGCTGCCGCGGCTGATCGGCGCCGGCCGGGCGATGGACCTGGTCCTCACCGGACGCCCGGTCGACGCGGCCGAGGCCCACGCCATCGGCCTGGCCGACCGGCTGGTCCCGGTCGGCACCTCCCGCGCCGCCGCCGAAGAACTGGCCGCGCGGATCGCCGCGTTCCCGCAGACCTGCCTGCGCGAGGACCGGATGTCCCTGCTGGAGCAGGAAGGGCAGACCGAACAGCAGGCGCTGGCGGGGGAGTTCGCCCACGGGCAGGTCTCGCTCGCCGAAATGGCCGCAGGGGTCGCCCGGTTCGCGGCCGGCGAGGGGCGGCACGGCGGCTTCGACGGATAGGAGGCCGCGCCCGACTCGTCGGCATCGGCCGTACGATCCGCGGAGGACTGTTTAGGCTGGCCGTATGAAGGAGTGGGAACTCAAGAAGCTGCACATCCTCCGCGCCCTGCACGACGCGGGCACCGTCACGGCCGCCGCGGCCGCCCTGCGGATGACGCCGTCGGCGGTGTCGCAGCAGCTCGCCGTGCTCTCCAAGCAGATAGGGACGCCCGTCGTCGAGGCGCACGGCCGCGGGGTGCGGCTGACCGGCGCGGCACACGTCCTGCTCCGCCACGCCGAGGTGGTATTCGCCCAACTGGAGCGCGCGGGCGCGGAGTTGGAGGGGTACGCACGGGGTGACGCCGGGCTGGTGACGATCGGCACCATCGCCACCGCGATCAGCCGGCTCGTGGTGCCGGCCGCGGAACTGCTGCGCCGCTCGGCGCCCGCCGTCACCGTGTCGGTGCGGGAGGTCGAGGCGGCGGCGGTCTTCGAGGAGCTGGCGGCGGGCGCGGTGGACGTCGCGGTGTCCCTCGCGGTCGACGCGCCGACCGCCCGCGATCCGAGGTTCACGGTCTTCCCGCTGCTCACCGACCCGCTGGACATCGCGCTGCCGATCGGCCACCCGCTGGCCGCCGAACCCGGGCTGCGGCTGGCCGCGCTCGCCGAGGAGCCGTGGATCTTCGGCAGCGCCGGGCCGTGGCGCACCCTGACCCTCGCGGCCTGTGCCGACGCCGGGTTCGTGCCGGAGCAGGCGCACGCCGCCTCCGACTGGCCGGCGATCTTCTCGCTGGTGTCGGCGGGCCTGGGGATCGCGCTCGTGCCGCAGATGGCGGCCGTCGGCGGGTGGCGGCGGGAGGTGGCGGTGCGGCCGCTCGACGTGGACCGGCCGGTGCGCAGGATCGTGGCGGCGGTCCGCGCCGGCACGGAGGACGCGGCGCTGGTGCGGCGGGCGATGGGCGCGTTGCGGCACGCCGCCGAACTGGACCCCACTGTGAAGTTGAGCTGAACGGAATGTTCAAAAACTATCGCTGGAGTTGAAGTGTCGGAGGGGGGAGAGTAGGGGCAGGAAAAGGGGCAAGGGAGGACCGGCGAGGAGGAGGGGTTCGGGTGGGTACGGAATCGGGAACGGCGGCCGCCGGTGTGGCCGCGGGCGCGGGGACGGGAGCGGAAGCGGCTTTCACCGCGCTGACCGGCTTCACCGGGGACGCGCTGCCGTACGGCGGGGGGAATCCCTTCGCGGACTACCGGCGGGCCGAGCTCCCCTTCACCGGGCTGGCGGAGCTGACCGACCGCAGGCTCGGGGCGGGGGTGGTCGCGGCCAATGACGAGTTCTTCGCCGAGCGGGAGAATCTGCTCCTGCCCGGGCCCGCCGTCTTCGACCCCGAGCGGTTCGGACACAAGGGCAAGGTGATGGACGGCTGGGAGACCCGCAGGCGCCGGGGCCGCTCCGCGTCGGCCCCGCACCCGGAAGCGGAGGACCACGACTGGGCGGTGGTGCGGCTCGCGGTGCCCGGGGTGGTCCGCGGCGTCGTGGTGGACACCGCGCACTTCCGCGGCAACTACCCGCGGTCCGTCTCGGTGGAAGCCGCCGCGCTCTCCCCGTCGGCGGGCGCCGAGGAGGTGGCGGACCCGTCGGTGGCATGGACCGCGCTGGTGCCGCGCACCCCGGTCGGCGGCCACGCGGAGAACGCCTTCGCGATCCGCCGGGAGCGGCGCTTCACCCACCTGAGGCTCCGTCAGTATCCGGACGGCGGTGTCGCCCGGCTGCGGGTGTACGGCGAGGTGGTGGCCGACCCCGCCTGGCTGGCCGCCCTCGGCACCTTCGACCTGGTCGCCCTGGAACACGGCGGCGCAGTCCGGAACGCCTCGGACCGCTTCTACTCGCCGCCCGAGCACACCATCCTGCCGGGCCGCTCCCGGCGGATGGACGACGGCTGGGAGACCCGGCGCCGCCGCGACCACGGCCACGACTGGATCGAGTACCGCCTGGCCGAGCAAGGCGTGATCCGGGCGATAGAGATCGACACCGCCTACCTGAAGGGCAATGCGGCCGGCTGGGCCACGCTGTCCCTACGGGACGGGGCGGACGGCCCCTGGCGGCCACTGCTCGACCGGGTCCGGCTGCACCCCGACACCGTGCACCGGTTCGTCGTCGAGGACGGCACCGCCGCTGTCCCGGGCGGCGCCCCGGCCGGTATCCAGGTCGCCGCTCCGGCCACGGATGCCCGGATCGAGATCTTCCCCGACGGGGGCATATCCCGGCTGCGGCTGTACGGCTCGCTGACGGCGCAGGGCGCGGCGCGGCTGGCGGCGCGGGCGGCAGCGATCGCCTGAACCGGCGGTGGCGGCGGGGCGTCCGGCGGCCGGGCATCTGGCGGTCGGGCGGTTGGCGGCCGGGCGGTTGGCGGCTGCGTTGGGGACCTGTCGGCTCGGCGTCGGGCGGTTCGGGGCGAGGTGTCGGCCGGGCTGACGGGAGCCGGTGGTGCGGCTCCCGTGCGCGCCGGGCGTCAGGTCAGGTCACTGCGCGCCGAAGCGCGCCAGCAGTTCGGTGCGGCCGAAGACGCGGGCCGTCTCGATCGCGGACGGCGTGCCCGCGGCCGGGTCGGCGCCGGCCTCCACCAGGGCGCTGATCACGTCCTGCTCGCCCTTGAACACCGCACCGGCGAGCGGGGTCTGACCGCGGTCGTTGATCCGGTCGACGTCGGCGCCGCGCTGGATGAGGGCGAGCACCGTCGAGGCGTGGCCGTGGTAGGCGGCGAGCATGACGAGGCTGTCGCCGCGGTCGTTCGTCAGGTCGGCCGGCACCCCGGCGTCGACATAGGCGGCGAGCTTGTCGGTGTCGCCCTGCCGGGCCAGGTCGAAGACCTGAGCGGCGAGTTGGAGCACCTCCGGGTCGTGCGCGGGCTCGCCGGGCGGCTCGGAGGGGGAGGCGGGGTCAGGGCTGGACTCGGTCATGCCACCACCCTACGCAGGGCAGCGTCCGCTGAAGAAAGAGATCACCACATGCCGTGTCGGGGTGTCACCGACCTTGATGTCCAGGGGCACGCAGGCGCGGCCGTCACCGGCGACGAAGAACGCACCGTGAAAGGAGGTGGGGGAGCCCGGGCACGCGTGGAAGGAGACCGCGGGCGCGGGAGCGGAGCCGTACTCGCCGCCGAACTCCAGCCCGGCGCGGGCCCGCTGCTCGGCGCCGACCGTGACCGTGACGCTGGTGCCCGCATGGAGCAGGGTGTCGATGCGGTAGTGCCAGCCGCCGGAGTTCTGCCGGCCGAGGTCGCGCTGCTCGCCGTCGGCCAGGTCGCCCAGGCCCTGCCAGGTCAGGGGGCCGACAGCGATGTCGGAGCCAGCGGGTGCCGTGGTGGGGTCGGCGGTGCCCGAGGGCGTGGTGCCCGGGTGGGCGGTAACCGAGGGATCGGCGGTCTGGGAGGCGGAGGTGGACGCGGAGGTGGTCGACGATGTGGACGGGGAGGCGGCGCGGGTGGAGTGCGGGGAGTGCGGGGAACGGGAGGTGGGCGCGGTCGTGGGGGAGCCGGCCGGATGGGTGGTGCGGCGCGGTGGGGAGGGGGAGTTGTCGGGCGGGACGAAGCCGTCGACGCACTCCACCGGCCGGGGGTGCTCGATGCTCCCGACGGGTGGCGGCGCGGATGCGGCGGAGGGCGAAGCGGTGGCGGTGGCATGCGGGTGGGCGCCGAAGGAGCAGCCGGCGAGCAGCATGAGCGCCCCGCCCACGGCTCCGCCCACCCGTAACGCTCGTCCTGACATGAGCATCACTCCTCAGTCAGGACGGTACGTGCTCAATCCAGCGGCGACCAGACCGCCAGTTGGCGGACCGGCGCGGGGTCGCCGGAGACCCGGAGGGTGCCGCTGTTCCACGGGACCCGCCGGTAGAGGCAGAGCAGCAACTCCCCGGCGGACCCGGTGAGGCAGGCGTCGGGTGCGGGCCCGTCGCCCGGGCCGACCCGGACCGCGGAGGCGCCGGTGGCGTCGAGGATCAGGGTCCAGGCCGGGCCCTCGGTGGAGACGAGGGCGACGCGGGCGGGGGCGTGCGGCCAGCCGTCCATGGTGCCGAAGCCGACCTGGAGGAGTTCGTCCACCGCGTCCAACGCCAGGGCCGGGGGCAGCGGTGCGGGGGCGCCGGCGGCGTCCTGCGCGTCGCGGGCGTGCACGGCGGCCTCCTGCACCTGGTGGCGGGCGACGGTGCCGGCCGTCGCCGGGCGCCCCGGCGCCGCCCACCACGTCCAGCACTCCCGGTCCGGGCCGGCCGCCCGCAGCGCGTCCAGCAGCGTGGCGGTGGCGCGGGCCGACCACGCCGAGAGCTCGCCGGGCGGGAGGAGGGCGCCGTCTCGGGCCGAGGCCGGGTCCGAGGACGGGTCCGTGGTCGGGTCGGGGTGCGGGTCCGGCGGGCGGGTGGCCGGCCCCGCGGTGACGGCCGCCGCCCAGAAGCGCTGCACCTGCCCGACGTGTGCCACCAGGTCGTGGACCGTCCAGTCCGGGCACCCCGGCACCCGGGCCCGCGCGTCGGCGGCCTCCGCCGCCTTCCGCAGCGCGGCCGACCGGTCCGCCACCAGTTCCAGCCAGTCGGAGAAGCGCAGCACCGGGAAGTCCCCGGCGGGAGGGATGTGGAAGGGCGTCATGGGCACCGTTGTAGCAGCGGGCGGCGACAGCGGGGGCGGGTCCGGGGATCGGAGCGTTTTACCGGCATTGCGGCAGATTTGCCCAAGACTGTACGGTGCGGGCTCTGTTCAGCGGGCCGCTGAGGATGTTCCATGGTCGTCACACGGCCGCCGTGCGGAAGGCGGCCGCCCGCGCCCGGATGAGGTGGCCTTGGCCAGGACCGCGACGACCGTGACGACCGATACGACCGCGACGACCGTGCGGCGCGCCACCGTGCGCATCCCCGCCGCCCCGCTGGGCCCGGAGAACCCGCTGCCCGCGCTCGGCGAGCGCGGCCAACCGCACCGCCTCGACCCCGAGCAGCGCCAGGCGCTGCCCCCGGACATGGCCCGGCAGATCGGCTACGCCCCGCTGCGCACCGTGCTGCCGGTGCGGGTCCTCGACGGGTACGGCCGGGACCGGGCGCCGGTCGAACTCGACGCCCTCGTCGTCGAGAACGACCGGTTGCGCGCCACCGTGCTGCCCGGGCTCGGCGGCCGGCTGTACTCGCTGCTGCACAAGCCCACCGGCCGCGAACTGCTCTACCGCAACCCGGTGTTCCAGCCCGCGGACTTCGCGCTGGCCGGCGCCTGGTTCTCCGGCGGCGTGGAGTGGAACCTCGGCGCCACCGGGCACGCCGCCCACACCTGCGCGCCGCTGCACGCCGCCCGGGTCACCGCGCCCGACGGCGGCGAGATGCTGCGGCTGTGGGAGTGGGAGCGGCTGCGCGACCTGCCGTTCCAGGTCGACCTGTGGCTGCCGGCCGGCTCGGACTTCCTCTACGTCGGCGTGCGGGTCCGCAATCCGCACGACCGGACCGTGCCGCTGTACTGGTGGTCCAACACGGCCGTACCCGAGACCCCCGACACCCGGGTGCTGGTTCCGGCGGACGCGGCCTGGCAGTTCGACTACCACCGCGCCCTCACCCGCGTGCCGGTGCCGCGCGCCCACGAAGCCCCCGGCGGCCCGGGCGCGCCGGACAGCGCCGACCTCACCTACCCGACCCGGTTCGAGCACGCCGCCGACCACTTCTTCGACCTCGCGGACGAGGACCGCCGCTGGATCGCCGCGCTCGACGGGCAGGGCCGCGGCCTGGTGCAGACGTCGACCGACCGGCTGCGCGGGCGCAAGCTGTTCCGCTGGGGCCGCGGCCGCGGCGGCCGCCGCTGGCAGGAGTGGCTCACCGAGCCCGGCACCGGCGGCTACCTGGAGATCCAGGCCGGCCTGGCCCGCACCCAGCTCGAACACCTGCCGATGGCCGCCGAGTCCGAGGTGAGCTGGCTGGAGGCGTACGGGCCGCTCGCCGCCGACCCGGCACACGTGCACGGCGCCGACTGGCCCGCCGCCCGCGCGGCCGCCGCCACCGCCCTGGAGGAGGCCCTGCCCCGGGCCGCCCTGGACGCCGCCCGCACCGCCTGGCTCACCCGCGCCGACACCGACCCCGACCCCGCCGACGTGCTGGCCACCGGCTCCGGCTGGGGCGCCCTCGAAGTCGAGCGCGGCCGCCACCCGCTGCCCGGCACCCCGTTCCCGCCCGCCACCCTCGGTACCGCCCAGCAGCCCTGGCTCGAACTGCTCCTGTCCGGCGTCTTCCCCCGCCCCACCGCCGACCCCGTGCCCGGCCCCACCCTGGTCTCGCCCGACTGGCGCGAGCTGCTGGAAGCCGCCGACACCTACCCCGGCAACGAGTGGTACCGCGACTACCACCTCGGCATCGCGCAGTGGGCCGCCGGCGACCGCGCCCAGGCCGTCCGCAGCTGGGAGCGCTCGCTCGCCGCGCACCCCTCCCCGTGGACGCTGCGCGCCCTGGCCGTCGCCGACGCCGCCGCCGACCGGACCGAGCAGGCCGCGCAGCGGTACGCGGCCGGGTACGACGCGCTGGCCGACGCCCTCGCCGACTCCGGCTGGCCCTCCGCGCACACCGCCCTGCGCGCCTACGCGCTGGAGGCCGTGCCGGTGCTGCTCGCCGCCTCCCGCGCCGAGGACGCCGCGCGCATCCTGGACCGCCCGGTCCCCGGCCCCGACGGGCAGGCCGCGCCCGCGCCGCTGGAAGGCGGGCGGGTGCGGCTGCTGCGGGCCCGTACCGCGCTTGCCCAGGGCGACCCGGGCCGGGCCCGCGCCCTGCTCGACGAGGGCGTGGCCGTCGACGACCTCGCCGAGGGCGACGAAGTGCTCAGCGACACCTGGTACGCGGTCGCCGAGGCGCTGCTCGCCGACGACGCCGCCGCCGACGACAGCGCCCCGCAGGACGCGCGCGCCCGGGCCCGCCGCGAGCACCCGCTGCCGGCCGCGTACGACTTCCGGATGCGCCCGCAGGAGCCGCCGGCCGCCCACCGCTGACGGCGGGCGGCCCGGTCAGCCGCCCGCGGTGAGCAGGGCCGCCCGCTCCTGGGCGGTCAGCTCGCCGGGGGCGCGGCGCTCCCGGGCGGCGCGGTTCGCGGCGTGCTGGAGCGCCTCGTTGACCGGCACGGGCACCCCGAAGCGGCGGCCGAGCAGCACGATCTCGCCGTTGAGGTAGTCCGACTCGATCGACCCGGTGCCGCGCGCCAGGCTCTGCCAGGTCGAACTGGGCTTGGCCGAAGGGGACTCCACCCGGTCCCCGCGGGTGCGCGCCTGCTGCTCGGTGCCGATGTACGCGATCCCCGCCGCGGCCAGGACCGCCGCGCCCTCGGCCCGGGCCCGCGCGGTCAGCTCGCGGCCCGCGTCCTGGCCGGCGCCGGAGCCGAGCACCGCGTCCACCGCGTTGCCGAGGTTCGACAGCAGCTTGGCGTACTTCCAGGCCATCACGTCCTCGGTGACCGGTGCCGCGAAGCCCGCGGCCGTCAGGTCGGCGGCGATCGCCCGTACGGTCGCGTCGCTGCCCGAGGGGTAGCGGCCCAGGTGCAGCATCCCGGTCAGCGGTGCGCACAGCGCGCTGACCACGCCCGGTTCGAGGAACGTCGCGGGCAGCCAGACGCACGCGCCGTAGACACGGCCGAACCGGCGCAGCGCCAAGCGCTCGTTCTCCACGCCGTTCTGCGCGCACACCACGGCGGGCCCGGCGCCCGGGCCGCCGCCCGCCGTGCCCTCGCCGTACGCGCCCCAGGTCTCCAGGACGGCGGGGGTGTCCTGGGTCTTGACGCCGAGCACGAGCACGTCGTCGTCCCGCGCGGTCAGCTCGGCCGGGCCCTGGACCGCAGGGATCGGCAACCTCCGCTCTCCGTCGGCCAGTTCGAGCCGCAGTCCGTGCGCGCGGACGGCCGCCAGGTGCGCGCCGCGGGCCACGAGCACCACCTCGTGGCCGCTGTCGAAGAGCCGTCCGCCGATGGCGCCGCCGATCGCGCCCGCGCCGATCATGATGTATCGCATGGCTGAAACCCTGGACGTCCCGGGCGCCCGGCACAACTCCCGCCCCGACCGCAGGCGGCTTGCGCCCGCTGCCTCCCGCCGCGAGCGCCTGCCCGGCGCCTCGTGGCCACGGCCCGGGCCGGAACGGAAAACCGTTGGCCCAAGTCCCGCCGCGCCCCGCAGAGTTGGGGCGCGGGCCGGGGCTCGGCCCGCGTTCCCGTGGACACCGAAGGGGGCACCACCATGTCCACCCTGCGCGTCACCGCCGAGCGGCTGACCGTCCTCGACCACCCGAACGCCGACGCGCTGGAGCTCGCACAGGTGGGCCTGTACCGCGCGGTGGTCGCCAAGGGGGCCTACCGCACAGGGGAGTTCGCGGTCTACATACCCGAGCAGGCGGTGCTGCCCGGTCCGCTCGTCGACGAACTCGGCCTGACCGGGCGGCTGGCCGGGTCGGGGAGGAACCGGGTGCGGGCGGTGCGGCTGCGCGGCGAGCTCTCGCAGGGCATCGTCTGCCGGCCGGGCGCCCTCGACGGTGTCGACCTGGCGCGCGCCGCGGCCGACGGCACGGACTTCGCCGACGCGTTGGGCGTCGTCAAGTGGACGCCGCCGGTGCCGGTCTCGATGAGCGGCGACGTGGACGCCGCGCCCGACCTGCTGCCGTGGACCGACATCGAGAACCTCAAGCGCTACCCGGGCGTCTTCGCCCCCGGCGACCTGGTCACCGTCACCGAGAAGGTGCACGGCACCGCCTGCTGCCTGACCTACCACGCCGCCTCGGGCAGCGTGCAGGTCACCTCCAAGGGCCTGGGCGCCCGCGGCCTCGCGCTGCGCGAGGCGGACGGCAACCTCTACTGGCGCGCGGTGCGCGGGCACAACCTGCCGGCCGTGGCCGCCGCACTGGCCGCCCGGCTGGGCGCGGACCGGATCGGGATCTATGGCGAGGTCTACGGCAAGGGGGTGCAGGACCTCGACTACGGCGCGCACGCGGGCACCGGATGTCCCGCCTTCGCCGCGTTCGACGTGTGCGCGGATGCCGGCGGGCAGCTCAGCTGGCATGACCCGGCCGACCTGACGGCGGGCGAACTGCCGGTCGTACCGAGGCTGTTCCACGGCCCGTTCGAACTCGACCGGGTGCTCGCGCTGGCCGCGGGTCCCGAGACGGTCTCCGGCCGCGGCCTGCACATCCGCGAGGGTGTGGTGGTCCGCACCGCCGACGGCAAGTACAGCCCCGACGTCGGTGGCCGGGCCGTCGCCAAGGTCGTCGGCGACGCCTACCTGACCCGCGAGGGCGGCACCGAGTACGAGTGAGGGCACGCCCCCGAAGGGCCGGGCCGGCGATCCGGCCCTTCGGGTGTTTCCGCGCACGGTCGGCATGCTCCGCCCCCGGCTGGGTACGCGCCGGGTTCAGCCACTTGCAGACACCGAGCGCGGACGCGGCGAGAGGAAGCACGACGATGACCGACATGAACCCCAACGGCGCCCTGCCCCCGGCCCAGCGGGCCCTGCACGAGATCTCGCACGGCAGCGAGAACGTGATCGCCCTGAGCACCCTCGCGGTCAGCGAGGTGCTGCTGCCGGTGCCCGGCGCCGAGGAGCAGCCGCCGCCGGCCGGCGCGGAGGCGGCAGAACCGCCCCGCGAGATCCAGCTGCCGGTCTACGAGCAGGAGGACGGCCGCCAGCTCGTCCCGGTCTTCACCTCGGAGACCCGGATGGCCGAGGCGCTGCCCGCCACCCGCCGCTACCGGCTGGTCCAGCTCGCCGTTCTCAGCGGCGCCTGGCCCTCCGACGACCTGATCCTGTCCATCGACACCGGCAACGAGGACGCCCTGAGCATCTCCGGGGAGGGCGTGCGCGCGCTCGCCGGCCTCGTCGCCGGGAACTGAGCCCCGCGGTTACGGCCCCGGCGCTCCACCCGCCGGGGCCGTACCCGCATCAGGACCGCGCGGCCCCCTACCCGCACAGAGCCCGCGCGGCCGCACCCGCACCGAGCGCGTCCGGCACGGCTGCGCTCAGGCCCGGTACGCGGCTGGGCTCAGGCCCGGTAGACGACCAGGCCCCGCGGCGCCTTGTCGAGCAGCACCTCCCCGGGAGCCGCCGCAACCTCCCCGTCGCAGGCCAGGTGCACCCCCTCGCCCGGCACCCGCACCCGCAGCCGCGGGACGACCACCGCGGTGTACACCGGCGACGAGGTCAGCGCCCCGGTCAGGGCGGCGCCCAGCATCCGGGTCCGGGCGAACGGCCCGCCGTCCACCATCCGCACGTCCAGCATCCCGTCGGCCAGCTCCCGCCGCCGCACCGGCGCCGGGCCCCAGCTGGCATAGCGGCAGTTGCCCGCGAAGAGCAGCCACACCGAGCGCCGCCGCCCGTTCACCTCCACCTCGACCGGCTCGCAGGTGCGCAGCACGTGCACCGCCGCCAGCACGCTCGCCGGCCAGCTGCCCACCCGCCGCGACCAGCGCTCCCTGACCCGTACCAGGTCCGGGTAGGCGCCGATGCTGAAGGTGTTCAGGAACGGCGCCGCCGCACCGTCCACCCCGGTGCTGCGGGCCACGTCCACCCGCGAGGCCCGGCCGGTGCGCACCGCCGCCGCGGTCAGCTCGACCGACAGCAGCCCCAGGTCCGCGGCGAAGTGGTTGCGGGTGCCGCCGGGGAAGACCGCCAGCGGCAGCCGGTGCCGCAGCGCGACCGCGGCCGCCTCGCGTACGGTGCCGTCGCCGCCGCACACCCCCAGCGCGCCGCCGTCCCGCACCGCCGCCTCGGCCGCCCGCTCCAGCAGCTCGACCAGGTCGTCGTCCTCCGTGCACTCCGCGACGGCCGCCCCGGGCAGCGCCGCGGCGATCCGCCGCGCCGGGGTGGTCAGCAGCGGCGGCGGGCCCGACGCGGTGTTGGCCACCACGTGCAGGCCCCGCCCCTCCGCCAGCCGCGGCGCTTGCGCGGGCGCTCCCGCCGACGGCCGCCGCTGGACCGGCAGCAGCCTGCGTACCAGCAGCGCCGCGCCGACGCCCAGCGCGGCGCCGGCCACCACGTCGCTCGGGTAGTGCACGCCGGTGTAGACGCGGGAGAACGCCACGCTCGCCGCGACCGGCGCCACCGCCGCGCCCCACGCGCCGGACTGCGCCGCCACCCCAGCCGCGAACGCCGCCGCGGAGGCGGCGTGCCCGGACGGGAAGGACGTCGTGACCGGCTGCCGCTGCAACTGCCGGATCACCGGCACCGCGTCCAGCAGCGGCCGCGCCCTGCGCACCGCGCCCTTGCCCACCGTGTTCACCGCCAGCGAGGCCAGCGCCAGCGAGCCCATCCCGCGCAGCGCCGCCTTGCGGCCGTTCGGCCCGCCCACCGCCGCCATGCCCGCCGCCAGCCCGCACCACAGCCGCCCGTGGTTCGCCAGCCGGCTCAGCCGGGGCAGCACGGGCTCCGCGCCCGGCCAGCGCCGCCCGGCCACGGCGGCGAACAGTTCCCGGTCCCAGTCCTTCCACGGATACGTCATGCGGCTCGGCTACCCCGGCCCGGCCCGCCCGCACCTGCCGTCCGGCTGGTGGCTGACCGCCGTCCGACGGGCGGTGAACCCCGAAACGGGGGAAGGTGGGGCACAGGGGGGCCGTTTTCCACGCCTGGAGGGTGCGCGATGCCGTGGGCCGACGGGACGAGACCCGATCCGGGGCTGCCGGTGCCCGGGTACTGGGCGGCGCGCGTGGCCGCGGCGGCGGCCGGGACGGAGCCGGTCGGAGGCGGCCCGGACCTGCTGGCCGCGGCCGACGGGTACTGGGCGCGGCGCGCGCTGCCCGGCGGCGCGGCCCACCTGCTGGCCGCGCCGGGCGCCGAGCAGCTGCTGCTCGCGGTGCTCGCGGCGAGCGAGGGCGACCCGGTGCTGGCCCGCCCGGCCGCGGCCTGGCAGCCCCCGGTGGCGCGGCTGCTCGGCCGCCGCGTGCACACCGTGCCCACGGCCGCCGAGGGCGGCGGCGTCCCCGACCCGGTCGCGCTGCTGGAGACCGTACGGCGGGCCCGGGCGCGCGGCGCGGACCCGCGGCTGCTGGTGCTGTCGGCCGCGGACGACCCGACCGGCACCGTCACCGCGCCCGAGCTGCTCCACGAGACGTGCGAGGCCGCCGCGGAGGCGGGCCTGCTGATCGTGTCCGACGAGACGTACTCCGACACGCTGCACCACCGCGAGACGGTCCTGCTCAGCCCGGCCGAGATGCTGCCCGAGCACACGGTGGTGCTCACCGACCTCGGCGCGACGCTGGTGCCCGCGGACTTCCCGGCCGCGCTGGCCCGCTTCCCCGGCACCGCGCACGGCACGTCCTGGCGGCGGCGCGCCGCGGAGGTGCTGGCCGGCCTGCGGGCGGTGCTGCCCGCGCCGGTCGCCGCCGCGACCGCGTACGTGCTCGGCGAGCCGGCCGAGGTTGCCGGCCGGGCCGCCGCCGCGAACCTGCTGCACGCGCGGACGGCGGCGGCCGCGTACCGGGCGATCACCGAGGCCGGGGCGTCCTGCCGCCCGCCGCGCGCCGGCTGGCAGCTCTACCCGACGGCCGGTCCGGCCGGCCCCGAGGCGGCCCGGCGGGTGGAGGAGTTCCTCACCGGCGCGCTGGGCCGTCCCGTGCCCGGCGGCCACCGCTTCGGCGACGACCCTCAGGAGCCGCGGGCCAGGATCGGCACCGGGGTGCTGCTCGGCGCCACCGAGGACGAGCGGCGCGCCGCGCTGGCCGCCGCCGACCCGGTCGCGGTGCCGCACGTCGCGGCCGGACTGGCCGCGCTGACCGACGCGTTCACCGCGCTGACCGGCCTGGGCGCGGTCAGCGGTTCGGCCGACACCGGATCGCGGGGCGGTGGGGCCTGACATACGTTCGGCAGAAGCGTTCCGGCCAGGCGGGGGAGCGAGGGAGCCCAGATGAGCGACCAGCGCGCGTCCGCCCCGACCGCGCCCGCGGCCACCGGCGCCCCCCGCCCGGACGGCTCTCCCCGCCCCGACAGCGCTCCCGGCCCGGACGGCGCGCCCGGCAGCGGCGGCCGGCTCGCCTCCGGCCGGCCGCGCGCCGCCGACGCGCCCGAGCCGTCCGCCCGGCCCCGCCGCTGGCCGGCCACTTTCGTCGACCGCCTCTCCGAACCGCTCCCGGCGACCGGCATCCGCGACATCGCCCGGCTGGTCCGCGAGTGCGCGGCCCGCCCGCCCGCGCACACCCTCAAGGACGTGCCCCTCCTGCCGGTCGCGCCCGCCCCGCTGCCCGCCGCCGGGCCCGGCACGGTCAGCGTGACCTGGGCCGGGCACGCCAGCTGGGTGGTCCGGATCGGCGGGCTGACGGTGCTCACCGACCCCGTCTGGTCCCGCCGCATCCCCGGCACCCCCCGCCGCATCACCCCGGTCGGCGTGCCGTGGCGGGCGCTCCCGCCGATCGACGCGGTCGTCATCAGCCACAACCACTACGACCACCTCGACGCGCCCACCGTCAAACGGCTGCCGCGCTCCACGCCCTGCTACGTGCCGGCCGGGCTCGGCAGCTGGTTTAGGCGCCGCGGCTTCCACCGCGTCACCGAACTGGACTGGTGGGAGGGCACCTGGCTGCGCGGGGTGCGGTTCGACTTCGTGCCCGCGCACCACTGGAGCCGCCGCACCCTGACCGACACCTGCCGGACGCTATGGGGCGGGTGGGTGCTCACCGACGCCGACGGGCACCGCGTGTACTTCGCCGGGGACACCGGATACGGCGCCTACTTCGCCGAGATCGCCCGGGTGCACCCCGGCATCGACCTCGCGCTGCTGCCGATCGGCGCGTACACGCCCCGCTGGATGCTGCGGCCGGTGCACACCGACCCCGACGAGGCGGTGCAGGCGTACCTCGACCTCGGCGCGGCCGCGATGGCCCCGATGCACTGGGCGACGTTCCTGCTCTCCGGCGAGCCGCCCCTCGAACCGCTCACCCGGCTGCGCGCCGCGTGGACCTCCGCCGGGCTGCCGCGCGAGGCGCTGTGGGACCTGCCGATCGGCGCGTCCCGCGTGCTGGTGCCCTGACCCCCGGGCCGTCAGCGCGTCAGGGCGCCGTACGCGGCTGCTCCGGCCGGTCGGCCGTACCCGCCCGGCGGACCTTCCGCACCCGCCCGGTGACCGCGGGCCCGGCCGCGATCAGGATCGTCAGCGCCACCGCCAGCACCACACCCTGCCACGGCTTGTCGAAGAGCGACCCGCCGAGTATCCCGATGAGCTGATAGGCCGCCGCCCACGCCAGGCACGCCGGGATGTCGCCGCGCACGAAGCGACGCAGCGGCATCTGCGCCAGCAGGCACGCCACCATCACCGGGATGCGCCCGGCCGGCACCAGCCGGGACAGCACCAGCACCGCCGCCCCGTGCCGGTCGAGCTGCCGCTCCGCCCGCTCCAGCGTGCCCTGTTCGGCGCGCCGCTGGAGCCGGTGCAGCCAGCGCGAGCCGTTGCGCGACCGCACCCCGCGCAGCCCCAGCCAGTACAGCGCCACATCGCCGAGGAACGCCGCGACCGACGCCACCGCGAAGACGAAGGCCAGCGCGACCGGTTCGGTCTGGTGGAAGGCGACCACCGCCGCTCCCGACACCAGCGCGCCGGTCGGCACCACGGGCACCAGCGAGCCGAGCACGATCAGCAGGAACAGCGACGGGTAGCCGACCGCCGACTGGGTGCCCTGCGACGCCGCCGGGTGCGCGGCCGGATGCGCCGCCGCCGCGGCCAGCAGGCCCATCATCCGCCGGCCCCCTGCCCGGCCCGGCCCAGGTCCGCGACCCGCACGCTCTGCCCGTGCGCCGGGCGGTGCACCGCCACCCCGGGCGCGAGTTCGGCGGCGAACCGCTCGAACTCCGCACCGGGCGCGTGGAACTCGTGCGGCCGCACCGCGTCCATGCCGATCGGCCAGTAGGTGCCGTAGTGCACCGGCACCGCCGTGCGCGGCCCCAGTTCGGCCAGCGCGCGCGCCGCCCGCTCGGCGTTCAGGTGCCCGGTGCCCAGGAACGGCCCCCAACCGCCCACCGGCAGCAGCGCGATGTCGCACGGTCCGACCGCGTCGGCCATCCCGTCGAACAGCCCGGTGTCCCCGGCGAAGTACGTCCGCGCCTCCCCGGCCACCACGTATCCGAGCGGCGCGGCGCGCTGCGGCCCGTACGGCAGCCGCCGCCCGTCGTGCGCGGCCGGCACCGCGCGCACCGTCAGGCCGCCGAACTCCACCGCCTCGCCGGCCACCACCTCCACCAGCCGCAGCCGGTCCCGTACCCGCCGCAGCGCCGGCACCGCGGCCCGCGCGCCGCGCGGCAGCAGCACGGTGGTGCCCGGCGCGAGCCGCGCCAGCGAGCCGACGTGCAGGTGGTCGGCGTGCAGATGGGACACCAGCACCACGTCGGCCCGGGCGGCCGCGGGGGTGGGCAGTGCGCCGCGCCGCCGGCGCAGGTGCGCCAACCGCCGTACGAACAGCGGGTCGGTGAGCACCCGGACGCCCGAGTCCTGGACGGTCACCGTGGCGTGCCCCCACCATGTGATCTCCACCACCACGCCGCCACGCCCTTCCCGCCGCTCACGGCACCGACCGGCCACCCGGCCCGGCCGTCCGCGGGTCCGCCCGCCTCTTCGGTGCCGGCGTCGCCGCCGGGGCCGTCCGACCTCGAGCGTATGCCCTGGCCGCCCCGGCCCGCCCGCCGCCACCCGATGACGCCCGCTGCCGCCTTCTGCCACGTGCTGCCACCTGATGAGACCTGCCGCCACCTGCCCGCCGTCGGTTGTCCACAGGCCCGAACCGGGCAGACCGGCGGATATGGCAGTCTGGTCGGGTGCCTCAGCCGGGAGAGAGTCGGAGACGGGCCGCGAGGCGCAGCGCCGTGCGGACCGTCGGCCGTGTGCTCGCGGTGTGGGTGGTCGCCTCGGCGACGCTCGCCGTACTCGCCGCGGTGCTGCCGGACTTCACGCTGGAGGCGCCCGGTGGCGACAGCCCCACCCAGGTCGCGGTCACCGCGGGGCTGGGGGCCGGCGCGTTCGGCGTGCTGAGCGCGCTGGTGTGGCCGCTGCTGGTCCGCGCGCTGCTGCTGGTGCCCGCGCTGGTGCTGGGCGCGCTGGTGTTCTTCCTCAACGGCTCGCTGCTGCTGGTCGCTTTGAGCCTGACCCCGCACGGCCGCAGCGAGGTCACCCCGGCCACCGCGGTGGTGATCGCCGCCGTGATGTCTGCGGCGTCCTCGGCGACGAGTACGGCGCTGGCCGTGCGCGACGACGCCGCCTACGGCCGCCGGCTGGCCCGGCTGGCCGGGCGCAGGCGGCGGCACGTCGGCGACCCGCCGCTGCCGACCACGCCCGGCACGGTCTTCCTCCAACTCGACGGTGTCGGCCACGACGTGCTGCGCGACGCGCTCACCGCCCGCCCGCCCGCGATGCCCACCGTCGCCTCCTGGCTGGACCGCACCCACCACCTCGTCGGCTGGCGCACGGACTGGAGCAGCCAGACCGGCGCCAGCCAGCTGGCGATCCTGCACGGCAGCAACCACGACGTGCCCGCCTTCCGCTGGTACGAGAAGGAGACCGGGCAGGTCATGGTCTGCAACCGGCCCTCCAGCGCGGCGGAGCTGGAGCGGCGGGCGGTGCGGCGCACCGGCTGCGGCGGGCTGCTCGCCGACGACGGGGCCAGCCGCGGCAACCTGTTCACCGGCGGCGCCGAGCAGTCCGCGCTGGTGATGTCGGTGGCGGCGCAGCGCGCGAAGTTCACCCGGTCCCGGTCGGGTTACTTCGCCTACTTCTCCGACCCGGCCAACGCGGTGCGCACCGCCTGGTCCTTCGCGGCCGAGGTGGGCCGCGAGATAGGCGAGTCCACCGCGGCCCGGCTGCGGCGCGACCGCCCGCGGATCAAGCGCGGCGGCCTGTACCCGCTGCTGCGCGCCTTCGCCACGGTCGTCGAGCGGGACGTGGCGGTGGCGGCCGTCGTCGGCGACATGCTCGCCGGGCGCACCGCGGTCTACGCCGACCTGGTCGCCTACGACGAGGTCGCCCACCACTCCGGTCCGCGCAGCCGCGACGCCCGCAAGGTGCTGGCCCGGCTGGACCGTTCGGTGCGGCTGATCGCCGACTCGGCCCGCTACGCCCCGCGCCCGTACCGGATCGTGCTGCTGTCCGACCACGGCCAGAGCGCGGGCGAGACCTTCGAGGGCGCCTACGGTACGGGGCTGCGCGAGCTGGTGCGGACCGGCTGCGGGCTGCCGGCGCACGGCAGGAGCGGCCGGCGGGCCGAGCGGCGCCGCGGCGGCGCCGAGGCGCGGACGGCGGCGCGCACCGCGCTGCGGCGCC
Source organism: Actinacidiphila sp. bgisy144 (assembly GCF_057708105.1). Classification (NCBI taxonomy): domain Bacteria; kingdom Bacillati; phylum Actinomycetota; class Actinomycetes; order Kitasatosporales; family Streptomycetaceae; genus Actinacidiphila; species Actinacidiphila sp. bgisy144. The sequence goes on along the minus strand of NZ_JBYIRM010000037.1, from coordinate 48,792 downwards.
CGGAGCGGGGCCGGCGGGCGGAGGAGGCGGAGTGCGAGGGGCCGCCGTCCGATCCGGTGGTGCTCGCCTCGGGGAACCTGGGGCTGGTGGCGTTCCCCGACATCGCCGGGCGGGCGACGCTGGAGGAGCTGGAGCGGCGCTGCCCGGACCTGCTGCCGACGCTCACCGCGCACCCCGGGATCGGGTTCGTACTGGTGCGCAGTGCCGTACGGGGCCCGGTGGTGCTCGGCCGGGGCGGCGCGCACGACCTGGCCACCGGGCGGGTGACCGGCGCCGACCCGCTGGCGCCGTTCGGCCCGGGCGCGGCCGCGGCGGTGCTGCGCACGGACGGCTTTCCGCACACCGCCGACCTGATGGTCAACTCCGCCTGCGACCAGGCGGCCGGCACCGTGCACGCCTTCGAGGAGCAGGCCGGTTCGCACGGCGGCCTCGGCGGGCCGCAGACCCACCCCTTCCTGCTGCACCCGGTGGAACTGCCGCTGCCGACGGCGCCGTTGGTCGGCGCACAGGCCCTGCACCAGCTCTTCCACGGCTGGCTCACCGCGCCGAACCGGCCGTCAGGACCGGACCCGCGATGTGATCGTCAACTGATGGTTGACGATGAGGAGGCGTCAACCTATAGTTGACGCATGACGGAACAGCAGCAGACCGTACGACTCGACGACCTCATCGACTACGTGAAGCAGCAGAACCCCGGCGACGACCCGCTCCAGAACCTGGAGCACGCCGTGGGTGTCGCCGGACACCTCGGCGACGTCGCGGACCACCTGATCGGACACTTCGTGGACCAGGCCCGGCGGGCCGGCGCGTCGTGGACCGACATCGGCCGGCACATGGGGGTCAGCAAGCAGGCCGCGCAGAAGCGGTTCGTGCCCAAGGCCCCGGAGGACCTCGGGCTCATGGACGGCGAGGCGGCCTTCTCCCGCTTCACCCCCCGCGCCCGCACGTCGGTGGCGTCGGCCGAGCAGGAGGCGCGCGAGGCCCGGCACTCCCTGGTCGAACCCGAGCACCTGGTGCTCGGGCTGCTCGACCAGGCCGACACCCTCGCGGTGCGCGCGCTCGTCGCGCTCGGCACCACCGTGGCGGACGTCCGCGCCGCGGTCGCCACCCCGGGGACCGAGGAACAGCCGATCATGGGCCACGTCCCGGTGAGCGCGGCGACCAAGCGCGTCCTGCAACTGGTGCTGCGCGAGGCACTGCGGCTCGGCCACAACTACATCGGCACCGAGCACATCCTGCTCGGCGTGCTCAGCGACGAACAGCAGCCCGCCGCCCAGGCGTTGACCACGCTCGGGATCACCCACGAGGCGGTCGAGCAGTGGGTGGTCGCCACGTTGGCCGCGTACGTCGAGGCCCGTCACACCGAGCAGTGAACGTCAGCCGCCGGCGGCTGCCGCCGGGCCGGCCGGCTCACGCCTCCTTGCGCAGCGCCAGCAGCCGGTAGACCGGATCGGCGCGCGGCACGTCGGGGTCCGGCAGCAGCGACAGGCGCCGGGCCAGCGCCCCGGACTGCTCCGCGTCCAGGGCGCCGGCCGGCGCGAAGTCGCCGCGCGCCACCTTCCCGGCCGCCCACGCCGGCGACATCCCCTGGCCGTGCCCGGTGAAGCGGGCCTCGCCAGCCCGGCGCAGGCCGTGCTCGGCGCCCACCGTCAGCACCCGCAGCGTCGCGTCATGGGCGCGCGCGGGCCGGAAGGGCGCGAGGAGTTCGCTGACGTCGCTGCCCATGTCGTACCCGGCGTCATGGTCCACCGAGGCCACGAACATCCCGCCCGGCCGCAGCACCCGCGCGCACTCCGCGACCACCGCGGCCGCGTCCGGCAGCAGGTGCAGCAGCCACACCGCGCTCACCGCGTCCAGGCTCCCGTCGGCGAACGGCAGCCTGCGGCAGTCCGCCAACACCAACCCGCCGCACAGCCGTTCGGACGCCAGCCGGGTCATCCCCGACGAAAGGTCCACGCCGAGCACCCGAAGTCCCGGCCGCAGCAGCCGCTCGGTCACCAGTCCGGTGCCGCAGCCCACGTCCAGCAGGGTGCGGGCCCGTTCCGGGACCAGGGCGAGCACCGCCCGCGCCGCGGAGCCCGCGCGCGGAACACCCCCGCGGGCGGCGTCGTAGCACGCCGCCTCCACGTCGTAGTCCAGCATGACGACGAATGTACGGGCGCCGGATGAACGGCGCTCCACCCCGCGTCTTGCGGTCCGGTTACACCTGCGGGTGCTGTGCAACAGGCGGGTGTGCCGTACCCTCACGGCCGGGTCCGCACGGGGGTGCGGCGGAAGGGGGAAACAGGCGCCGTGGCGGACAGGGACGGGGACCGGGATACGGATACGGATACGGGTACGGCCGGCGGAGCGGCGGCGCGGGCGCGCGGGCGGGGTCGCCCGGACCTGGCGCGGCGGCCCTTCCCGGCGGTGGCCGCCGGCACCCCGGCCGCCCAGCGGCAGGCCCTCGCCGACCTGCGCGGATGGGCCGAGCGCGGCGCCGAGGACGCCATCGACTGGTATCTGCGGGACAAGCGGGCCAAGCGCACCGCGTCACGGCTGCTCCAGGGGCTGGCGATCCTCCTCGCGGTCGCCGGGACCGCGCTGCCGCTGGGCGCCGCCGCCACCGGCTCGGCCGGCCAGGGCTGGGGATACGTCCTGCTCGCGGCCGCGGCCGGCTGCAAGGGCTTCGACCACTTCTTCGGGCTGTCCGCGGCCTGGATGCGGGACATCGAGGCCGCGCACACGCTGCGCTTCGAACTGAGCGCGGTCCAGTTGGAGTGGGCCGCCGACGTGCTGCGGGCCGGGCCCGCCGGCCAAAACCCGCCCGACGTGCCGCTCGAACCCGCCGAGGTGGAGCGGCAGTTGGCCCTGATCGGACGGCTCGCGGCAGCCGTGCGCGGGCAGGTCGAACGCGAGACGGCCACCTGGCAGGCCGAGTTCGGCGCGGCGACCCGGCAACTCCACGAGCAGGCCGGGCTGCCCGGGCCGCAGCGCGCACCGGGTGCCTGACCGCCGCGCCGACCGTATACCGCCCGACCGCCGACCACCGTGCGCGGCAGGCTGGTCGACGGCTGCCGCCGCGTCCCTCAGGCCCGGTACAGCGCGTCGATCTCCGCCGCGTACACCGTCTCGATCACGCGCCGCTTCAGCTTCATCGACGGCGTCAGGGTGCCGCGCTCCTCGGAGAACTGCGCGCCCAGGATGCGGAAGGTGCGGATCGACTCGGCCTGGGAGACAAGGGTGTTGGCGGCGACCACGGCCCGCCGGATCTCCGTCTCCAGCTCGGGGTCGTGCAGCAGCTGGGTGATCGGCAGCTGCGGCTTGCCGCGCATCTGGAGCCAGTGCCTGACCGCGTCGGGGTCGAGCGTCACCAGCGCGGCGACGTAGGGGCGGTTGTTGCCGACCGCCACGCACTGGCCGACCAGCGGGTGGGCGCGCACCCGGTCCTCCAGCGGGGTCGGCGAGACCGTCTTGCCGCCGCTGGTGACCAGGACCTCCTTCTTCCGCCCGGTGATGGTCAGATAGCCGTCCTCGTCGAGGGAGCCGATGTCGCCGGTGGCCAGCCAGCCGTCCCGCAGCACCTCGGCGGTGGTCTTCTCGTCGTTGAGGTAGCCGGCGAAGACCTGCCCGCCGCCGAGCCAGATCTCGCCGTCCTCGGCGATCAGCACGGTGGTGCCCGGCACCGGCAGCCCCACCGTGCCGAACCGGGTCTGCTCCGGGGGGTTCGCGGTGGCCGCGGCGGTGGTCTCGGTCAGGCCGTAGCCCTCGTAGATGGTCACCCCGGCGCCCGCGAAGAACAGGCCGAGCCGCCGCTCCATCGCCGAACCGCCCGAGATGCCGTGCCGCACCCGGCCGCCCAGCGCGCCGCGGACCTTGCTGTAGACCAGCTTGTCGTAGAGCTGGTGCTGCATGCGCAGGCCCGCGCTCGGACCCGGTCCGGTGCCGAACGCCCTGGCCTCCTGCGCCTCGGCGTACCGCACCGCGATGTCGACGGCCTTCTCGAACGGCCCGAGCCGCCCGCTCGCCTCGGCGCTGCGGCGCGCACCCTGGAAGACCTTCTCGAAGACGTACGGCACCGCCAGCACGAACGTCGGCCGGAAGGCGGCCAGATCCGGCAGCAGGTCGGCGGCGGACATGCTCGGCTGGTGGCCGAGCTTCACCCGGGCGCGGATGCAGCCCACCTCCACCATCCGCCCGAAGACGTGCGCCAGCGGCAGGAACAGCAGCGTGGACGGCTCCTCGCCCGGCCGGCTGCGGAACACCGGCTCCCAGCGGGCCACCACGTTGTCGGTCTCGGCCATGAAGTTGGCGTGCGTGATCACACAGCCCTTGGGGCGGCCGACCGTGCCCGAGGTGTAGATGATCGTGGCGACCGCGTCCGGCGTCACCGCGAGCCGGTGCCGCTCCACCACGTCGTCGGCCAGATGGCTCCCGGCCGCGCTCAGTTCCGCGACGCAGTCGGCGTCCAGCTGCCACAGCCGGGTCAGCCGGGGCAGTTCGTCGACGGCCGCGCCGATCGTCATCGCGTGGTCGCCGTGCTCCACGACCGCGGCGACCGCCTCCGAGTCGTGCAGCATCCACCGCACCTGCTCGGAGGAGGAGGTCGGGTACACCGGGACCGGCTGCGCGCCGATCGACCACAGCGCGAAGTCGAAGAGCGTCCACTCGTAGCGGGTCCTGGACATGATCGCGACGCGGTCGCCGAACCGGATGCCCTCGGCGAGCAGGCCCTTGGCCACCGCCAGCACCTCGTCGCGGAACTCCGCGGCCGTCACGTCGCGCCAGCCGCCCTGCCCGTCCGCACGCCCGAGCACCACCTGGCCGGGGTGGTCCCGGCCGTTGCCGTAGACGGCATCGGCCAGCCCTCCCGCCTGCGGCGTCGTGACCAGTGGGGGGACAGTGAACTGACGCAACTGTGGTTCTCCTATGGGGCCCTTCTGCGAGCCCGTAAGCTACCTGATCCCTGTCACCCGCGGGAGGGGCCGGACAGTACCCGCTCGGTCACTCATCCATGCGTTCCCACCACTGGTTACCGGTCGTAGCAGGGTAGGCGCCCGGTCGTCGGGACCGACCCGTGGGCGGCGCGGAACACGGATCTCCACCAAACCTGCCCTGGTCGAGCACGCCCACTCCACCCCGATTGCGCGGACGTGCGCCCTGGTCAGCGCTTTCGCGTCACTGGCGGGTGCCCGCCCCTCCCGTGCCCCCGGCTGCCGCGCTCACGCCTCCAGCGGCCGGTGCAGGGTGTCCCCGGCGGCGAGGAGCGCCCGCGACAGCGCGGCGGCCGCCTCCTGCGCCGCGCCGCGGGGCGCGCCGTGCAGCAGGACGAAGTCCACGCCGCCCAGTTCCGGCAGCCCCGCGGCGCGCGGCGGCAGCCGCACCAGCCCGGCCGGTACGAGCGAGCGGGCGTGCGCCATCACGCCCAACCCCGCGCGGGCGGCCGCGACCAGGCCGCTGAGCGACGCGCTGGTGCAGACCACCCGCCAGGTCCGGCCCTGCCGCTCCAGCACCTCCAGCGCGCGGGCCCGGGTGATCCCGGGAGCGGGGAAGACGATCAGCGGCACCGGACGCCGCGGGTCCAGCCGCAGCCGCTCGCTGCCGATCCACACCAGCGTGTCCTGGTAGACCAGTTGCCCCGGGCCGTCCGGCCCCGACCGCTTGGCCAGGCACAGGTCCAACTGCCCCGCGTCCAGCATCCGGTGCAGGATGCCCGACAGCTCGACGGTCAACTCCAGGTCCACCTCGGGGTGTTCCTGCCGGAAGGCGGCCAGGATCTCCGGCAGCCGGGTGAGCACGAAGTCCTCGGAGACGCCGAACCGCAGCCGCCCGCGCAGCCGGGTGCCCGCGAAGAAGCCGGCCGCCCGCTCGTTGGCGGCCAGGATCGTGCGGGTGAAGCCGAGCATGGCCTCGCCGTCCTCGGTCAGCTCCACGCCGTGGGTGTCCCGCAGGAACAGCCGGCAGCCCGCGGCCTCCTCCAGCCGCCGCACATGCTGGCTGACCGTGGACTGCCGCAGCTCCAGGCGCCTGGCGGCCTGCGTGAAGCTCAGGGTCTGGGCGACGGCCAGGAACGTGCGTAGCTGCACCGGTTCGAACACGCCACCCATCCTAGCGGCGGTCATCGCGATACGTGATGACAGTCAGTGCGGTGAGTTGGCTTGCCGATGTCGCTGGTGGCGGGCAGGGTGGAGGCGTGCCCAGCCCCACCGGGAGCCCGTCCCGCCGCAAGAACCCCGCTGCCGTGCTCCTGCGGCGCCTGCCCGTCGACCCGTACGTCGCCGCGCTGCTGGCCACCGTGCTGCTCGCCGCGCTGCTGCCCGCCACCGGCAGCGGGGCGCATGTCGCGAGCGGCGCCTCCGACGCCGCCGTGGGCCTGCTGTTCTTCCTCTACGGCAGCCGGCTGTCCACCGGCGAGGCGATGGCCGGACTGCGGCACTGGCGGCTGCACCTGGCGGTGCTCGCCGCCACCTTCGCCGTCTTCCCGCTGCTCGGGCTGGCCGCGCGCGGCCTGGTGCCCCACGTCCTCGCGCCCGAGCTCTACCCCGGCTTCCTCTTCCTGTGCGTGCTGCCCTCCACCATCCAGTCCTCGATCGCCTTCACCTCGATCGCCCGCGGCAACGTGGCCGCCGCGATCTGCGCCGGCTCCTTCTCCAGCCTCGCCGGGATCGTGCTCACCCCGCTGCTGGCCGCGCTGCTGATCGGGGGCGACGCGGGCGTCAGCGGGCACGCCGTGACCGGTATCGCGCTCCAACTCCTCGCGCCCTTCCTCGCCGGACAGCTGCTGCGCCGCTGGACCGCGCCGCTGCTCGCCCGCCACCGCAAGGCGCTCGGCTACGTCGACCGCGGCTCGATCCTGCTCGTGGTCTACACCGCCTTCAGCGAGGGCATGGCGGAGGGCATCTGGCACCAGGTGGCGGTGCCGCGGCTGCTGGAACTCCTGGCCGCCGAGGCCGCGCTGCTCGCACTGATGCTGACGGCCACCTCCTACGGCGCCCGCGCGCTCGGGTTCGGCCGGGCGGACCGGATCACCGTGGTGTTCGCCGGGTCCAAGAAGAGCCTGGCCTCCGGGCTGCCCATGGCCACGGTGCTGTTCGGCTCGGGCGCGGGCCTGGCGGTGCTGCCGCTGATGCTCTTCCACCAGATGCAGCTGATGGTCTGCGCGGTGATCGCGAAGCGGTGGGCGCGCGATGCGGAGGCCGGGCAGGACGAGGCGGGGCAGGAGGAGGCCGGGCTACGGTTGCCCGGTGACTCAGGAGAAGGCGTGGGGGACGGCCCGGCGGACGAACGGTTCCAAACCGGGGGTGTCGCCGCAGCGGGCGGCGGCGGACAGGGCTGACCGGGGAGGCGACGGGAGCGGTGACGGGGGCGGCGGTGACGGCAGCGGCTGGGGCGGTGACCTGCGTCCGCCGGAGGCCGAGACCGACGAGCGGACCACCCTGCTGACCTTCCTGGGCTACCTGCGCGAGTCGTTGATCCGCAAGGCCGAGGGCGTCCCCGACGACGTGGCGCGGACACCCGCGGTGCCGTCGGGCACCAGCCTGACCGGCATGCTGCGGCACCTGGCCGCCGTCGAGCTGAACTGGTTCGTGTGGGCGTACGCCGGCGAGGGCGGCGCCGAGCCGTGGGACGACGAACTGGCCGCCCCCGACGGCGACACCGTCGAGGCGGCCGCGGCGGCGTACCGGGAGGCGGCGCGCCGGGCCGACGCGGTGGTGCGGGGCTGCACGGACCTGGCGTGGCCGGGGGCGCGCTCGCTGCGGGAGACGCCCGCGCCGTCGATGCGGTGGGTGCTGGTGCACATGGTCGAGGAGACCGGCCGGCACGCCGGCCACGCGGACATCCTGCGGGAGCTGTACGACGGGTCGGTGGGGCGCTGACCCGGGCGGCCCCGTACCGACCGGCCGCGTACCCGCAGCGCTCCGGCGGGCATCAGTCCCGTACGGGCGCGGCGGGCGCGGGCTCGGCCGCCGGGGCGAAGCGCTCCTCGCCGGCGTAGACGTTCATCGAACTGCCGCGCAGGAAGCCGACCAGGGTCAGCCCCGACTCCGCGGCCAGGTCCACCGCGAGCGAGGACGGCGCGGAGACCGCCGCCAGCACCGGGATACCGGCCATCACCGCCTTCTGCACCAGCTCGAACGAGGCCCGCCCCGACACCATCAGCACCCGCCCGGCCAGCGGCAGCAGCCCCTCCCGCAGCGCCCGTCCGACCAGCTTGTCCACCGCGTTGTGCCGCCCGACGTCCTCGCGTACGTCCAGCAGCTCCCCGTCGCCGTCGAACAGCGCCGCCGCGTGCAGGCCCCCCGTACGGTCGAACACGCTCTGCGCCGCCCGCAGCCGCTCCGGCAGCGCGCTCAGCAACTCGGGTGTCAGGCGCGGCAGTCCCGGATCGAGCGGCGGCATACGGCTCGCGGTGCGCACCGCGTCCAGGCTCGCCTTGCCGCACAGGCCGCAGGAGGACGAGGTGTACACGTTCCGCTCCAGGGCGATGTCCGGGAGCGGCACGCCGGGGGCGAGGGCCACGTCCACCACGTTGTACGTGTTGCCGCCGTCGGCGGTGGCGCCCGCGCAGTACACCACGCTGGCCACGTCCTCCGCCCGGGCCAGCACCCCTTCGCTGACCAGGAAGCCGACCGCGAGCGCGAAGTCGTCGCCCGGGGTGCGCATGGTGATCGCCAGCGGGCGGCCGTTCAGCCGGATCTCCAGCGGCTCCTCGGCCACCAGCGTGTCCGCGCGGTGCCCGGCCGCGCCGTCCCTGATCCGCAGTATCCGCCGCCGCTCGGTGACGCGTCCCATGCCGTACCCGTCCTGGTGGTCTCGTCGGTTCCGGCCGGTGCTGCCCGCCGTCGGCCGGTTGTCGCGGTTGTCCCGTCGGGCCGCCCCGCCCGCGCACCTTGCCATAGGGTGTGCCAGGCAGAAATCGGACCACCACGGACTTCCCAGGATGGCAGACCGCATGACAGACCAGCCGACGCCGGCCGCAGAACACACCCTGGGCGGAAACGAACAGGCCCTGGCGAAGCTGCGCACCCTGCGCGGCAGCATCGACAACCTCGACGCGGCCCTCGTCCACCTGCTCGCCGAGCGCTTCAAGTGCACGCAGGAAGTGGGGGAGTTGAAGGCCGCGCACGACCTGCCGGCCGCCGACCCCGCACGCGAGGCCGACCAGATCGCCCGACTGCGGCGACTGGCGGCCGACGCCCGCCTCGACCCGGCCTTCGCCGAGAAGTTCCTCAACTTCATCATCGACGAGGTCGTCCGCCACCACCGGGCGATCGCCGCCCGCCAGGACGGCTCCGCGGAGGCGTGACCCGCCCCGCACCGTCCCTCCCCGCGGCCCCCGCGGCCGGGCGCCGCACCCTCTGCGCCCACCGGAATCCCAGGTGAGGAGCACCCCGAATCCTTGGTATCGTGGAGTCGTCACCGAGACCCACCGGTCCCGGCGGCTCCACCGGTCCGGGTGGCGGAATGGCAGACGCGCTAGCTTGAGGTGCTAGTGCCCTTTATCGGGCGTGGGGGTTCAAGTCCCCCCTCGGACACTTTCACTATGCCTACGGGTGTCGGCTGAGTTCCGGCCGAGGCGCGGATACCCCGCAGTTGGGCCTCGCAGCCCCGGCCGCCGACGCCCCGCGGGCCGCAAGGCCCCACCGGCACTCTGTCGCACTCACCTCGCAGAGGCGCTCCTGTCCGGCCACACGGCGCGAACCGCGTCCGGAAGTCCCGACACTCGCCCGGAGCCGAGTGACGCCAACTGGAGGATGTAGCCGGGTACCGTGGCCACGATCACCTGGGTGAGGGGCTCTGCCGCAACATCCGGCGGAAGGTCTCCGGTTTCCTGACTCGCCCGCACGATCCGGGCGAGTTCGGCGGTCACCTGGGTGAGCGTGGCCCTGATCCGCTCGGCGAGCCTCGGGTCGCGCAGGGACTCGGACCACACCAGGAGTGCCATGGCGGCGAAGCCGTTCTCCTCGTGCTTGGCCTCGATCACCCGGAAGAGGTCGGCGAGCAGCTCTCCGATGCCGACCGCCGGTTCGCGGTTCACCACCTTGTCGACCTCGGCCACGACCTCGCGCAGGTTCTCCTCGGCGATCGCGGCGATCATGTCCTGCTTGCTGGCGAAGTACCGGTACACCGCCCCCGCCGACAGCCCCGCCTCGACCAGCAGGTCCTGCATGGACGTCGCGTGGAAACCTTCGCGCAGGAAGCAGCGCCTGGCCGCGGCGAGGATCTCCGCGCGACGTGCGTCGAGGTGCTGCTGGCTCACTTTGGGCATGGCGCCGAATATACATGAAAAGCGATCATTCGTTCTCCTGGAAGGAGGCGGGAGTGTGCCCATCCGGAATGCGTGGCAATCCGCTCCGCGGTCAGGTGGAGTCGATCAGGTCATGGTGCGCAGGTACGTGATCATCGGACGGGCGGATCGAGTTCGACGCGCAGGAGGGCGGCGTTGCGCACGATGCCTTCGGGTGGGGCGGTACGGCCGCCGTCGGTCGTGACATACAGGACACGGCCGTGGTCGCCGGGCTCGCCGCCCCAGTAGGCGCTGGACGGCCCGGCGATCACCGGGTCGAAGGGGTCGCCGGCGAGGTGGCGCACCTCGCTGCCGTGGGTCGGTGCGAGCGGGACGCGGTCGAGGGTGTTGGCCCGGTGCCGGGTGACGTACGCGAAGCCGGCGTCCTCGTCGACGCAGAAGTCGTCGGCGTTGTCGATGGCGGCGACGAATTCGGGGGCGCCGGACGGGTCGAGCGTGGTCGGGTCGACCGGCACACGCATGAACACCTTCTGGGCGGTGGAGGTGTAGTACAGGTAGCCGGTCTTCGCGCCGTACCGCACGCCGTTGATGCCCGGCTGCGGCGGCGGGGCGACCTCGCCGTCGGGGTCCCAGGCCATCGTGTCGTGTGCGAGCCATACCCGGGCGGTGGCGTGGTGGGCCCCGTCGGCCAGGTCGACGCGCCAGACCAGTCCGGCGAAGCAGTCGGCGACCGCGAGCACCCCGGGGCCGAGCGCACAGCTGCCGTTGAGGGCGCGGACCCTCTCGTCGAACGTGAAGATGATCTCCGGAACGACCGGAGTGCCCGGTGCCCAGCCGTTGAAGTCGAGCCGGGCCAGGTGGGATTCGTGCGTGGTGTAGCCCTCGGTGAGACTGACGACGAAGACGTCCGGTTCGACCTCGACGATGCCGGTGACCGGGTGGTCGAAGGTGTGCACGAGCACCGGGTCGACCAGGGTGCGAGGGGCGGGGCCGGGGACGTACCACAGCTCCTGCTGCACCACGGCGGTGATCAGCAGCGAGCCGTCGGCGCGGACGACCAGGTTTTCCAGGAAGTGGCCCTGCGGGAAGTGGGCCACCGGGGTCAGGGTGACGTCGGGAAGAGGCGCGATGGCCATGGCGGTTTCCTTTGATTCCTCGTTTGTCGTGCGGTGTCGTGGGGTTGGGCCGGGTGTCGTGGCGCTGGAGTTGCTGCTACTGCTCGAGCCCGACAGCACCGGACGGCACGTCGTAGGCCATCAGCGTCAGGCAGACCGCGGTGAACCAGCCCATCAGGACAGTGACGTCGACGATGCCCGGGTCGCCGAGCAGTTCCTGCGCACGGCGGAACAGGCTCTTGGGCACCACGCGCGCCGCCGCCAGCGCCGAGGACAGCTCGTAGACCACCTGCCGGCGCGGGTCGTCGAACGCGGTGGGCCGGCCGGTGATCAGGGACTCGACCTGTGACGCGTCGAGTTCGCCGAAGATCACGCCGATCTTCTCGTGCTCGAAGTTGCTGTACGCCGCGCCCCAGCGCCCGTTGATGACGTTGGTGACGATCTCGATTTCGGCCTTCGACAGGCTCGACTTCGTCTGGAAGTACGCTCCGGTGGGCACGATCGTCATCGACAGTGCCGGGTTGGCCAGCCATATCTTGTGCGGGCCGGGTACCAGCCCGCGCATCCTCGTTGTCACGTCGTACGCCTCGCGCATGGCCGCCGGCATCTCGTCGACCGGCGTCTCCACGAAGCGGCCGAAGGTGCCGAAGTCGGTGGGGTCCTCGAGCCGGGCCAGCAGTTCCTTGGCACTCGTCATGCTTTCCCTCCTTCGGGAGCGCCGGCCACGGGACGGCCGGCGGGCACGTCGTAGGCGTTGAGCAGGACGCCCAATGCCACGTAGTGGACGGTGATGAACACCACGGCGTCGAAGCCCGGACGGCCGAGCTTGGCGACGGCGGCGTCGTACAGCGGCCCGGGAACCGCGCCGGCGCGGACCAGCGCTCCGGCCACGTCAGCGGCCAGCAGTTCTTCCTCGCTCAGGTCGGCGGGGCGCGCCCCGGCACTGAGGGCCGCGATCTGGTCCGCGCGCAGTCCGGCGCGTGCCGCCAGCGGAGCGTGCGCGTACAGCTCGTACGCGACATTGAAGCGGGCCCCGACCGTCAGGATCACGACCTGCCGGGCTCTCTCACCGAGCCCGGGCAACTTCTGCGCGAGGTCGATGAACCGGCCCAGCGGCACGGCGAGTTCAGGGAAGTGGAGCATGACGCCCCACGGGCCGACGAACGCACCCTGGGGGTCTCGCACCTCGAAGCCCTGGTACTCGGCGTCCCGGGTCATCGTCTCGAATGCCTCGTAGAGGGGGCGCTGCCCGGCGGTCAGCTCCGCCGGGGGCACCAGTGGCAGTCGCATGGGACTCCCCTCTCTCAAAACGAACGATCAATCGCTTTCTTTTTGAACCGTAGCCCGTTCTCGGCCTCATCACAAGGCGAATGTTCGTTTTTTTACAGACTCCCGCCTCCAGGAGCGCGATGGCGTGCGGCAAGCCACGGCCTGGCAGCCGACGTCTCCCGGACCTGTCGCTCCTCCCGCGGCCGGGCCTCGCCGGTGGGACCGTTCATTGCGGCGCACGGACCTCGGAGCTGTCGGAGATCCGCAGAGCTTCGCCGCGCCCGGCACTGCGGTTGGTCTACGGTGTCGATTCCCCCGGGCACACGAACCCCTGTTGAGCAGGGGCTTTTCTGTTTTCGCCGGCTGCCGCGGCTCGGCGGTGCTCGCTCAGGGTCCGGTCAGGGCTTTTGCAGGGCTTCGGCGAGCATCACGATGATGCCGCTGGGGCCGCGGACGTAGGTGAGTTTGTAGATGTCCTCGTAGGTGGCCACACCGCGCAGGGGGTGGCAGCCGTGTCGCGCCGCGGTCGCGAGGGCCTCGTCGAGGTTGTCGACGGAGAAGGCGACGCGGTGCATGCCGATCTCGTTCGGGCGCGTGGGCTGCGTCTCGATCGCCTCGGGGTGGAGGTACTCGAAGAGTTCGAGTCGGCCGTGGCCGTCGGGCGTCTGGAGCATGGCGATCCTGGCGTGGTTGCCGTCGAGGCCGACCGCGGTGTCGGTCCACTCGCCGCTGACCGTGTCCCGGCCGAGGACGGTGAGGCCGAGGTCGGTGAAGAAGGCGATCGCGGCTTCGAGGTCCCGGACGGCGATGCCGACGTTCTCGAGTCTGATGGGCATGCCTCGCATGCTAGGCCCGGCGGCCGGGTGGGATGCGTCAGACGGCCTGGCCCGCCGGGGTGAAGTAGTCGCCGTGGGCGAGGTCGTCGAGGAGGGTCGGGTGGGTGGGGGTCCAGCGCAGCAACTCCTGGGTGCGGGCGCTGGATACGGGGGAGTCGTGGGCGTAGAGGCGTGCCATGAACGGGGAGGCGTAGTGGCCTGAGGCCTGGTCCGGGGTGAGGGAGCGGGTGGGGACGGCCAGTTCGTCGGCGATGGCCTGCGCGATGTGCCGCAGGGGCACCCCGGTCTCGGCCACGCCGTGCAGCACGCTGCCCGCGGGGGCGCCCTCCAGGGCCAGCCGGAAGAGGACGGCCGCGTCGCGGCGGTGGACGGCGGGCCAGCGGTTGGCGCCGTCGCCGACGTACGCGGAGCAGCCGGTCGCGCGGGCGGTGGCGATGAGCATGGGGACGAAGCCGTGGTCGCGCGGCCCGTGGACGGTGGGTGCCAGGCGGACCACGCTCGCGCGGACCCCGCGGTCGGCGAAGTCCAGGCAGGCCCGCTCGCCCGCGATGCGGAAGGCGGCGATCCCGGAGGCGTCGGGGGCGTCCCGTTCGGTGGTCTCGCGGCCCTCGGGCATGACGAGCGTGCCCGAGGTGACGACGAGCGGCTTGCCGGTGTGCTCCAGCGGCCCGCCGAGCGCCTCGATCGCCGTCCGGTCGCGCCGCTTCATGTCGTCCAGGTCGGAGAAGTCGCCCCCGTAGGCCATGTGCAGCACGCCGTCGGCGGCCTCCGCGCCCCGGCGCAGGCTGTCGTGGTCGTCGAGCGAGCCGCGGTGCACCGCCGCGCCCAGCGCTTCCAGGGTGGCCGCGCCCGCGTCCGAGCGGGCCAGGCCGGTGACGTCGTGGCCGGCTGCGACGAGTTCGGCGACGACGGCGGGACCGGTCTGGCCGGTGCCGCCGGTGACGAAGATGCGCATGGGGCGCCTTTCGGTAGGTCGGGGTGGGGGGGGACGGGTGGGTCCGCCGCGGTGCGACGGCCGGGCGGAAGGGGAGCTCCGGCCCGTAGCGCCAGTCACTGACTCTAAGTAGCGCCAGTCGCTGGCGTCAAGTAGTGCCAGTGACTGGCACATGGGGTACGTTCGAGAGGTGCCACGTAGCGGAGCAGAAGCGCGCCGCCGCCTCCAGCAGGCGGCCCTGGAGCTGTACCGGGAGCGCGGGTTCGACCGGACCACCACCGCCGAGATCGCCGCGCGCGCGGGGGTGAACGAGCGGACCTTCTTCCGGCACTTCCCCGACAAGCGGGAGGTCCTCTTCGACGGCGAGGCCGACCTGCGGGCCGCGCTCACCCGCGAGGTCGCCGCCGCCCCCGCGGACCTGCCGCCGCTCGCCGTACTGCTGCGGGCCTTCCGCAAGGCCGCGCGGATACTGGAGGACAACCGGCCGTTCGCCGAGCCGCGGCTCGCGCTCATCGCCGAGACCCCGGCGCTGCGCGAACGCGACCTGGCCAAGGGCGCGGCGGTGTCCGAAGCCCTTGCCGAGGCGCTGCGCGGGCGCGGCGTCCCCGACCGGAAGGCCGACCTGGCCGCGCGGACCGGCTGGGCCGCCTTCCACCACGCCGCCCAGGCGTGGATCGACGACTCCGCCCCGGGCGACCTGGCCGAGGGCGGTTCGGCTGCGGGCGGCCCCGCAGCGGGCGGCTCCGCGCAGGGGCTCGACCGGCACCTGCTGCGGGCCTTCGAGGACCTGCGGTCGCTGGCGGCGCAGGCGCGCTGAGCACGTCCTCGGCCTCGGCTGACGGCTGCTCACCTTGCTGTGCGGAGAGCCCAGGAGGGCCCTGTTCGGACGGCGGTACGGGCCGGGGCGGGCGGCTGCCGTGGCCGTGACCTGTGGCCCGTTCGCTCGGGAGGGTGAACATCGCGGGGGGTGGGAACAGCGGTGGGGCGCCGGGGCTTGATACCGGCATGAGGATCTTTCGTACGTATGCGCGGGTGTATGGCAGCGACCTGGACGCGGTGGCGGTGCCGCTCGGCGAGATGACCGGGGAGCCGGTCACCGGCCGGTTCGCGCTGCCGAACGGGCTGGAGCTGGCCGCTGTCGGCCGGGTGCTGGTGGTGGCGGGGGAGGAGCAGACCCTGGCCCCCTACCGGGAGACGTCGGCGACACTGATCGTGGACGACCTCGACGCGTGCCTGGCGCTGCTCGATCAGGTGGGGGCGCGGGTCATACGGGGCCCGCAGGAGGTCCCCACCGGGAGGAATCTGACGGCCCGGCTGCCGGGCGGGGCCCAGATCGAGT
Organism: Actinacidiphila sp. bgisy144; assembly: GCF_057708105.1. Lineage (NCBI taxonomy): Bacteria > Bacillati > Actinomycetota > Actinomycetes > Kitasatosporales > Streptomycetaceae > Actinacidiphila > Actinacidiphila sp. bgisy144. The sequence continues at coordinate 33,071 of NZ_JBYIRM010000037.1, read as the reverse complement.
ACGTCGAGTGGGACGACGCGCAGTGGGAGCGGGCCGGTGGCCGCCCGGCCGGGTGAGGCGGCCCGGGCGCCGGGGCGAGGTCGTGGCGGGCGCCGGGGTCGCCGCGGCTACGGCTGCGGGCTGCTCCGGGTCCTCATCGCGTCATGCCTTCGGGTCATCCGAGCGGTCGGCCGCCGGCCGCTGGGCGGTCCAGGAGGTGAGGATGCGCAGGGCGTCGTGCGAGGGGGAGTCCGGTTCGGCGGTGAGGATCATCAGCCGCTGGCCGGAGCCGTCCGGGCTGGCCCAGGTGTCGCAGTCGAGGGTGAGGTCGCCGACGAGAGGGTGGTGGTAGTGCTTGGTGCCGTAACTGGCGCTGTTGACGCGGTGTTCGGCCCACCAGGTGAGGAAGTCCGGGTCCTGGAGGGACAGTTCGCCGACGAGCTGGGCGAGGTCCGGGTCGTCGGGGTCGGCGGCGGCCTCCATCCGCAGGGCGGCGACGGCCTCGCGGGCGTCATGGGCCCAGTTCCGGTGCAGGGCGCGTACCCCGGGGTGGGTGAAGACCAGCCGCAGGTAGTTGCGGCGGTGGGCCGGCAGGTCCGCGAAGTCCGTGTAGAGGGCCACGGCCGCGGGGTTCCACGCCAGGACGTCGAGCCGCTTGCCGAGGACCAGCGCGGGGCTCTCGGTGAGCTGATCGAGCAGGCGCCGCATGGGCGGGCGCAGGCGCTGGGCGGTGCGGCGGCGGCGCGGGCGGGCGTCGGTGCGGCCGGCGATCTCGTAGAGGTACCGCTGCTGGTCGTCGTCGAGGCGCAGCGCGCGGGCCAGGGTGGTGAGCACCGGGACGGACGCCCGGACCCGGCCCTGCTCCAGCCGCGTGTAGTAGTCGACGCTGATGGCGGCGAGCTGGGCCACCTCCTCGCGGCGCAGCCCGGCCACCCGGCGGGCCGCGTCGGTCTCCGGCAGGCCGCACTCCCGCGGGGTCAGCTGCGCCCGGCGGGCCTTGAGGAAGGCGCCGAGCGCCCGGGAGTCGGAGTCCGAGGTCATGGTCCCCAGTCTCCGCACGCGACGGTGGCCGGGGCAAACGCCGAAGGGGGGCACGTTCTTTCCCGGGCAGGAACCTGTCTCTCCCGCACCCGCGCCGACCGGTCGAATGTGGAGATGTGCCCGGCGGGGCACGGGCCCCGGCCCACCGCCCCCGCCCCTCGCCCCGCCTCCAGGGCACGCGTCAGCACCGTCAGCGTCACCCCTGCGAGGAGAGCACCATGGCCAGGACCAACGTCAGCTTCGACAGCGCCGGCATCCGCATCGCCGCCCACCTCTTCACCCCCGACACCGCACCCGGCGCCGCCTCCGACACCGCCTCCGGAGCCGCTTCCGCCGCCTCCGGTACGTCCTCCGTCGCGGGCCGGCGTCCGGCACTCGTCGTCGGCCACCCCGGCGCGGGCGTCAAGGAGCAGACCGCCGGGACGTACGCCCAGCGCATGGCCGAGCGCGGCTTCGTCACCCTCGCCTTCGACGCCGCCTACCAGGGCGAGTCCGCGGGCCTGCCGCGCGGCCTGGAGGACCCGGCCCAGCGGGTGGAGGACTTCAAGGCCGCCGTGTCCTTCCTCACCACCCGTGAGGAGGTCGACCCCGACCGCATCGGCCTGCTGGGCATCTGCGCCTCCGGCGGCTACACCCTCACCGCGGCCGGGGGCGACCACCGCGTCAAGGCGGTCGCGACCGTCTCGGGTGTCGACATCGCCCGGCAGTTCCGGCTCGGTGCCGACGGCACCCAGGACCCGGCCGCCTTCCAGGGCATGCTGGACGCCGCAGGCCAGGCCCGTACCGCCGCCGCCCGCGGTGAGGACCCGGGCGCCCTGCCGGTCTTCCCCGAGACCGCCGAGCAGGCCGCCGCCGTCGGTGGCGAGCACGCGGCCGAGGGCTTCGACTACTACTGCACCGACCGGGGCCGCCACGAGCGCTCCGCGCGGACCCTGGCCTGGCCGAGCATCGACAAGATGGCCGCCTTCGACGCCTTCCAGGCGGTGCCCCTGATCGGCCCGCGCCCGCTGCTCCAGGTCGTCGGCAGCCGCGCGGTCACCTCCTGGATGGCCGTCGACGTCCACCAGCGCGCCACCGGCCCGAAGGAACTGCACTGGATCGAGGGCGCCGGCCACGTGGACCTCTACGACCGCAAGCAGTACGTCGACCCGGCCGTCGAGAAGCTCGCCGCGTTCTACACGGCCCACCTCGCCGCCGCCCGCTGAGGGTCCGCGGGGTGCCGCGGGATGCGGCGGGGCGCCGCCGGGTGCCGCGGGGTCTGGCGCGGGGCGCTCCCGGGGCGGCCCGGACCGCTGCGCACCGCGGCAACGTACTGCAACGCACCGACTGCGGCCAACAGCCGTCCCTCGGGTGGCTTCCCGTGACAGCATGTGGGGACTTCATCCGAAGAAGGGGGAGCAGGGACTTGGTGGCGCCGGGCTTGTTCGTCGACCGTACGGAGACGATGGCGGAGCTGCACGCGCTCGCCACCGGGCAGCGCCGGGACCGGGCCGGCTGGGCCATGCTGGTCGGCGGCCCGCCGGGCATCGGGAAGTCGGCGCTCCTGGCGGAGTACCAGCAGCAGCTCACGGCCGGCGGCCTGAACCGGGTCTACTCGGTGCGGTGCCACCCCGGCATCGGCCCCGGGCTGACCTACGGGCCGGTGACCGAACTGCTCACGCTGTTCGCGCGGGAGTCCGCGGGCGGGCGCCGGCGGCTGAAGCGGGCGCTCAAGCAGGCCGGTCAGCAGGTCCTCGACTACGGCCCGGCCCTGCTGTCGATGCTGGTGCCCGGTCTCGGCGAGGCCTTCGCGGTGGGCCGCGACCTCACCCGCGCCTCGGTGTCGTCCGGGTCCATCCCGTTCGACAGCCTGGTGCCCTTCCAACAGGGCGCCGCCATGCGGATCGTGGACGAGCTCGTCCGGCTGATGGGCGAGGACGGGCCGGCGGTGGTGATCGTCGACGACATGGAGCACATCGACCACAGCAGTCTGCTGGTCCTGGACTACCTGCTGCGCCGGGCCCGGCCGGCCGGGTTCGGCCTGCTGCTCAGCCACACCACGGGCAGCGGCCCGGCCTCCGGTTCGGGTGCCGCTGTCGAGGAACTGCTCTACCGCTGGCAGCTGGACGGGCTGGTGGACCGCCGGGTGCTGCCGGGCCTGCCGGCGGAGGCCGTCCGCGAACTGGTGGTGAGCGTCCACCCGACGGCGCCGCCGGAGCTGTCCACCCGGCTGAGCCAGGTGACCGCGGGGCACTCGGTGTTCGTCAAGCTGTGCCTGGACGCGTGGAAGGAGGAGCAGGGCGCGGAGGTCACGATCCCCAGCACCCTGACCCGGGTCGTCGAGGCCCGGCTCGCCCACCTCACCGAAGCCGACCAGGAACTGCTGACCGTCGGCGCCACCGAGGGCAGCGTCTTCCTGTCCCGGACCGCGGCGTCCGTCCTGGAGCAGTCGCACGACCGGGTGATGGAGCAGTTGCGGAAGATCAGGGAGAACACCGAACTGCTGGTGCAGCACCCCCTGCCGGCCTGGGCGCGCGCGGACGTCAGCGACTGCTACGCCTTCACCTACCAGGCGTTGTGGAGCGTGGTCTACCAGCGGCAGACCCCCGAGCAGCGCAGGTCCCGCCATGAGCGCATCGCCGCGGCACTCGCGGCGCAGGCCCAGGGGGAGCCGCTGCTGGGGCGGCGGCTGGAGATCGCCCGCCACCTCAAGCGGGGCGGCAGCCAGTGCCTGGCCGCCTGTTCGGACGCCTACTACGGGCTGGCCCGGGACGCGGCGGTGGACGGCCTGTCGTTCTCCGAGGCCGAACAGCACTGCGAGGAGGCCATCCGTACGGCCCGGGAGTTGCCGCCGACGGTGCCGGGGCGCGACCGCCGCCTCGTGCTGGCCGTCGAACTGCTGCTCTCGCTGTCGGAAGTGCGCTGGCGCGGCCAGCACCGGGACGCCGCAGTGCCGGACATCGACGGCCTCGCCGCGGAGGCGGAGGAAGCGGCCGCCCGGTGCGGCGACCGCGACCTCATGATCCGTACCACCCTGATGCGCGGGAAGACCCAACTGGCGACGCGGGGGCTGGTCCCGGGGTTGGAGAAGCTGCGCCGCGCGGTGGAGCTCGCGGAGGAGCATGGCGACCCGGTGGCGCTGTTCGTCGCCCGGGTGGAGTACGGGCGCCAGGTCTCCAAGCGGCGGCTCGAGGAGGGCCTCGCACAGTTGGAGGAAGCGGAGCGGATGTACGCCGCCGACCCCCGGCTGGGCGGCAGCGGCGATCCGGTGCTCCAGCACGCGCGCAACCTCGCCGAGATGCAGTTGGGCATCTCGCTCTTCGACAGCGGCCGGCTGACCGAGGCGGTGACCCGGCTGCGGCGCTGCGTCGACCGGCTGCGGGGCGAGACCCTCAAGGCGGAGCTGCCGATCGCCCTGAACTACCTCGCCCAGGTCCTCACCGGCCTCGGGCAGGAGCAGCCGGCCGCCGACGTCCTGCGCGAGGCACTCGACTTCGAGGTCCGGCGCGGCGGTGACAGCGGCTGGCACGCCTACAACACGGCGCTGCTCGCCCAGCTGTACTCCCACGATCCGCAGCGCGCGGAGGAGACCCTCGCGCTCGCCGCCGACGCGTGGGCCGAGACCGAGCGGACCTGGCTGGCGAACCTGGTGCCGATCGTCCGGAACCTCTACGCGGACGTGCTGCTGCGCGTCGCGCGGCAGCGGGCGGAACTCCTGGAGCAGGCCGACCGGCTTGCCGTCGACACGATCCGTGAGACGGCGCACAGTGGGATGATCAGGAGCACGATCGCGGCGCACTCGCTGCGCAGCCGGACCTTCCTGCGAAAGGGGGACACCGTGGCGGCGGTGGCCGAAGCCGAGGAAGCACTGCGCATCCTGGACGAGGTCGGGCCCATGCCCGCCCTGCGCACGGAGGAGGTCCTCTACCACGCCGGCGTCGCCATGCGGCGCGGCGGCCGGGCCGCACAGGCGGACGGCCTGCTGGATCGAGCCCGCGAAGAGGTCGCGCGCAAACGGGCGCTGATCACCGATCCGGCGATGCGCGAGTCGTTCGGCGCGGAGCGGTTGAACCGGGTGATCCTCGGCGAGGGCGGGGGCGCGGCATGACGGGGAACCCGGGGCCTGCGGAGGAGGCTCGCGCGCGGGCGGGGCAACTGCCCGCGTGGGACATGGACAGCGCTGTCCTCACCATCACCAAGGAGTTCCACTTCTCGGCCAGCCATGTGCTGACGGGGCTGCCCGGCTGGCACCAGTGCGCGCGGATGCACGGCCACAACTACGTGGTGGTCCTGGAGCTGTCCGCGCGCACCGACCAGCTGACGGACAGCGGTTTCGTCCGCGACTACCGCGACCTGGACGGGTTCAAGAAGTGGCTGGACGACACGCTCGACCACCGCCACCTCAACGACGTGCTCGGCGAACTCCCGTCCTCCGCCGAGAACCTCGCCATGTGGATCTTCGGCGGGTGGACCGCGCGCCTGCCCGAGCTGGTGGCGGTCCGGGTTTCCGAGACCGTCAAGACCTGGGCCGAGTTCCGCCCGTCGCGGCGGCGGACCGACTGACCCGCGGCCGGGTGCCGCGCCGGGCGGCGCGCGGTCGGAGGGCCGGCTGCTACCAGCTGGCCTTGCGGACCCCGGGGAGGTGGCCGGCGTGCGCGTGGGCGCGCAGGGCCACGCGGGACAGGCCGAAGGCGCGCAGGTAGCCGCGGGGGCGGCCGTCGACCGCGTCGCGGTTGCGGACGCGGGTGGCGCTGGCGTCGCGGGGCTGGCGGCGCAGCTCGCGCTGGGCGGCCGCGCGGTCGTCGGCGGAGGTGGCGGGCGAGGCGATGACGCGCCTCAGTTCGGCGCGGCGCTCGGCGTAACGGGCCACGACGGCACGGCGCTTGTCGTTCTTGGCGATCTTGCTCTTCTTGGCCATGGCGCTGGTGTCCCCTCAGACCTGGTGGCCGCGTGCGCGGACGAGCCGGACGGCCTTCTCGATGCCGATGCGGTCGACGGTCTTGATGCCCTTGGCGCTCAGCGTCAGCCGCACATGGCGGTTCTCGCCGGGCAGCCAGTAGCGCTTGGTCTGGATGTTGGGGTCGAAGCGGCGCGCGGTGCGTCGGTGGGAGTGCGAGACGGTGTTGCCGAAGCCGGGTTTGCGGCCGGTCAGCTGGCAGTGGGCCGACATGGGGCTGCCTTTCCGTGGGTGGGCGAGTCGGACGGCCACCAGCTTAAGGAAAAGCGTTTTCATTTCCAAATGCACTCCGGGTGCCGGCATGCGCGAGGCCGGCGCCGCCCCGTCGTGACGGGACGCGCGCCGGCCTCGGCCGCTCCTGCTCGTCAGCGCCCCTGCGGTGCGATCCCCTTCGGGCCCTCGGCCGCACACGCGGCGCACGTGCCGAAGATCTCCATGGTGTGCACGATGTCCACGAACCCGTGCGCCGAGGCGGTCGATTCGGCCCACCGCTCCACCGCCGGGCCCTCCACCTCGACCGCCTTGCCGCAGGAGCGGCAGACCAGATGGTGGTGGTGGCCGCCCTCCGAACAGCGTCGGTAGACGGACTCGCCGTCGCCGGTGCGCAGGACGTCGACCTCGCCCGCCTCGGCGAGCGACTGGAGCGTGCGGTAGACGGTGGTCAGCCCCACCGACTCCCCGCGCAGCTTCAGGATGTTGTGCAGGTCCTGCGCGCTGCGGAACTCGTCGACCTCGTCCAGAGCGGCGGACACCGCGGTGCGCTGCCGGGTGGAACGGCTGCGGACGGACTGCCCGGCGGTGCTCACGGATCTTCCCTCCGTCGGTGGTGCGGTGCGTGCGCTGTGCTCGGCGGCGGCCTGCGGTGCGGCCGGGCGGTCACTCCTCGACATGCCGGATCGCGTCGAGCACGATGTGCGCGACGTGTTCGTCGACGAGGGTGTACTCGACCTCGCGGGCCTCGCGGTGGGTCGTCACGATGCGCGAGGTGCGCAGCACCCTGAGGTGCTGCGAGACCAGGGGCTGGTTGACCCCGAGTGCCGCGACGAGCTCATGGACCCGCTTGCCGCCGGTGGACAGCTCGCGCACGATGCCCATCCGTACCGGGGACGCCAGTGCGCGCAGCAGCTCGCTGGCCGCTCGCAGGGCGAGGGTCCGGTCGTCCGGATGCGCGGGAGCCGTCATATGCAGAACCTAACATATGAGAATCGGTCTCATATAGGGCCTGGGGGCGGTGGATCGGGAAACCGGCCACAGGGAGCCGGTGGTGCGGGGGGCTGCGGGCTCAGTGGTCGTCCCAGTGGCCCTCGTGGGCCGCGTGCCGGTGCCCGTCGTGTACGTAGTCCGTGTGGCCCTCGTGCGGGACCGCGACATGTCCGCAGCCGGGGCCGTGCTCATGGGCGTGGCCCTGGTGCTCGCTGTGCCGCGCGATCGTGCACTCGTCGGCGTGGTCGTCATGGGTGCGGTGCAGGTGGCCGTCGTGCACGTAGTCCGTGTGGTCGCCGTGCGGCACCGCGACATGCCCGCACTCGGCGCCGTGGACGTGTTGGTGGTCGGTGTGCGGCCGGTGCTCGGTCGAGGTGGTCATGCTGCCACTCCCATCAAGGTGCGTCGTGGTGCGACGGAGGCGCGCTCACGCCTCTATAGCGACATTAACATATGGCAATCTCTGCATGTATCGAGGTCGCGGGCGTGCCGCGCCGACGGAGAGGGCCTGCCGCGCCGTAGGGACGACGGCCCGGTGCCCGTACGGGTGAGGCGCGGGTCAGCGCACCGCCACCAGCACGTGGCTGCTGCCGAACTGCCAGACGGAGCCGGCCTGGCCGAACCCCGCCGCCCGCAGCAGCCGCACATGGTGGGAGAGGGGCAGGTCGCTGTCCTTGGTGCTGGGCACCGACCCGGCGCGGCGGTGCCGCTCGGCGACGAGCTCGCTGAACGCCGGGTCGTCCGAGACCGCGCGCCACCACTGGTCCCAGTCCTCGTGGTCGAACGCCCGCTGCCGCTCGGCCCGCAGCCGCCCGACGCGGGCGCTGATCTCGCGCGGCCCGGTGGGCTCGGGGGCGAAGTGGTCGCCGTTGACCAGCGCCCCGCCCGGCCGCAGGAGCGCGCCGAGCTGCCGGTAGGCGCGGCGCAGCAACGGCTCCGGCAGGCAGTGCAGCGTGGTGGTGGAGACCACGGCGTCGACCGGCCGGTCCAGGCCCAGGTCGGCGGTCCACCGCTCCGCTCCGATCGCCGCCTCCACGAAGCGGACCGCCGCGCCATGGCACTGCCGGGCCAGGCCCAGGACGACCGGGTCGCGGTCCACGCCGACGAAGTCCACGCCGGGCAGCCGGGCCGCGAGCCGGGCGGTCAAGGTGCCCGGCCCGCAGCCCAGATCGACCACGAGCGGGCGCTCCCGCCCGGCCGTGACGTGCTCGACCACGTCGGCGATGACGCCGGCGCGCTCCTCGCGCGCGATGGCGTAGCGCTGCTGCTGGGCCTCCCAGCGCTCCGCGTACTCCCGTGCCCGCACCGTGTCCATCGCCCTCGCCGCCCGCCTGAGCCGTCTGCCGCCGTTCCGTGTCCCCGTCTCCCTGCCAGCCTATAGTTGAAAACAGTTTTCATTCCAATGGGAGTGCGGCGCGTCGGCGGCGGTTCCGCCCGATGGTCGCTCTCCGGTCCGGTGCGCGCCCCTTCAGTCCAACGCGCGCAGCGCCTCCACCAGCCGGTCGATCTCCTCGACCGCGGTGTAGGCGTGCGTGCTGACCCGGACCGACCCGGTCTTCTCGCCGGACGCGCCCTGGCAGTGCTGGTCGCTGCGCACCATCAGCCCGCGGTCGAACAGGATGAACCCCAGGTCGCCGGAGGGGATCGCCCGGTGCCGGAAGCTGACCAGGCTCTGGCGGCGCTGGACGGTGGAGCCGGCGGCCAGGCTGGTCCGGCAGCCCAGCACCTGGTATGAGCCGAGCCGGCTCAGCGCGTCGGTCAGCCGCGCGGTCAGGGCGCGGGTCCAGCGGTGGACTCGCCCGGTGTCGGTGTCCCGCAGCCAGTCCAGCGCCGCGGACAGCGACACCGCGCCCACCGTGTTCGGGGTGCCGGACCACCCGCCCGGGCGCAGCTCGGGGCCGCGCGCCTGCCGTGCCCACAGCGCGCCGGTGCCGGGCAGCGCCAGCGCCTTGTGGCCGGAGAACGCCACGAAGTCGACGTCCAGGGCGTCCAGCCGGATCGGCTGGTGGCCGACGCTCTGCGACGCGTCGAGGCAGATCGGGACGTGCGGGCCGACGGCGGCGCGGACCCGGTGGACGTTCATGTCGTTGCCGTAGACGTGGTGCACATGGGTGGCCGCGACGAACCGGGTGCGGGCACCGACCTGTTCGGCCAAGGCCACGTGGTCGTAGTCGCCCGACCCGCGCTGGTACGGCATCGGCCGCAGCACCACGCGTACGCCCTGCCGGGCGAGCAGGTCCCGCACCTCCTGCCAGGGGGAGATGTTCGCCTGGTGGTCGGCGAAGGGCACGATCACCTCGTCGCCGTCGGCGAGTTGGGCGGCCAGCCAGTCCCGGGCCACCAGGCGCAGCGCCTCGGTCGCGCCGCTGGTCAGCACGACCTGCGAACGGTCCGGGTCGGGGTCGCCGAGCGACTGGGCGACCTGCCGGCGGGCCTGAGCCACCAGCGCGGTGGTGCGGTTCGCCCACGGGTACGACCCGCGGCCGGAGTTGGCGTTCGACGTCGTCAAGTAGCCCTGGACCGCGTCCAGGACCGCCTGCGGCTTCTGCGAGGTGGCGGCGCTGTCGAGGTAGGCCAGGCCGGGTTCGGCCCGCAGGATCGGGAACTGGGCGCGCACCTCCTCGTGCCAGGACGCAAGTTCGCGCAGCACGTCGTCGGGGGACTCGGCGGCTTCCGGGTTCTCGGGTGTCGTCATCGGCGTCAGTCCCGGGTCAGGGGTGCGCCGGCGTCGCGCCAGGCGACGATGCCCCCGGTGAGGCTGCGGGTGTCGGGGTGCCCCATCCGGGTGAGCAGCGCGGCGTACCGCGCGGACTGCTCGCCGACCGGGCAGGCCAGCAGCACCGGCCGGCTGCGGGCGAACGGCACACCCGCGCGCAGGAGTTCACCGAGGATCTCGTCGGTGATGTTGACCGCGCCGGCCATGTGCAGGGCCGTGTACGCGTAGGTGCTGCGCAGATCCACGACCAGCGGGTCCGCCTCCTCGATCCAGGCGCGCGCCTCGGCCACGGTCACCGCCGGGGCCGCGGCGACCTCGGCCGCGGTCAGCCCGGCGACCGTGTTCGGGGTGCGGGCGGTGTCGCCGAGCAGGTCCGGCCGCCGCTGCCGGATGTAGCTGAGGTAGCCCTCGACCCGGTCGCAGACGATGAACACCGCGGTCTTCCGCTCGGCGGGGGGCTGCCCGCTGCGCGCGAGCGACTCGTCGGCCGCGCGCAGGTGCCGCAGCGCGCCGTGGAAGGCGGCGCCGCCGGTCGGCCCGGCGAGCAGCCCGCAGCGCCGGATCAGGGTGACCATGCCGTCGATCGCCTCCCCGGAGTCCACCGCGGCGAGCGTGTCGTAGGTGGCCGGGTCGAACAGGCCGACCTCGTGCACCTCGTCGCGGGTGCGGATGCCGGGGATGAAGTCGGACTTCGCCGCGACCAGGCCGACCACCTCGACGTCCGGGCGGTGGGCGCGCAGCGCGCTCGCCACCCCGGTGGAGGAGCCGGCCGTGCCCACGCACGCGATGAAGTAGTCCGGCGCGCGGCCGTCGAGGTCGGCGACGATCTCCGGGCCGGTGCCCTCGAAGTGGGCTTCGCTGTTGCGGGGGTTGAAGTACTGGTCGGTGTGGAGCAGCGGGGTCGGCGAGTCCGCCAGCGCCTGGTGGAAGAGGGTGAGCGGGTCCTCGGTGTCGGTGGGGTCCAGGCACTCGCTCTGCCCGGGCAGCTCCTCGATCTCCGCGCCGAGCAGCAAAAGCAGTTCCTTGGTCTCCGGTATGCGCATCCGGTTGGTGACGCTCTTGAACGTCAGGCCGTGCATGCCCGCGATGACCGCCAGTGCCTTGGCGGTGTTGCCGCTGGACAGCTCGACGATCCGGCTGCCGTCGGCCTGCGCGTCCGGCAGGCCGGCCCGCGCCATGTGCCAGGCGGCGCGGTCCTTGACCGAGCCGAACGGGTTGAGCATCTCCAGCTTGGCGAACAGGTCGATGTGGCGCAGGCCGTGCACCGCCGGATCGATGCGCACCAGCGGTGTGTTGCCGATGGCGTCGGTGATGCGGTCGTACCTCACTGCGGCTCTCCCTTGTGAACTGTCGGCCAGTACGCCTCGTCCAGGCACCACTTCCAGCTCCCGCCCGACCGCCACAGGGCGACCTTGCGGGCGGCCGGGTGGCGTTGGGACCGCCCGGCGTGGAAGTCCATGCAGTACGCGGCGGTGTTCGCGAACGCCAGCACGTCACCGGGCCGCGGCGCCCGCGGCAGGTGGACCAGGCGGCGGGTGATCAGGTCGGTCTCCAGGCACAGGTGCCCGAACAGGTGCACCGCCACGGGCCCCCGGCCGTACGAGCCCGCGCCGTACGAATCCACGCCGTACGAGCCCGTGCCGTACGGTGCCTGGTCCGCCGCTTCGCCGGTGCCGGGGCGGGGGAGCAGCACCGGGTCGAGCAGCACCCCGTGCTCCTCCAGGGCGATGTCGTCGGCCTTGGCGGCCAGCCGCACCCACAGGTCCGCGCCCCCCTCCGGCGGCCGTCTGACCTCCTGCACCGTCGCCAGGGTCAGCCCGCACTGGTCGAGCAGGGCCCGGCCGGGCTCGGCGTGCACGTCGTAGAGGTGCTCCAGCGCCAGCGCGGCCAGCGGGCGGCCGCCCAACTGCGCGGACGACGGCGCCGACAGCAGCTCGTCGAGGTAGTGCGCGCCCGCGGCCGGCCGCCAGGACGGGTACAGCGCGAGCGACCCGCGCAGGGTGCCCTTGTCGTTGCGCAGCCCGTAGCCGTGGCCGCCCCAGGCGAGGGCGGGTCGGGTGCCGAGCGCCGCGGCGGACAGCGCGCTGGTGTACGTGTCCCAGTCCTCGCGGTGGGCGAGGTAGCTGATCCCGAACCCGCCCCCGATGTCCACGATGCCGGGGGACAGTTCGCGGTCACGGCACGCCGTCAGCGCCCGAAGGCACCCTTCCAGCGCGGTCGCCTTCTCCGTCAGGCTCGTGGTGTCCAGGTGGTAGGCGACACCGACGAGGTCCAGCACGTCCCCGTACCGGACGACGCGGTCCAGCGCGTCCTCCAGCGCCGCCACCGGTATGCCGAACCGGCTGAGCCGGGAGCGGACCCGGACGCCCGGTGCCGTGAACCCGCTCAGCCGCAGCATCGTGCGGCAGCGCGGCAGGGCGTGGCCGCGTAACAGCCCTGCCAGCAGGTCGAGTTCTTCGGCCGAGTCGACCGCGACCGTCACCCCGCTGCGCGCGGCCAGCCACAGGCACTGCGGGCTCTTCGGGCCCGTCGCGGTGATCCGGTCCGGTGCGAAGCCGCAGCCCAGCGCGTGCTGGAGCTCACCCAACGACGCCACGTCCACCCCGGCGGCGGTGTCCGCCAGCCGCCGCAGCAGCGCGCTCGACGCCGACGCCTTGTGCGCGAACAGCACCCGCCCCTTCAGCCGGTGCCGTCCGAGCACCGCGCCGAACTCCTCGGCGTTCGCCGCCGCCTGCTCGGGGAGCACCACGTTCAGCGGCGACTCCAACGCGTCCACCAGCGAGTGCACCAGCTCCGGTTCCGCCAGCAGCGCCGCCGCCTGCCCCTCGACCCGCGCCCGCAGATACAGCGGCTCGGCCATCGTCTCGTCCTGCCTTCCATGGAACCCCTGACCACCGGGGCCGGGGCTGAGCTGTCGGGGTGCGGTCGCGCCGGCCCGGCCCGGCCGGGCGGCTACGGTCTGCTGGCCGCGGTCTGTCGGTCGTGGTCTGTCGGTTGCGGGTGGGCGCTGCCGGATCGGTGCGGCCGGGCGGTCGCGGTCTGTCGGTTGCGGATCGGTGCGGGCCGGTCTGTCGGTGCCGGGCTGATCGCTCCGGACTGGTGCTGCCGTGTCGGTGGTGTCGGTCTGTCGATGTCGTCCTGCCTGTTTCCGTTCGCAGCCGCCGTGTTGGCGGTGCTGATCCGGTGGTGCCGGCCTGGCGCTCGCATGTTGTGGCCGTCACGGTTCGGCGTTCTCGGCCCGGCGGTCTCGGTCCGGTCGTTGCGGGTTGCGGCTGGCAAGCCGGTGTCGGGCTGGTTCGGCGGTGTCGGTCTGGTGGTTGCGGTTCGGCGTTCTCGGCCCGGCGGTCTCGGTCCGGTCGTTGCGGGTTGCGGCTCGCAGGCCGGTGTCGGGCTGGTTCGGCGGTGCCGTTGTGGTCGTGGCGGTTTGCTGTTCGCGGTTCGGTGGTGGCGTTCCGGTCGTTTGCGGGCTGCGGCTCGCAAGCCGGTGTCGGGCCGGATCGGCGGTGGCGGTCTGTCGGTTGCGGACTGGTCGGTCCGGTTCGGTCGTTGCGGGCTGGTGCGGTTGCAGCATGTCCACCGCATCGGGCGGCTAAGCCCGGCGCAGCCGCCCACGGGGCCCGCCGGAGGCCGCCGCGGGGGCCGGGCGCGGCCGCGGCCCGAGCGGCCCGGTCCCCCGCCCACCGCAGGTGACCTGCGGGGACGCGGGTCCCGCCGGCCCTGGACCGTGCACAGCCGACTCAAAGGTCAAGATTCTGTAATGATTTTCATCTCGCGTAGCGGAAAGTGGGATTGGGAGTCGTTTTCAATTACGGTGAGGGGGTCGCGGCCGGACGTGCCGCGTTGCCGCCACCACTGCCCGAGGAGAACCCATGGCCAGCCCCGACAACCGCAGCGCGGCGCCCCGCCGCCGCCACCTGCTCGCCGCGGGCGGGATAGCCGTCGCCGCGCTGGTCGCGACCAGCGCCTGCTCCACCAGTTCCCCGAGCGACGACGGCAAGGCCGGCGCCTCCGCGGGCAGTTCGGGCAGCGCCAAGAGCAGCGGCAAGGTCATCCAGGTGGTGGCGGCGGAGAACTTCTGGGGCAGCATCGCCGAGCAGATCGGCGGCAGCCACGTGAAGGTGACCAGCATCATCACCAACCCCGACACCGACCCGCACGACTACGAGCCGACCGCGGCGAACGCGCGGACCGTCGCCTCCGCGTCGTACGCGATCGTCAACGGCATCGGCTACGACTCCTGGGCCTCGAAGCTCCTGGCGTCGAACCCCTCCGCGCAGCGCACCGTGCTCACCGTCGGCGACCTGGTCGGCGTGAAGCAGGGCGGCAACCCGCACCGCTGGTACTCCCCGGACGACGTGCACAAGGTGATCGAGCAGATCACCGCCGACTACAAGAAGGCCGACCCGGCCGACGCGGCGTACTTCGACGCCCAGAAGACCACCTTCGAGACCAAGACCCTCGGGGAGTACAACACGCTGATCGCCGACATCAAGGCGAAGTACGCCGGCACCCCGATCGGCGCGTCCGAGTCGATCGTCAGCCCGCTCGCCGACGGCCTCGGCCTGAAGATGCTCACGCCGTACTCGTTCCTCAGCGCGATCAGCGAGGGCGCCGACCCCACCGCGCAGGACAAGACCACCATCGACCACCAGATCGCCACCCGGCAGATCAAGCTCTACGTCTACAACAGCCAGAACGCCACGCCCGACGTGCAGGCGCAGGTCAAGGCCGCCAAGGCGAAGGGCATTCCGGTCGCCACGGTCACCGAGACCCTCACCCCGGCCGGGGCGTCGTTCCAGCAGTGGCAGGTGACCGAGCTCAAGGGCATCCAGCAGGCGCTGGCCGAGGCGACGGGCAAGTAGGGATGCATCCGCTCACCAGACTGCGCGAGGCCGTACGGCCGCAAGTGCCCGCGGCGCGCGAGGAAGCCGCCGCCCCGGAAACCGCCGAGCCGCAAGCCGCGCCGCAAGCCGCGCCCCCGGCCGCGCCGGAGAGCGCCCGGCCGCAGGACCCCGCGGCCGGGCCCGCGGTGGTCTCGCTGCGCGACGCGGCCGTGCGGGTCGGCGGCCGCACCCTGTGGTCGCACGTCGAACTCGACATCGAGCCGGGGGAGTTCGTCGCCGTACTCGGCCCGAACGGGGTCGGCAAGTCGACCCTGGTCAAGGCGATACTCGGCCTGGTCCCGACCGCCGCAGGCAGCATCAGCGTGCTCGGGCGGCCGCCGGGCCGGCGCGCGCAGCAGGTGGGCTACCTGCCGCAGCGGCGCAGTTTCGACCCCGGGCTGCGCATCCGCGGCGTGGACGTCGTCCGGCTGGGCTGGGACGGCGACCGCTGGGGGCTGGGGCGGCCCGGGTCGGCGCGGGCGGCCCGGGAGCGGATCGCCGAAGTGGTGGAGACGGTCGGCGCGAGCGCCTACGCGCACCGGCCGATCGGCCAGTGCTCCGGCGGCGAGCAGCAGCGGCTGCTGATCGCCCAGGCGCTGGTCCGGCGCCCCCGCCTGCTGCTGCTGGACGAGCCGCTGGACAGCCTCGACCTGCCCAACCAGGCCGCGGTGGCCGCGCTGATCGGCCGGATCTGCCGAGAGGAGCAGGTCAGCGTGGTGATGGTCGCGCACGACGCGAACCCGATCCTCGCGCACCTGGACCGGGTGGTGTACCTCGCCGAGGGCGGGGCGGTGGCCGGGACCCCGGCGGAGGTGATCACCTCGCGGACGCTGAGCCGGCTGTACCGCACGCCGATCGAGGTGCTGCGGACCTCCGACGGGCGGCTGGTCGTGGTCGGCCAGCCCGAGGCGCCCGCGGTGCACACCGACCGGCACCCGCCGGCGGGGGAGGGGGCCGGCCGTGGGACTCGCTGACGGCGCGGCCGGCTGGTCGTGGAACCCGGTGGCCGACGTCCAGCAGATGTGGGCGTACCCCTTCATGGTCAACGCCTTCCGGGCCGGCGCGATCGTGGCGGTGCTGGCCGGGGCGATCGGCTGGTTCATGGTGCTGCGGCGGCAGAGCTTCGCCGGGCACACGCTGTCGGCGGTGGCGTTCCCCGGCGCGGCCGGCGCGACCCTGGTCGGGGTGGGCGCGGTCTACGGCTACTTCACGTTCTGCGTCGGCGCGGCCCTGGTGATCGCCGCGATCCCGCGGGCCGGGGGCGGCACGGGCTCCGGCGGGGGGACGGGCGCCGGCGGCGGCGAGGAGGCGGCGGTGACCGGCACGGTCCAGGCGTTCCTGCTGGGCGCCGGCTTCCTCTTCATCGCCCTCTACAAGGGCTTCCTCGGCGGGGTGGACGCCCTGCTGTTCGGGAGCTTCCTGGGGATCACGACCGGCCAGGTGCGGGTGCTGGCGGTCGTGGGCGCGGTGGTGCTGCTGGTGCTGGCCGCCGTCGGGCGGCCGCTGCTGTTCGCGTCCGTGGACCCGGCGGTCGCCGCCGCCCGCGGGGTGCCGGTGCGGCTGCTGTCGGCGGTGTTCCTGGTCGTGCTGGGCGCGGCCACGGCGGCGACCAGCCAGATCACCGGCGCGCTGCTGGTGTTCGCGCTGCTGGTGATGCCCGCGGCCACCGCCCAGAACCTGACCGCCCGCCCGGTGCGCGGCCTCGCCGGCTCCGTGCTGATCGCGCTCGTGGTGACCTGGACCAGCCTGACGGTCGCCTACTACTCGCCCTACCCGATCGGATTCTGGGTGACCAGCTTCGCCTTCGCCGCCTATGCGGCCAGTTGGGGCGCGCGGCTGCTGCGCGAACGCGCCGGACGCGCGCCGGACCGTGCGGGCCCGGGCGCCGTACCGGCCGAGGCCGCGGCCGTCTGGACCTCGGGGAGCCTGCTGTGAACACCCTCGCCCTCGGCTGGCCCGGCGCTCTCGGGCACCCCTTCTTCCTGCACGCGGTCCTCGCCGGCGGGGCCGTCGCCGCCGCGTCCGGCATGGTCGGCTACTTCCTGGTGCTGCGCGCCCAGGTCTTCACCGGCGACGCGCTCAGCCACATGGCGTTCGCCGGGTCGCTCGCCGCGCTCGCCGCGGGCGTCGACCTGCGGCTGGGCCTGTACGCGGCGACCATCGCCGTCGCGGTGCTGCTCGGCACCCTCGCCCGCTCCGGCCGCGCGGACGACGTCGCCATCGGCAACGTCTTCGCCTGGATCACGGGCCTGGGCACCTTCTTCCTCACCATGTACAGCACCTCCGGCGGCGCGGACAACGCCGGCGCCGGGGTGCGGGTGCTCTTCGGCTCGATCTTCGGGATGTCGGCGGGCCAGGCCGGTACCGCCGCCGCGGTGGCCGCCGGGGTGTGCGCGGTGGTGCTCGCCGTCTTCCGTCCGCTGCTGTTCGCGTCCGTGGACGAGGCGGTCGCGGCGGCGCGGGGCGTGCCGGTGGGCCTGCTCGGCTACGGCTTCCTGGCGCTGATCGGCGTGACCGCGGCCGAGGCGAGCCAGGCGGTCGGGTCGCTGCTGCTGCTCGGCCTGCTCGCGGCGCCGGCGGGCACCGCCCAGCGGCTCACCGACCGCCCGGCCCGGGCGTTCGCCCTGTCCACGGTGCTCGCGGTCGCCGAGATGTGGGGCGGGCTGTCCCTGAGCTACGCGGTGCCGAAGATGCCGCCGAGCTTCGCGATCGTGGCGCTGGCCGCCGCGGTGTACGCGGCGGCCTTCGCCGTCGGCGGCCGGCGTCGGCGCCGCGGTCCGGGCCTCGCGGCCCCGGGCGCCGGACTGCGCCGCGCCTGAGTCCCGGCGCCGGTCCCGTACGAACCCGAGCACGCACCCCAGGGGGCCAACCGTGCACAGCACCTCCGCGGGCGGGCAGCCGCCGCGGCGCGACGACGACCGGGTGCCGGGGCGCCGCACCCAGCAACGCAGGGCCCTGCTGCGGGCGTTGGTCGACGGCGACGGCTTCGTCAGCGCGCAGAGCCTGCACGCCGCGGTGGTCGCGGCGGGCGTGCCGGTCGGCCTGAGCACCGTCTACCGCACGCTGGCCGCGCTGGGCGACGCCGGTGTGGTGGACGTGGTGCGCGACGCCGGGGGCGAGCGGCTGTTCCGGCACCGCCCGAGCCGGGAGCACCGGCACTACCTGATCTGCCGTACCTGCGGGGCCAGCAGCCCGGTCGAGGCGTCCGCGGTCGAGAGCTGGGCGCGGACCGTCGCCGAGGAGTCGGGCTTCGCCGAGGTGGAGCACACCGTGGAGCTGACCGGCGTGTGCGCGGACTGCCGTGGCGGCGCCGGGCGGCGGGCGGAGCCACCCGGCACTGATTGGTAATGGAAGTCGTTTTCATATAGCGTCGAGCCTGTCATCCCGA
Source organism: Actinacidiphila sp. bgisy144 (assembly GCF_057708105.1). Taxonomy (NCBI): domain Bacteria; kingdom Bacillati; phylum Actinomycetota; class Actinomycetes; order Kitasatosporales; family Streptomycetaceae; genus Actinacidiphila; species Actinacidiphila sp. bgisy144. Next base: position 14,925 of record NZ_JBYIRM010000037.1, on the reverse strand, counting down.
CCCACCGGAGGAGCCAACCATGGCCGTACCCAAACGGAAGATGTCGCGCAGCAACACCCGGCACCGGCGCGCCCAGTGGAAGGCGAGCGCGCCCCGGCTGGTGGCCGTCACCGTGGACGGCGCCACCCACCTGGTCCCGCAGCGCCTGGTCGCGGCGTACGAGCGCGGGCTGCTCGACCCGGCCCGCGCCGGCCTCGGCCGGGTCCACGGGGGGCGTTGATGGACCCGCGCGGGAAGCTCCCCGTCGTCATCGTCGCCGGGATGCACGCGCAGGCGCGCCGGACGGCGGTCGGGAACCTGCTGACGATGGTGCCCGGCAGCGTCGCACTCCACCACGACCTGTCCTCGGCGGCCGACGGCACGGTGCGGCGCACCGTCCGCGACGCCGACGGCCTGCTCTCGGAAGGCGAGACCCCGCTCGTCAACGACTGCGCGTGCTGCGCGCTGCGCGCCGACCTCGTCCCGGAACTGGAGCGGCTGGCCGGGGACGGCCTGACCCGGCTCGCGGTGGTCGAGCTGTGGGACTCCGTCGAGCCGCAGGGGATGGCCGAGGTCATCGCCGGGCAGGGCGGGCGGTTCCTGGAGCTCGGCAGCGTCATGACGGCGGTCGACCCCGGCCTGGTGCTGCCCTGCCTCGCCAACGGTGACGACCTGGAGGAGGCCGGCCTCGCCGCGGCCCGGGAGGACCGCCGCACCGTCGGCGACACCTGGGCGCGGCAACTGGAGTACGCGCCCGTGCTGGTCGTCGCGCAGGACGCCGAGGCGACCGACGAGGACCGCGCGCTGCTGTCCCAACTGCACCCCACCGCACGGCAGGTCTCCGACCGCTCGACCGAGCTGGCCCGGGCGGCGTTCGCCGGGTTCGACGTCGAGGCCGCCGCCGCGGCCCAGCACCCGGCCTGCTCGCGGCTGCCCCAGCAGGCGGACGAGGCCGGGGTGGGCACCCTGGTGTGGCGGCGGCGCCGGCCCTTCCACCCCGGGCGGCTGTACGCCGCGCTGGAGGACCTGGTCTGCGCCGCCGCCCGCAGCCGGGGCCGGTTCTGGCTCGCCGACCGGCCCGACACCCTGCTGTCGTGGGAGGCGGCGGGCGGCGCACTGGTGGTGGAGAACGCCGGGCCGTGGCTGGCCGCGCTGCCCGGGGCCGCCTGGGAGATGGTGCCCGCGATGCGGCGCGCCGCCGCCACGCTCGACTGGGACCCCGAGCACGGCGACCGCTGCCAGCACCTGGTCTTCACCTCACCCGCGCTGGACCGGGACGGGCTGGCGCGGGTGCTGGAGTCCTGCCTGCTGACCGACGCGGAGTACGCCGCCGGACCCGACGGGTGGCGCCGCTTCCCGGCCGCCTTCGACGAGTTGCTCGACCCGGTCTCCTGAGACCTGGCCTTCCTGAGGCCCGGTCTCCCGCACCCCCCGCCTCCGCGCCCCAACGCCCCCGCGCCCCCTGGGCCTTGGCGCCCGTATCCGTCCCGCAGTCCGTATCCCCCCGCCCGCACCGAGGAGTGCCCTCATGGCCCGCCGTTCCGCCGATCCCCGCAAGCCGCTGAAGCCGCGCGTCAACCCGCTGGACGCGGCGAAGATCACGTACATCGACTACAAGGACACCGACCTGCTGCGGAAGTTCATCTCCGACCGCGGCAAGATCCGCAGCCGCCGGGTGACCCGGGTCAGCGCGCAGCAGCAGCGCCTGCTGGCCCGCGCGATCAAGAACGCGCGGGAGATGGCGCTGCTGCCGTACTCCACCTCCGTGCGCTGAACCGCGGTGTCAGGCCGGGGCGTTGGCGTCCAGCGCGGTGTGGGTGCCGAAGGCCCGGGCGTGGTAGGTCAGGGGCCGGGCCGGCGCGGTGTCCGCGCTGAGCACCCGGCCGAAGACCACGACGTGGTCGCCGCCGACGACCAGGTCGGTCACTTCGCACGCCAGGAAGCCGGTCGCGCCGGGCAGCCGCGGCACCTTTCCGCCCACCTGCCACTCGACCCCGCCGAACTTGGCCGGGCCGCCCTTGCGGGCGAAGTTCACCGCCAGCTCCGGCTGCTGCGCCCCCAGGATGTTGAGGCCGAACCGGCGGCTGCCGTCGATCACCGCCAGCAGGTCGGAGGACCGGTCCAGGGAGACCAGCACCATCGGCGGGTCCATCGACAGCGAGGTGAAGGCGCTGACGGTGGTGCCGTACGGCGCCGGGCCCGCCATGGCGGTGACCACCGCGACGGGTGTGCACACCCCGGCCATGGCCTCCCGGAACGCGGACTTCAGCTCCTGCTCGACGTCCGGGCGGGACTCGGTACTGGTCACGAGGGCTCCTCCCGCGGTGCCGAGCCCAGCGCGTACAGCCGGGGGAGGTTGACCACGATCGCCTCCTGGGTGCTGCGGGCGATGACGACCACGGCCTCGTCGTCGGGGTCCGGGTTCTCCTCCCGGTGCGGCACGTAGGGCGGCACGAAGATGTAGTCGCCCGGCGAGGTGCGCAGCCGCACCTCCTGCGGCGTGTCGCCGGAGTCGTCGACGAAGACGAACTCCGGGTGCCCGCTGACCACGTGGATCGCGGTCTCCGAGGCGCCGTGGTGGTGGTCGGAGGAGGCGGTCGACGGCGCCACGTGCGTCTGGCCCATCCACAGCTTCTCCGAGCCGACCGTCTTCCCGCTGATGGCGGCGAACCGGCGCATCCCGCCGGTCTGCGCGGTGTCGCCGTCGAGTTCGCCGGCGCGGACGTGGTGCAGGCGGGCCCGCAGCGGCGAGGTCGGGGATGCGGCCGGGGCGTCGGGCAGATGGGGGTGGAAACCTTCACCGGGCTGGGTCGGCGGCGTACTCATGGCTCCGGACGCTAGGCGGCCGCCGAAAAGGATGTCAAGAGGTGTCCATTACGCTTCACCTGCGGCAATGTTCCCGCAATGGTCGGGACACGGCGGGGAGACCCGTAGCGCGGGGGGATCGGGCATGATGAGGACATGCATATCTCCGCGAAGGCGGACTACGCCACGCGCGCCCTCCTGGAACTCGCCAGCGAGCCCGCGCGCCCGCTCAGTTGCGAGGCCATCGCCTCGGCACAGGAGATCCCGTTCCGGTTCCTGAAGTCCGTGGTGGCCGAGTTGCGAAGAGCCGGGCTGGTGCGCAGCCAGCGCGGCTGCGAGGGCGGCTACTGGCTGGGCCGAGCCGCGGAGGAGATCACGCTCCTGGACGTCGTGCGCGCCGTCGACGGCGAGCTGATCACCCTGCGCGGGGAGCCGCTGGCGGGCCTGGCCTACCCCGGCCCCGCGGCCGGGCTCACCGCGGTCTGGCGGCAGGTCGAGGCCGAGGCCGCCGCGGTGCTCGGCGGCGTCACCGTCCACACGCTGCTGGCCTCGGCGAAGGGCGGGCGGCCGGACGGGAAGCGCGCGGCGTGACGCCCCCGCGGGCGGCGGTGCGCACCGGCGGGGCCCCGGGCGCGGGCGGCGTGGCCGGTGCCGAGGCGGGTGCTGAGGCCGGTGCCGAGGTGGGTGCTGAGGCCGGTGACGTGGCCGGTGTCGAGGTCGTGGAGTACACCGACCCGCTGTGCCCGTGGTCGTGGGGCGCCGAGCCGGTGCTGCGGCGGCTGCGGGCCGAGTCGGCGGGGCGGGTGCGGTGGCGGCGGGTGTACGCGGTGATGTTCGACCACGACGACGACCCGCCGCCCGATCCCGCCGCCGAGACGGCCTGGTACACGCGCTACGTCGCGGGCGTGACCGAGCACACCGGGGCACCGTGCGCGGCCCGGCTCAGCCGGGTGGCGGCCAGTTCGTGGCCGGCCTCGCTGGTGGCCGAGGCGGCCGCGCGCCAGGGCGCGGAGGTGGGCGAGGCGGTGCTGCGGCGGCTGCGCGAGACGGTGTTCGTGCTCGGCGAGCCGGCCGACACCCTGCCGCTCGCGCTGGCCGCGGCGCGCGGGGTGCCCGGCCTCGACCCGCGCCGGCTGGCGGCCGACGCCGCCTCGCCGCAGGTGCTGCGGCAGGTGCGCGCGGACCGCGAGGAGGCCCGGCGCCCGGTGCCGGAGGTGCTGGCCGGGCAGACCGGCTCGCCCCACCCCGGCCGGGCCAAGGAGACCGCCGACGGCGGTCACCGCTACGCCCTGCCGACGCTGCTGCTGCGGGCGCCGGTCGGCCACCGCGCCGTGCCCGGCTGGCGGTCGTACGAGGAGTACGCCGCGGCCTTCGACGCCGTGCGCCCGGGCCTGCTGGCCGGCGCGGTGCGCCTGCCCGCCGCTGCGGCGCTGGAGCGCTACCGCAGCCTGACCGACCCCGAGCGGCTGCTGCTGGCCGAGGGGTCCTGGCCGCCGCCGGGCGCGGTGCGGGTGCCGACCGGCAACGGCCCGCTGTGGCTGCACCCGGCCGAGGCGGCGCAGCACCCGGCCGCACCCGGGACGGCCGGTCCGCCGGTTCCGCCCGGTCCGCCGAATGAGACATCAAAAGGTGTCCATTGACAGCCGCTCGCCGTACCCCACAAGATGTGCAGCATGCTCTCGACGCACCCTGGTGTGGTGTGCCGCTACGTGGACCTGCGGCGCACGTGCAGCGCCCTCTGTCGCTGACCACCGGTCACCGACCGTCCACCGGCGCCTGACCGCCCCCCGCGGCAGCGGCCCCTCCTTCACACCGCCCAGCGGCACCGCCGCCGCTCCGCGCCCTTGACGCCCTTTCCCGCCCGGCCTGCCCTCGTGCGACCCGCGCCCTGACCGACCTCCCGGCAGCCCCCGGGGAATCCCGGATTCCTCCGGATTCCCTCTGGGGCAAGCGGAGTCGGCGGTGCGCGGCCCGGCCGACCGATGCCCCGCGCCGTACCGGCCTACCCGTGCCGTACCGGCGTGCCCGCGCCGACCCGCCCTCCGCCCTGCCGCTCCCGCCTGCCCAGACCGGGCTGGAGTGCGTCGACAGAAAGTACGAGATGTCCATACGTATCGCGCTTCGCCGTACCCCGGTCGGCCCGAGCCGCCGCCCCGGCCGCACCCGGCTCACCGCGCTGTCCGCCGTGCTTGTCACCACCGCGGGCCTCTCGCTCACCGCCTGCGGCGGCCAGTCCGCGTCCGCGGGCGGCGCCGGCACGCTGAAGTGGGCCTCGTCCTCCTTCCCGAGCCACTGGGACCCGGTGGTCAGCGGCAGCGGCGCCCAGTTCCGCGAACTCGCCCTGGTCTACGCCTCCTTGACCCGCACCGACGACACCGGCAAGGCCGTGCCCGACCTCGCCAAGAGCTGGCAGTACAACGCCAAGGGCGACCAGGTCACCTTCCACCTGCGGCCGAACCTCAAGTTCAGTGACGGCACCGCGCTGGACGCGACCGCCGTCAAGGACGCCATCGAGCGGGCCAAGACGCAGAAGAACTCCGCCCTGTTCGGCGACCTGACGTCCATCAGATCCGTGGACGCCGACGGGCTCGACGTCGTCGTCCACCTCACCCAGGTCGACTACCAGATCCCGCAACTGCTCGGCGAGCGCGTCCTCCAGGTCGCCAGCCCCAAGGCCGCGGCGAACCCGGGGAAGCTGGACCAGAGCCCGGTCGGCGCGGGGCCGTTCACCGTCACCCAACTGGTGCCCGGCACCAAGGTGCTGCTGAAGAAGAACCCCGACTACTGGGACGCGAAGGACATCCACATCGACAACGTGGAGCTGACCTCCGCGCCGGACGCGGCCACCGTCGTCTCCGGCCTCCAGACCGGCGTCTACAACTTCGCCGACATCGAGGCCAGCCAGGCCGACGCCGCCAAGAAGGCCGGCCTGGACGTGTTCGTGCAGCCCGGCTTCAACGCCGAGAACATCAGCCTGAACATCAACAAGGCGCCGTTCACGAACTCCAAGGTCGTCGACGCGGTCCGCTACGCCGTCAACCGGCAGGAGTTCGTCGACAAGCTGACCTTCGGCTACGGCTCCGCCACCGACCAGCCCTTCCCCAAGGGCTACGTCGCCTACGACCCGAAGTCCGCCGACCTCTACCCCTACGACCCGGCGAAGTCCAGGCAACTGCTCGCCGAGGCGGGCTACAAGCCCGGCGCGATCAAGCTGACCCTGGACATCCCCGCCGCCGACCCGCAGGCCGAGATCGTCCAGTCCCAACTGGCCAAGGTCGGCATCACCGTCACCATCAAGGTGGACAAGAACTGGGCCACGCCCTTCTTCGCCAAGGACCTCACCTTCTCCCTGTACGGCACCACCGGCCGCGACTCCGCGCTCCAGACGCTCACCGCGCACTTCGGCCCGAACGGCCCGCTGAACCTCAGCACCCCCTATGAGCCGGCCGGGTTCGAGGCGGCCGTGGCCAAGGTCCGGCAGACCAGCATCGACGCACCCGACTACGCACAGGTCCTCCAGGCCGCCACCCGCGCCGGGCTGAAGAGCGAGGCGCTGGTCTTCACCTACTCCGCGCCGAACCTCTTCGCCAAGAGCAAGTCGGTCTCCAACCTGCCCAAGAACCCCGGCCACATCGACTGGACCGGCGTGACCATCGGCAACTGACGCCCACCCCGCACAGAGAGGGGGCCACCCCATGACGACGACAACGACCACGGCGGCGCCAGCCGCCCCCGCCCCCGCCTCGGCGGCCGCGGCCAGGACCCGCCACGCGCTGGTCCGGGTCCTGGCCACCGTCGCCCGGTCCGCCGCGATCTTCGTACCGGTCTTCCTGGTCGCGACGTTCGTGACGTTCGCGCTGCGCTCGCTGAGCGGGCTCAGCCCGGCCCGCATCCAGCTGGGCGAGGACGCGACCCCCGAGGCGATCCACCGCGTCGAGGCCCAATGGGGCCTGGACCGGCCCTTCCTGGTGCAGTACGGGCACTGGTTCAGCGGTGTGCTGCACGGCCAGCTCGGCACCAGCTGGACCAACGGCGCCGACATCTCCACCCTCATTGGCCTCGGCCTGGGCGTGAGCCTGTCGGTGGCGACCTTCGCGCTGGTCATCGGCGTCTGCGCCGGCTTCCTGCTCGGCACCGCCGCCGCACTGCGCCACACCACCTGGATCGATCGCGCGATCACCGGTTTCGTCACCCTCATCTCGGTGATGCCCGCGTTCGTGGTCGGCATCGTGCTGGTGGAGGTCTTCGCGGTCGGGCTGCACCTGTTCCCCGCGGCCGGCTACGTGCCCGCCGCGCAGGGCCTGACCCCGTGGCTGGAGCACATCACGCTGCCCGCGATCGCCCTGAGCTTCGACGTGGTCGCCGACGTGGCCCGGCAGTTGCGCACCAGCCTCATCGCCGCCTACCGGGAGAACTACGTCATCGGCGCGATGGTGCGCGGGCTCAGCCCCCGGCGGATCTTCTTCCGCCATGTGCTGCGCAACGGCCTCGGGCCCGCGCTGGCCACCCTCGGGCTGAAGTTCCCCGCGCTGGTCGGCGCCTCCGTGGTCACCGAATGGGTCTTCGGCCTCCAGGGCTTCGGGCGGTTCGCCAACGACTCGGCCCAGTCCGGCGACGTGCCCGCCGTGCAGGGCGTCCTGGTGGTGTCGATCGTCCTCGTCGTCGTCTTCAACCTGATCGTCAACCTGGTGCTGGCCCGTGTGACGCCGGCGTCCCAGCGGGGGGTGTGAGCGATGTTCCGCCGCGTACTGTCGCTGCCGACCGGCCGGATCGCCCTCGCGATCCTCACCCTGATCGCCCTGCTGGCCGCCTTCGGCCCGCTGCTGGCCCCGCACCCGCCGCTCGCCACCAGCGCCCACACCCTCGCGCCCGCCTCCGGCGCCCACTGGCTGGGCACCGACTACCTCGGCCGGGACGTGCTCAGCCGGCTGCTCGACGGCTCCCGGGTCAGCGTGCTCGGCTCCCTCGAAGTGGCCGGCACCGCCTTGGTGGTCGGGGTGGTCCCCGGCATCCTGTCGGTCTACCTCGGCCGGGTCTTCGAATGGGTCACGCTGCGCGTGGTCGACACGCTGGTGGCGCTGCCGTTCCTGCTCTTCGCCGTCGCGGTGATCGCCCTGCTCGGCAACGGCATCACCCAGGCCATGCTGGTCACCGGGGTGCTGGTCTCCCCGCTGTTCTACCGCGTCGCGCGCGCCGCCACGCTGACCGTCGCCCGCTCCCCGTACGTGGAGGCGGCGCTCATCTCCGGTGCCTCCGTGGGCTGGGTGGTCCGCCGCCACGTGTGGACCAAGGTGCTCCCGCCGATCGCGGTCGCGCTCGCCCAGACCATCGGCGTCGGCTTCGTCATCGTCTCCAGCCTCACCTTCCTCGGCATCGGGGTGCAGCCGCCCAAGCCCACCTGGGGCGGGCTGCTCGCCTCCGACCTCGGCTACCTCAGCTACCAGCCGTGGGCGCCGCTGGCTCCCGCGCTGCTGATCATGGCCACCGTCTGGGCGAGCAACCTGCTCGCCGACGCGATCCGCGACGTCTCCGGCGAGGCGGGCCGCGCCCTGGTCAACCACCGCAAGGTCCGCGCCGGGCGGCGCGACCGGACCGCAACCGCACCGGCCGGAGGCACCTCATGACGGCACCGTCGAAGAACCCGCCCGCGCCCGCGGAGGTGGCCGGGCCCGGCCCCAGGACCGGGGCCGACCCCGCGGACGACGCCGGCCGCACCGCGGAGACGGCGGACACCGCGGACACCGCGGAGACGGCTGAGACGGCTGAGACGGCTGAGACGGCTGAGACGGCTGAGACGGCGGCCGTGCTGAAGGTCACCGACCTGCACATCACCGACCGGGCCGGCGACCGCGAGATCGTGCACGGCGTCAGCTTCACCCTCACCCCCGGCAAGGCCGTGGGCGTGGTGGGGGAGTCCGGCAGCGGCAAGACCCTCACCTGCCGTGCCGCGCTCGGCATCCTGCCCCCGCACTTCGAGATCTCCGGCGGCTCGGTCGAGATCGACGGCACCGACACCGCCGCGCTCACCGCCCCGCAGTGGACTGCGCTGCGCGGCGCCACCATCAGCGCCGTCTTCCAGGACCCGGCCTCCTACCTCAACCCGTCGATCAAGGTGGGCCCGCAGATCGCCGAGGTGCTGCGGGCCAAGAAGGGCCTGGGGCGCCGCCCGGCCCGGCAGCGCGCCCTGGAACTGCTGCGCGCGGTCCACCTGCGCGACCCCGGACTCGTCTACGGCCAGTACACCTACGAGCTGTCCGGCGGGATGCTCCAGCGCGTCCTGATCGCGGCGGCGATCGCGGCCGGCCCGCGCGTGCTCATCGCCGACGAGGCCACCACCGCGCTCGACGTCACCGTGCAGGCCGAGATCCTCGACCTCCTGACCGACCTGCGCGAAAGCACCGGCCTGGCACTGGTCGTGGTCTCCCACGACCTGGCCGTGGTGGCCCAGATGTGCGACGAGGTGCTGGTCATGCGGCAGGGCGAGGTCGTCGAGCACGGCCCGACCCGCCAGGTGCTGCACCATCCGCGGCACCCCTACACCCGGCTGCTCGTCGCCGAGCACGAGCAGTACGGACTCGACCGGTTCCGTTCCCCGGCGGCCGGGGAGCCGGCCCCCGCCGCCACCGAACCGGCGGACCCAGAGGAGACGTCATGACGCCCGCCGCAGGCACCCCCGCAGGCACCCCCGCCGACGCCGATGCCGACGCCACCCCCGCCCCGCGCGGCCCCGTGCTCGCCGTCGAAGGACTCGACGTCCACTACGGCCACCGCCGGCGGCGGCGGCGCGCCCTGAGCGGAGTGTCGCTGAGCGTCGCGGCCGGCGAGACCGTGGGCGTCATCGGCGAGACCGGCTCCGGCAAGTCCACCCTCGCCCGCGCCGTCCTCGGCCTGGTCCGCACCTCGGCGGGCACCATCACCGTCGGCGGCGAGGACATCACCGGGTACGGCGCCGCGAAGTGGCGGGCGCTGCGCCGCCGCGGCGTGGTGCAGTACGTCTTCCAGGACCCGCTGCGCAGCCTCGACCCGGACCTGACCGTCGCCGACTCGCTCACCGAGCCGCTGCTGCTTCGCGGCGTCCCGCGCGCCGAGGCGGCGACGCGGGCCCGCGCCTTCCTCACCCGGGTCCGGTTGGACGAGGAGCTGCTCGACCGGCTGCCCGGCGAGCTGTCCGGCGGCCAGCGCCAGCGCGTCGCGGTCGCCCGGGCCCTGGTCACCGGGCCCGAACTGGTCATCCTCGACGAGCCGGTGAGCGCTCTGGACTCCGCCAACCGGGTCCAGGTGCTGGAGATCCTCAAGGAACTGCGCGCCACCGGCGTGGCCATCGTGCTGATCTCCCACGACCTCGGCTCCGTCGCCGGGATCGCCGACCGCATCGCCGTGCTCTACCGCGGCGAACTGGTGGAGGACGGCCCCGCCCGCGAGGTCATCGACACTCCACGGCACCCCTACACGCGGTTGCTGGTCAGCTCCGCGCCCACCCTGCACACCGCCCCCGCCGACCGGGCCGAACGCGACGCGCTGCGCGCCCTGCTGAACGCCTGACCGCGGCGTACCGGTCCCCGCCGCACCTCGACGAGCCCCCGTCGCACCCCCCGACGAACCGCCGCACCCGGCCTCCGGGCGGCGCCGACCCACGGAGAGAGCCATGCCCCGCAAGATCCACCTCGCCCTGCACCCCTACGGCGTCGGCGGCCCCGGCCAGCACGGCCTGTGGAAGGACCCGAGCGTCGCGAAGAACGCCAGCATCGACATCAACTACTACATCCGGCAGGCGCAGGCCGCCGAACACGCCCTGTTCGACGCCCTGTTCATCGTGGACAGCCAGTTCATCAACGCCACCTACCCGGCGCACTACCTCAACCGGCTGGAGCCGCTGACCCTGCTGTCCGCGGTCGCCACCCACACCCGGCACGTCGGCCTGGTGGGCACCGCCAGCTCGACGTACAACTCGCCCTTCAACCTCGCCCGCCGCTTCGCCTCGCTCGACCACATCAGCGGCGGCCGCGCCGGGTGGAACGTGGTGACCAGCTTCGACACCGGCGCCTCGCGGAACTTCGGCCTGGAGGAGCACCTCGACTACGCCACCCGCTACGGCCGCGCGCTGGAGTTCGTGCAGGTCGCCCGCGGGCTGTGGGACTCCTACGAGGACGACGCCTTCCCCGCCGACGTCGAGGGCAACGTCTTCCTCGACCCGGACAAGCTGCACGCGCTCGACCACGTCGGCGAGCACCTGCGGGTGGCCGGACCGCTCAACCTCTCGCGCTCCCCGCAGGGCCAGCCGGTGATCTTCCAAGCCGGGGTCTCGCCGGAGGGCCGCGACCTGGCCGCACAGGTCGCCGAGGGCATCTACGCGCCCGGCGGCGGCCTCGAGCAGGCCAAGGAGTACTACGCCGACATCAAGCAGCGCACCGCCGCCTACGGCCGCGACCCGGAGCACATCAAGATCTTCATCCACGGCAGCCCGATCGTGGCCGGCACGGAGGAGGCCGCCCGGCGCCGCGAGCGGGAGATCTTCGAGGAGGACGACGACTTCGACCGCAACCTCGCGCTGCTCGGCCGCTCCTTCGGGGCGTACGACTTCAGCGTGCACGACCTGGACGCCCCCTTCCCGGACGTCGCGCACCTGGCCGAGCGCGGTGGCCGCACCGGCGCGGCCGGCATCATCGCGCGGGCTGCCGAACAGAACCTGACGTTGCGTCAAGTGGCCAACTCCATCCGGGAGTTCCGCCGCTCGCCGTTCGTCGGGACCCCGCAGGGCGTCGCCGACAGCATCGAGGAGTGGTTCCACGCGGGCACCTTCGACGGCATCAACCTCGCCTTCCGCACCGAGGCCGAACTCGCCGCCTTCGTGGACGGCGTGGTGCCGATCCTCCAGCAGCGCGGGCTGTTCCGCACCGAGTACGAGGCCGACACCCTGCGCGGCAACCTCGGCCTGCCGATCCCGGTCAACCGCTACACGCGCGAGCGCCAGCTCGTGAACGACTGAGGCCGGCCGATGACTGCCACGTCCACCGCCACCGCCACCGCCACGTCCACCGCCGCCGCCACCGCCACCTCCGCGTCCCCAGCCGCCGCCGAAGAGCTGTTGTCCCCGACCGGCGGGCGCGACGTGCACACCGTCCGCTTCCCGGTCGCCACACCCCCCGCCGCCGTCGACGTGCTGATCGTCGGCGGCGGCCCGACCGGCCTGGCCGCGGCGGTCGAACTGACCTCCCGCGGGGTGCGGGTGGCCGTCGTCGAGCGGGCCCGCACCGCCACGCTGGTCCGGGCCGGTGCGATGGGCCACACCCCGCGCGTGGTCGAACACCTGCGCCGCTGGGGGCTGCTGCAACGGGTCCGCGACGCCTGGACCTTCCCGCCGGAGTGGAACCAGGGCATCCGGCTGGTCACCTCGCTGGCCGGCCACGAACTGGTGCCGGTGCCCCGCCCGCAGTTCCGCGCAACGCCCGGCACCCGCCCCGCGGGCCCCTCCGCGGACGAGGCGCTGCGCCGCCCGCAGACCGTCCTCCAGCACGTCTTCCTCGAACACCTCCGCGAGCGCGGGGTGAGCGTGGCCGGCGGGTGGGAGCTGCGGGCGCTGCGCCAGGACGCGGACGGGGTGGACGCCGAGGTCACCGGCACGGGCACGGGCACCGGCACCGGCTCCGGCACCGGCGAACAGCGGGTGATCCGGGCCCGCTACGTGCTGGCCGCCGACGGCGGCCGCAGCACCACCCGCACCCTGGCCGGCATCGAGCGCGAGGGGGAGCACGCCACCGAGAAGCGGCTGCGGCTGATCGTGCGCACCGGCGACATCACCGACCGGGTCGGCCCCGCGCCCAGCGGCACCAACATCGTCTTCAACCCGCACGCGTCCGGCTTCCTCGCCGCCGTGAGCACCCGCGAGTGGCGGGTGTACGCGGGGCCGTACCCGCTGCACCACGAGCCCACCGAGGACGAGTTGCTGGCCACCGCCCGGGCCGCCTTCGGCTTCGACGCGGAGCTGGAACTGGTGTCGGCCACCACCTTCTACCACGCCACCCGGATCGCCCGGACCTTCCGCGCCGGCCGGGTGCTGCTCGTGGGCGACGCCGCCCATGTGCGCACCCCGGGCGGCAACCTCGGCGAGGGCATCGGCGACGTGGTGAACCTCGGCTGGAAGCTCGCCGCCGTCCTCGGCGGCCAGGCGCCGCCCGCGCTGCTCGACTCCTACGACCGGGAGCGCCGCCGCCACAACCAGCGCGTCGCCGACCACGCGCTGGAGCGGGCCCGCAGGGCCCAGGCCACCCTGGCCGACATCCGCGCCGGCGGCATCCCCGACGACGCCGACCTCGGCCCCGCGGCCACCGCCCGCCGCGCCGAGATCGGCGCCCGCCTGCGCCGGGAGCGGACCGGCTCCGACGGCGTCACCTTCGACGAGCGGTACGACGACTCGGCCGTCGTCTGGTACGAACCGGACCAGCTCGCCACCGAACCCGCCTGGCGCCCGGACGTCTACACCGACGACCCGCGCCCCGGCCACCGGGCGCCCGACGGGATCGTGGACCCCTACGGCGGCACCCTCCACGACCGGATCGGCACCTCCTTCGCCCTGCTGGTCCTCACCGAGGACCGCGCCGTCGAGCGGGACTTCGCCGCACAGGCGGCGGCGCGGGCCCTGCCGTTCACGGTGGTCCACCTCACCGACCCGGCCGCCCGCGCGCTGTACGGCACGGCGAACGTGCTGGTCCGCCCGGACCAGCACGTCGCCTGGCGCGGCGCGCGCCTGCCGGCCGGCGGTGCCGGCGCGGTCCTGGACCGGGTACTGGGCGCGGGCGGTTAGCCGCGCGGGGGCGGACCCGTACCGACCGCTGCGGGCCCGCCCCGCAAAGGGCTCCCCCGACCCTCCGAGCCGCGCGGCCGGGAGCGGCGGGCTCTGCGAGAATCGACGTGCCGCCGCACCCTGGGAGGAACCACGTGCCACCTGCATCGCAGCCGCTGCGGAAGCTGGGCTTCCTGACGATCGGGCTCTTCGACGAGGCCGACCCGCGCGCCGGCCACGAAACGACGCTCCGCATCATCGAGTTGGGCGAGCAACTGGGCTTCGACAGCGCCTGGGTGCGCCACCGGCACCTCCAGTACGGCATCTCCTCGCCGGTGGCGGTGCTCGCCGCGGCCTCGCAGCGCACCCGCCGGATCGAGTTGGGCACCGCGGTGATCCCGCTCGGCTGGGAGAACCCGCTGCGCCTGGCGGAGGACCTGGCCACCGTGGACCTGCTGTCCGGCGGTCGGCTCAACCCGGGGGTCAGCGTCGGGCCGCCCGCCCGGTACGACCAGGTCAAGGACGCCCTCTACCCGGACACCGCCGACGCCGAGGACTTCGGGTACGAGCGGGTGCGGCGGCTGCTGTCCTTCGTCCGCGGCGAACCGGCGACCGCGACCGCCGCGACCGAGGGCTTCGAGGTGTTCTCGCCGCGCGTCCAGCCGCACTCCGCCGGGCTCGCCGAGCGGATGTGGTACGGCGGCGCCAGCCTGCGGTCGGCCCGCTGGGCCGGTGAGCAGGGCATCAACTTCCTGACCAGCAGCGTCATCAAGGCCGAGGAGCCGCAGGCGGACGCATCCGGGACCGGCACCGGCACGGCCGCGCAACCCGACGCGGCCGCGGAGCCCGACGGCGGCGCGGCCGCGGCCACCGCCCGGTTCGCCGCGCTCCAGCAGGCGCAGATCCGCGCGTTCCGCGCCCACCACCCGGCAGGCGACCGGGCCCGGGTCTCCCAGGGACTCGTGGTCATCCCCACCGACAGCGCGACCCCCGAACAGCGCACCAGGTACGAGGAGTTCGCCCGCAAGCGGCTGCCGCGCACCGCCACCCCGCAGGGGCCCGGGCGGCTGCTGTTCGCGCCCGACCTGGTCGGCGGGTCCGGCGAGATCGCCGAGGCGCTGCACGCGCACGCCGGCTTCCGCGAGGTCGACGAGGTCGCCTTCGCGCTGCCCTTCACCTTCGAGCACGCCGACTACGTCCAGATCCTCACCGACATCGCCACCCGCCTCGGCCCCGCCCTGGGCTGGCACCCCGCCGCGTCCTGAACCGGCGGGCCGCGACCTGCTGCGCCGACCCGCGGCGCGGGGGGGGGGGGGGGGGGGGGGGGGGGGGGGGGGGGGGGGGGGGGGGGGGGGGGGGGG
>NZ_JBYIRM010000036.1:0-83536 GCF_057708105.1 Actinacidiphila sp. bgisy144 | reverse complement strand
GCGGACCAGCATCCGCCGGGCCCTCAGGGCTGGCACCGAACGTTCTACCGGCCCGCCCCGGGAAGTCAGTTGCCGTCGGCGACTTCGTGGCCCGCCTGGGAGGCTGTGTGGTGCCGGGCGGCGGCCGCGGCTGCTTCCGGGTCGCCCTGGCGCAGCGCCGCGATGATGGCCTCGTGCTCCTCGAGGACCGCCTGCCAGTTCTGCGCGTCACGGGGCATGGTGATGCGGTAACGGCGGATGGTCATCAGCAACTGCTCGGTGAGTTCGGCGAGGATGCGGTAGCCGCTGGCCTCGGACAGGAGCCGGTGGAAGTCGGAGTTGAGTTCGGGCAGGCGCTCGATCGCGCCCTGGTCGAGCTCGGTGCGCATCGCGGCCTGGGCCTGTGCCAGCCCGGTCAGCAGTTCGTCGTCCACCCGCTCCGCGGCGAGCCGGGCGACGAGGGTCTCGATCGCCTCACGGGCGAGGAAGACGCCGCGCATCTCGGTCTTGTCGATCTCGGCGACGGTGACGCCCGCGTGCAGGTGGGAAGTGAGCAGGCCGTCGGATTCCAGGCGCTTGACGGCTTCGCGGATGGGGATCTTGCTGACGCCCAGGTTCCGTGCGAGCTCGTCCATGTTGACGCGCTCGCCGGACCGCAGATCCCCGGTGACGATGGCCTGACGCAAGGTGTCGTAGACCAGGTCGGCCTTGCTCTTCACCGTGGGCAGCCGCACGGCCCAGCTGTTCTCCGCCATGCGTTCATCGTATGCGATATCCGCCCGGCCGCTCGGAACGCCGGCCTGTTCTCCGGGCCTTCTCCGCAGTGGACCCGGCCGCGTGTCGGTCACGGCCGGCCGGGCAGCGGAGGCAGCCCCATCCGCTCCCGGTGCCCGTCCCTCAGCAGGCTGGCGGGACTGAGCGCGGACGCGCCGCCGTCCAGGACCAGTTCACCGCCCGCCAGCAGGACCGCGTCGGGCGAGGCGGCGAAGGCCACCGCGGACGCGACCTGCTCGGGCGTGGCGAGCAGGCGCATGGGATTGCTTTCGCGCAGCCTGCCGAGGTCCTCCGCGCCGCCGAGGCGCGACTCGGTGGCCGGGGTGCGGACCCAGCCCGGGGAGACCGTGACGAAGGAGATTCCGTGGTGCCCGTAGTCCACCGCGAGCTGCCGGGTGAGGGCGGCCAGCGCGCCCTTGGCCGCGGCGTAGGCGGGTAGGCCGGGCGCCGCCGTGCGATGCAGCACCGAGCCGACGGTCACCACCGCGCCGGCGCCCGCCTCGATCATGGCCGGCAGTACCTCGCGGACGCACAGGAACACCGAGGTGAGGTTGGCGGCCAGTACCGCGTGCCACTCCTGCTCGGTGGTGAGGTGCAGCGGCCGGCCCTCGGTCACGCCCGCGCAGGTGACGAGGACGTCCACCCCGCCGTGCTCCCGGGCCGCCCCGCGCACGGCGGTCGCCACCTCGTCGGATCGGGTCACGTCCGCGCGGTGGTAGGAGACGCCCGGGAGGCGCGGGTCCGCGAGGTCGATCCCCGCCACGCGCAGGCCGTCCGCCGCGAGCCGGGCGGCGACGGCGCGGCCGATTCCGCCCGCCGCACCGGTGACAAGGGCTGTTCGTGTCATCGCCGTCCTCTCTTGTCGCGCAGGTGGTGTGGGGGCCGGCGGCGCCCTGGCGAGGCCGGGAGCAAGCCGAAGGGAACAGTATACGATCTACGAAATACCCGCACGGCCTTGGGGAGGCTCCCATGACACCCGACGACCTTCGCTCCGCCCTGAGCGCTCACCGGCTGCTTGCCATCGTGAGGGGCAACGACCCCTCGGCGGCGCTCGCCACGGTGCTCACCCTCGTCCGGTCCGGCATCGGCCTCGTCGAGGTGTCGCTGACCGCCGCCGGCGCCCTCGGTGTCATAGCGCGGGCACGGGCGGCCCTCGGCACGGACGTGCCGCTCGGCGCCGGGACCGTGCTGACGACGGGCGACGCCCGCCGGGCCGCCGAAGCGGGCGCCGCGTTCGCGGTGACGCCAGGGGCGACCGAAGCAGTGGCCGCCTGCCGGGATCTGGGCCTGCCGGTGCTCGCGGGTGCGCTGACTCCGACCGAGGTGGCCGCGGTCGTGGCGGAAGGGGCGGCCGCGGTGAAGCTCTTCCCGGCCGCCCTGGGCGGTGTGCCCTACCTGTCGGCCCTGCGCGCCCCCTTCCCCGAGGTGCCGTTCGTGCCGGTCGGCGGCATCGACGCCGACGCGGCCCGCGCGTACCTGGCAGCCGGGGCACTGGCCGTCGGCGTGGGCGGCCCCCTGGTCGGTGACGCGGCGGACAGCACCGGCGCCGGCGCACAGAGCGCGCTGGCCGAGCGCGCCGCCCGGTTCCGCGGCCTGATCGCTCGGGAGTCGCGGTGATCGACGTACTGACCTTCGGGGAGACCATGGCGGCGTTGCGTGCCGAGGGGCCGTTGATCCTCGGCGGCACCCTGAACCTGTCGGTGGCCGGCGCGGAGTCGAACGTCGCCATCGGCCTGGCGCGGCTCGGCCACCGGGTCCGCTGGGCCGGACTGACCGGCGCGGACGAGTTCGGGCGCCTGGTGACGCGCACGCTCAGGGCGGAGGACGTGGACGTGTCCCGCGCCGGCACCACGGACGCCGGACCGACCGGCGTCGTCGTCTTCGAGCCGAGGCTCGCCGACCTGACGCGGGTCGGCTACTACCGTTCCGGGTCGGCCGGTTCACGCATCTCGGCGGCCCATCTCGCGCCCGCACTCGCCGAGGGGGCACGGATCGTGCACGTCACCGGCATCACCTCCGCGCTCGGCGAGCAGCCCCGGCGGGCGGTCGAGTCGGCGGTGCGGACCGCCGCGGCGGCGGGCTCGCTGGTCTGCCTTGACGTCAACTACCGTGCCCGGCTGTGGTCCCGCGAGGAGGCGGCCCTCACCCTCCGGCCGCTGGTCCGCGATGTCGGCGTACTCGTGGCGTCCGAGGACGAACTCGCCCTGGCCGCGCCCGAGTCGGCCGGCACGGAGCAGGCCCGGGTGGACGCGTTGCTGGCGGCCGGGGTCCACGAGGTCGTGATCAAGCGCGGAGCATCCGGGGCGGAGGTCTTCACGGCGGACGGCTCGGCCTCGCTGCCCGCCCAACAGGTGTCCGTACGGGACACGGTGGGTGCGGGGGACGCTTTCGTGGCGGGGTACCTGTCAGCGTTGCTCGACGGGGAGCCTCCAGGGGGCCGGCTGCACCGTGCCGTCTGCACCGGAGCCTTTGCCGTCGCCTCGTACGGTGACTGGGAGGGCCTGCCCGCCCGGCACGAACTGCCGCTCCTGGGGGCCGAACCAGGCAGTGCGCTGCGGTGAGCGCCGACCAGCCGGCGGAGCGGGCGGGTGCCCATGCGTGGCATGTCCTGACGCCGGACCGGTACCACCTCGCCGAAGGGGCACGCTACTGCCGCCACGCCGGAGGAGCCCGCCCGCACGGCCGGCTGCTCTTCGTCGACCTGCTGGCCGGCGACCTCTACGCCTGCCGGGACGGCCTCGGGCAGGCACCGGTCCGCTTGGCCGCGCTCGGCACTCCGCTCGGCGCCGTGGCGCCACTGATCGAGGCGGCCGGCGGAAGCGGCGGGGCGGGCGGGGCCGGCGGAACCGGTGGCTGGATCGCGGCGGCCGGAACCGGCATCGCCGTCGTCCACCCGCAAGGCCGCACCCGCTGGCTCGCCCGGCCCGAGGCCGGCTCGGCGGTGCCGATGCGCATGAACGACGGTGTGTGCGACCCGGCGGGACGCTTCTGGGCCGGGAGCATGGCGGCGGACGGCACGCCGGGGAAGGGGTCCTTGTACCGGGTGGAGCACGACGGCTCCGTCCGCCGCGTCCTGAGCGGGCTGTCGGTTCCCAACGGCCCGGCTTTCACGCCCTGCGGGAGCGTGATGTACCTCGCCGACAGCGCGGAGCGCACCATCCTGCGTATTCCCTGCGATCCGCGATCCGGAGAGCTGGGGCGCCCCGCCCTGTTCGTCTCGTTCCCGGACGGCGGCGGACGCCCGGACGGGATGACCGTCGACGACCGGGGCCGGCTGTGGGTGGCGGTCTGGGGCGCCGGGCAGGTGCGGGCCTACACGTCCGACGGCACGCTTCAGCGCACCCTGCGCCTGCCCACCCCGCACGCCACGAGCATCGCGTTCGGCGACGGGCGGATGTACGTGACCACCGCCCGGCACCGCCTGCCGGACCCCGATCCGCTGGCCGGCGCCGTGCTGTCCCGGCGGTGCCGCACGACCGCGCCACCGGCGGCCGGGTTCGGCCGCAGCGGCCTGGCGCTCACGCAGCGTGGTAGGTGAGGCGCGGCGCGAAGTGTTTCGCGAATGTACTCCCACCTCTGGTTCTTATTTCGTATACCTCATACGATTCCCTCGTCCCTCTCGCCTTCCAGGTGAGGAGAGCCGGGCCCTCGGCGCCATCAACGCATGAGCACGGCCGCGCATCTGCCCGAGCAGCCATCGACCACGTGGAGAACCCCGTGAGCAACGCCCCCCTTCGTATCGCCGAAGTCGAGGTCCTGGCGCTGTCGGCCAGCTTCGACGACCTCTACGACTCGCCCGACGACGTCCCCGACTGGCTGCGCTACCCGGCGTCCAGCCACCGGGTCCTGCCCCGGCACGGCCAGTACGCCACCCTGGTCAAGGTGCGTGCCGAGGACGGCAGCGTCGGCATCGGGGAGTGCTACGGCCTGCCCTCCCCCGAGGTCACCGCCACCGTCGTCGCCACCGTCCTGGCCCCGCTGCTGGTCGGCCAGGACGGCCTGGCCACCACCGCGGTATGGGAACGGCTCTTCCAGGGGCAGGCGGCGGGCGGCCACAACCGCGGGTTCTACCTCGAAGCCGTCGCCGGAGTCGACCTGGCCCTGTGGGATCTGCGGGGCAAGCACGCCGGAGTGCCCGTCCACCGCCTGCTCGGTGGCCCGGTCCGGGAACGGGTCGAGTGCTACGCGAGCCCCGTCGCGCTGCACGCCGATCCGCAGGACTCGGCGCTTCAGGCACGCGGTTTCGTCGACGCGGGTTTCCGGACCCTCAAGGTCAAGATCGGCCGCGGTGCCCGCACCGACCGCGCCCACCTGCACGCGGTCCGCGCCGCGGTCGGTGAGGACATCGACATCCTCACCGACGCCAACTGCGCGTACGACCTCGACGAGGCGACCCGCGTGGGCTCCGTCCTGCGCGACCTCGACATCTCCTGGTACGAGGAACCCCTCCAGGTCGACGACCTGGCCAACCTCGCCGAACTGCGGCGTCGCACGGGCCTGACCATCGTCAACGGCGAGACCCACTTCACCCGGTTCGACCTGCGCGACTGTCTGGTGCACCGCGCCATCGACGTCTTCATGCCGAACGTCGCCCGTAGCGGCGGCATCACCGAGGCCACCCGGCTCTCTGCCCTCGCCTCCGCCTTCCACGTCGACATCGCTCCGCATGGCGTCGGCTCGGGGGTCAGCCTGTGCGCGGCGCTCCAACTGTGCGCCGCCATCCCCAACCTGCGCACCTACGAGTACAACCGGCTCCCCAACCCCATCCGTGAACAGATCCTGCGTAACCCGCCGGCGTTCCGCGACGGAGCCCTCACCGTCCCCACCGGACCCGGCCTGGGCTTCGAACTCGACGACGCCGCCGTCGACCGCTACACGGTCGCCCGCTTCTGACGGACCCGGACCCACTCAGCTGCTGCCGGGCGTTCGCCCGGGTGTCCTGGGACCAGGACACCCCACCCGGCTCCGCCTCGGGGCCGGTTCTCAGCGCCCGTCGGCCAGGCGCTGGATGGTGGCGGCCAGCCATGCCTGGAGGTCCGCCGGATCGCCGATGTCGCGGCGCAGGACCCGGCGGCGGGTCGAGACGCCGAGCACGAAGGCGTCGATCGCCGCGGCGCGGCCGCGGGCGTCCGCGTCGTCCAGACCGCTGTCGCGCAGATAGCGGTACAGCGGTTCCAGCGAGTTCGCGTCGAGGAAGGCGGCCAGTGCTTCGGCGGCCTCCGGACGTTCGCCGGAGGCGCGTTGCAGCACGAGCAGCGGGTCCTCCCCGGGCGCGCCGGACCAGCGTGCGACGATGCTGGCCGCCAGGCGCGCGCCCAGCGTGGACCGGTCGCCGTCGAAGGAGCCGGAGACCGGGATCTCCACCCGCGTCGCCGCGAGGAAGAGGCCCTCCTTGCCGCCGAAGTAGCGGGTGATGAGGTTGGGCGACACTCCGGCCGCGTCGGCCACGCCCTTGACCGTGGCGGCCGTGTACCCGTGCTGCGCGAACTGCCGTCTCGCCTGCTCCAGGATTCTCCGCTTGGTGGCGGCCGCGTCTCGCACCCTCATGTGCACCACCATACACATCCCATGTGTACGCTGATACACATGGATGACGAGATACGGGACCGGCTCCGGCGGACGCGGCGGGTCGCGACCCCCTGGGATGACGACGCTGCTCGGGGCATCACCCGCACCGAACTCGACGAACTGCTGGAGTACTGGGCGGACGGCTACGACTGGGGCAGGCACGAGCGCCGCATCCACGCGTATCCGTGGGTGACGGTGCGGGCGGGCGGCACCGACCTGCGCGTGATCCACCAGCGGTCCGCGGACCCCGGCGCCCCAGTCGTGGTGCTGCTGCACGGCTGGCCGGACTCGGTGCTGCGGTTCGAGCGCGTGCTGCCCCTCCTGAGCGACATGCACGTGGTGGTTCCCGCGCTGCCGGGGTTCCCGTTCGCCGCCCCGGTCACCGGTCCTGGCATGTCGGCCGGCCTGATCGCCGGGGTCGTGGCAGACGCCCTGGAGGAACTCGGGCACCGGCGGTACACGGTGTCCGGTGGCGACGTGGGCGGCACCGTCGCCGAGCTCCTCGCGGCCCGGCATCCGGACCGGGTGGCCGCCCTGCACCTCACGAACGTCGCCCCGCAGCGCGCCGTCACGGCGGACCCCGCCGGTCTCGCCCCGGACGCGGCCGCCTACCTCCGCAGGTCGGCACAGTGGTTCCGGGCCGAAGGCGGCTACATCGCGCAGCAGTCGACGAAGCCCAACACGCTCGCCGTCGCCCTCGGCGACTCCCCCGCCGGACTCGCGGCCTGGATCGTCGAGAAACTGCGGTCCTGGTCCGACGGGTCCGCCTTCACACCGGACGAACTGCTCACCTGGGTCACCGCCTACTGGGTCACCGGCACGATCGGCACCTCCCTCGGCACCTACGCCGAACCGGTCGCCCTCCCCGACCGGATCGACACGCCGACGGTGCTTTCCGTCTTCGCGCACGACACCAAGCCGGAGCCACGCAGCTACGCCGAGGTGTTCCTCAACGTCCTCGACTACGTGGAACACCCCGCCGGAGGGCACTTCGCCGCCTGGGAGCAGCCCCGGGCCTACGCCGACGATCTGCGCCGCGCGGTCGGACGGGGCCGGTGAGCGCCTGCTGACCCGCCCTCGGACACGTCGTCCCCGACGGGACGGCAGGCGGGCTCAGGCCAGGCGGTGTGCTCAGGCCAGGCGGCCGGCGCCCTCCAGGTAGTGCAGGACCGCGGCGACCCTGCGATCGACCTGGTCGGCCGGCGACAGGTCGAGCTTGGCGAAGATGCTGCGGATGTGCTTGTGGACCGCGCCGTCCGTGACGACGAGCCGTGCCGCGATGCCGCTGTTGCCCAGCCCCTCGGCCATCAGGGCGAGCACCTCGCGCTCCCGGGGGCTGAGGCGTTCCAGCCGGGAGTCCTGGCGGGAGCGGGTGAAGAGCTGCGCGACGACCTCCGGGTCGATGGCGGTGCCGCCGGACGCCACCCGGTGCAGGGCGTCCAGGAACTCCTCCACCCGGCCCACGCGTTCCTTGAGCAGGTACCCGAGGCCGCCGACGCCGCCGCCGAGCAGTTCGGTCGCGAAGCTCTGCTCGACGTACGCGGACAGCACGAGGACGGCCAGGCCGGGCCGCCTGCGCCGGGCCTCGACCGCGGCGACGATCCCTTCGTCGGTGTGGGTCGGCGGCATGCGCACGTCGAGGATGGCGACGTGCGGCTGGTGCTCGTCGATGGCCGCCAGCGCCCCGTCGGGGGTGCCGGCGGTGGCCACCACGTCCAGGCCCTCGGCGCGCAGCAGCAGGGCCAGGCCCTCGCGGAGCAACGGGTCGTCCTCGGCTATCACGATCCGCAGGTCACGATCCACAGGGAAGGTCCACTTCGAGGGTTGTCGGGCCGCCGGGCGGGCTGGTCAGCAGGAGGCTACCGTCAAGTGCCGCGACGCGGCTGCGGATGCCCCTGAGCCCGGAGCCACCGCCCTCGCCCCGCGGGCCGGCGGGAGAGGGGCCCTCGGCGCCGCCGTGGCCGTCGTCCTCGACGCGCACCCGCAGCCGTCCCCCGCGGCTGCGGGCCGTGACGGTGGCCTGCCGGGCATCGCTGTGCTTGGCGACGTTGGTGAGTGCCTCGGCGACGACGAAGTAGGCGGTCGCCTCGACGGAGGCGGCGCACCGTTCGGGTACGTCGATGTCGATCCGGCACGGCACCGCGCAGTTCGCCGCGAGTCCGGCCAGCGAGCCGGCCAGGCCGCGGTCGGCCAGCACCGGGGGCAGGATGCTCCGGGAGACCGTACGCAGCTCAGCGAGGGCCTGTTCGGCGGCGGACTGGGCGCGCTCCAGGAGTTCGCCGGCGCCGGCCGGGTCGCGGGCCACCATGCGGCGGGCGGCGCCGACCAGGACGGTGACGCTGACGATACGGTTCTGCGTGCCGTCGTGCAGGGACCGCTCGATGCGGCGCAGTTCGGCGGCGTGGGCGTCCAGGGCGGCGGCCCGGGTGGCCGTCAACTCCGCCACGCGCAGGGAGAGATCGACGTCGGGCCCGGCGGTGAGGAGCTGCCGTCCGGGCCGGGCCTGGAGCCGGGCCATCCCGGGGCCGAGACCGAGGAGGATGGTGATCCAGCCCAGCCCCAGCAGGCCCACGGCGAGGGCGTCCGGCCACGAGTGCGCGACGCCGATCCCGAGGGAGGTGGCGGTGGCGTCGGTGGGAGCCAACCGCCAGTAGAGCGGGAAGGCGGTGTCCCGGACCGCGGAGATCGGCAGGAAGACACCGAACAGCCCCAGCAGGAGCCCCAGGGTGGCGTGCCGGACCAGCCAGCGCAGCTCGCGCCGGGTGGTGGGGTCGGCCAGCGCGAGCCGCAGCCGCGTCGGCGGCGGGTCGGGAGCGATGACCTCCGGCCCCCAGCGGCCGAGCCGCTTGCGTTCCCGCCCGGCCAGGGCGTGCAGCGCGCGCAGCACGGCGGGTGCCATGAGCAGGCCCACCCCGGCCAGGCTCGTCACGGCGGTGACGGCCGCCCAGAGCAGCACCAGCAGGGCCGGCAGCGCCGTGCCGAGCCCGGAGACGAGCCGGCCGATCGAGGTGCCCGCGGTGCGCAGCGCCCGCAGGGCGGTGTCCGGCAGGCCATCGCCCCGGTGGGCGGCCGCGGGGTGCTGCGGGGTGTCCATCCGGCCTCTTTCCCGGCCCGTGCGCTGCCTGCTCGGTCCGTGCTTCGTCCCGGACGACCCTAGCCGTCCGCCCGTGCGCGGGGCGGCCGCGGCGGTGGGAAGTACAGCAGGCTGTACCTCCTGCCGGGCACCCTGCGGGATCGGCAGGCAGGGGTGCTGGTCCCTAGCGTCGGTGACGACAGCGCGGACCGCACGAGCCCCCGGGAGCAGCCCCCATGCCGAACACACCGACCGAACCCGGCCGCCTCGCCCGCGGCGACGTCCTCCGCCCGATGCTGTGGACGCTGGCCGTGCTCAGTGCCGTCGTCAACATGGCCGCCTCCTACGGCGCCGCGCACACCTGGGTGCACCTGGCCTGCGGAGCCGTCACCGTGGTCTGCGGCGTCACCCTCGTCGTGGCCCACCAGCGGGGACGCCGGTGAACGCCATCGCCCTCGCGCACGTCAGCAAGGAGTACGCGGCAGGCGTACGCGCCCTCGACGACGTGTCGCTGACCGTGGCACGGGGCACCTTCCTCGCCGTGATGGGGCCCTCGGGCTCCGGCAAGAGCACGCTGATGCACTGTGCCGCCGGACTCGACACCCCGACCTCGGGGAGCATCCGCATCGACGGCCGGGAGATCAGCGGGCTCAATGAGACCCGCCGTACCGAACTGCGCCGCGAGCGGGTGGGGTTCGTGTTCCAGGCGTACAACCTGATCCCCTCCCTCAGCGTCGAGGACAACATCACGCTGCCGCTGCGGCTGGCGGGCCGCGCCCCGGACCGGGACTGGCTGCGGACGCTGGTGGCGCGGGTGGGGCTGGCCGACCGGCTGGCGCACCGGCCCGCCGAACTGTCCGGCGGGCAGCAGCAACGGGCCGCCGTCGTCCGGGCCCTGGTGGCAAGGCCCGCCGTCGTGTTCGCCGACGAGCCGACCGGCGCGCTGGATCTGCGCAGCGCCCACGAGGTCCTGGGCCTGCTGCGGGAACTCGTCGACGACCTGGCCCAGACGGTCGTGATGGTCACCCACGACCCGGCCGCCGCGGCCCGGGCGCACCGGGCGCTGGTGATGGCCGACGGCCGGGTGGTCGAGGCCCTCGACGAGCCGACCGCCCCCGCGCTGGCCCGTCGTCTCGTCGAGTTGGGAGAGGCGTGAGCGGCGTGAACGGCATGTTCCGTCTGGCGGCCCACCTGGCGGGGCAGCGGCTCACGGCGCCGGCCGCCGTGGCCTGCGCGGTGCTCGGCAGCGCCGCCCTGGTCACCGGCACCGGGGTGCTGGCCGAGTCCGGACTGCGGTCCCATCTGCCGGCCGGCCGCCTGGCCGGCGCGGACGTCGTGGTCGCCGCTTCCCAGGAGTACCACCCGAGCGGCGACCTGCCGATCGCGCTTCCCGAACGCCGCGGCATACCGGCCCGGTTGACCGCCGAACTGTCCGGGCTGCCGGGGTGACGGCGGCGGCCGGCGACATCGGCTTCCCCGCGGCGGTGCTGAACGGCCGCGGCGCGGTCGTGGCCGGGAGCAGCGACCCGGCGACGGCCGGACACGGCTGGTCGTCGGCACGGCTGCTCGCCGCCGCGCACCTGGCGGGCCGGGCACCGGCCGGATCGGGCGAGGTCGCGGTGGACAGCGCCGTCGCCGTCGCGGCGGGCGTACGCGTGGGCGACCGGGTCCAGGTGGTGGCCGGCGGCCGCCCCGCCGCCGGCTACCGCGTCTCGGCGGTGGTCGACGCTCCGGACGCGGGCATCCTCTTCGACGACCCGACCGCCGTACGGCTGTCCGGCCGCGACAGCGGCCCGCGGGCCGGCACCGTCGACCTCGTCGGGCTGCGGACCGCGCCGGGCGCACGGGACCGGGTCGCCGCCGAGGTCCGTACGAAGCTGAAGGGCAGCGGACTGGTGGCCGTCACCGGTGCCGCCCGCGGGGACCTGGTCTCGCCCGGGGCCGGCGCGTCCCGCTCGCTGCTGATGCTGCTCGCGGGCTCACTGGCCGGGGTGGTCCTGCTGATCACCGGGTTCGTGACGGCGAGCGCGCTGACCGTGTCGGTGGACGGGCAGCGCCGCGACCTGGCCCTGATGCGGGCCATCGGCGCGACTCCCCGGCAGATCCGGCGGTTCGCCGCCGCGCAGGCCACCGTGGTCGCAGGCGTGGCCCTGGCGCCCGGCGTGGCCGCGGGCTACCTGCTGGCGGACCGGTTCCGGCGGCTGCTGGCCGACCTGGGTGTCATTCCGTCCGAACTGCCCCTGGCGGTAAGCCCCTTGCCCGCGCTCGCAACCGTCCTGCTGACGGTCCTGTGCGTGCAGCTCGCCGCTCGGGGCGCGGCCTGGCGCACCTCCCGCCGGCCGGCCGTCGAGGCGGTCGCCGAGTCCCGCAGCGAGCCCCGTACCCCGTCGAAGGCCCGCACCCGCGCGGGCCTGCTGCTTGTCGTCGCGGCCACCGGTCTGTCGGTCGCGCCGCTGTTCGCGCGCACCGTCGCCGGCGCCACCGCCACGTCTCTCGCGGGTGTCCTCGGCGCGATCGGGCTGGCCCTCGCGGGTCCGGCGCTGATGCGGGCCATCGGCACCGCCGCGTCCCGCCGTACGGTCGCCGGCTCCTCCGCGCCGGCCTGGCTGGCGATGTCCAACGTCCGCGCGTACGCCCTGCGCAACGCGGGGATCGTCAGCAGCCTGGCGATGGCCGTGGTCTTCGTCCTGACCTACACCTTCACCCAGACCACCGTGCTGGCCGCCACCGCTCAGGACACCCGCACCGGGACCCTCGCCCAGCAGCGGCTGACCGCTCCGGGCCTGGGCGGTCTGCCCGACGGCGTGCTGAGCGCCGTACGGGACTCGCCCGGCGTACGGGCGGCGGCACCGGTCGGCACGACCACCGTGGTGTGGCCGTACCGGCAGTTCGGCGACACGGACACCGAGTCGGACCCTGCGATGATCCTCACTCCCGGCGCGGCGGGCGTCCTCGACCTCGGGGTCCGCGCGGGCAGCCTGGCCCGTCTGACCGGTGCCACCGTCGCCGTCAGCAGCGACGCGGCCCGCTCGCGTTCGGCCGAGGTGGGCCACCGGATCGGCCTGGTCCTCGGGGACGGCGCGCATGTCACCGCCACCGTGGTCGCCGTCTACTCCCGCGGGCTCGGCTTCGGCTCGCTGGTCCTGTCGCACGATCTGGCCGCCGGCCACACCACGGCCACGCTCGACCAGAGCATCCTGGTGCGCACCGACGGCACCCCGGCGGCCCGGCAGGCCCTCACGGCCCTCGTCGCGGCCCGCCCCGGTCTGGCGCTCGAGGACGCCCGCCCCGCCGCCGCGACCGGCCTGAAGGACGCCCCGCCGGAGGTGTGGATCAACCTCGTCACCATCGTCGTGCTGCTCGCGTACCTCCTGCTCGGCATCGCCACCAAGCTGGTCGCCGCCACCGCGCAGCGCCGGGTCGAGATGGCCGCGCTGCGTCTGGGCGGCACGACGCCGCGGCAGGTCCGCGCGATGATGCGCCGCGAGGCCGCGGTGACCGCCGCCACCGCTCTGGCCGCGACCCTGCTGCTGTCCGCGGTCCCGCTCGCCCTCCTCGGCCAGGGCTTCCTCGACCGGCCGTGGCCCGCGGGCCCGGCGTGGCTGCTGCCCGCCCTCGCCCTCCTGGTCACCGCCACGGCCTTCCTCACCGTCGAACTGCCCACCCGCCGGGCCCTGCGCACCCCACCGGCCGCCGTGATCCGCGCGCAGTGAGCGGCGGTCCCGCGGTGACGGGCCGGCGATCCGACTACGCTCGGCTCACGCCGGGGACGCGCGCCGCGGGGACGCACGTCCCGCACGGAAGACGCCTTCACCTTCGAGGAGACACTGATGGCAAGCATCACGCTGTTCGGCGCCACCGGGATGATCGGGAGCCGCGTCCTCGGCGAGGCGCTCGATCGTGGCCATGACGTCCTGGCCGTGGTCCGCGACCCCTCGAAGCTGACCCGGACCCATGCGGCGCTGCGGATCGTCACAGGAGACGTCCTCGATCCGGCGTCGGTCGCCGGCGCGGCCGGCGGCCGGGACGTCGTGGTGAGCGCCGTCGGCGGTGGGCACGGCGACGGCGCCGGACATCGCGCCACAGCCGAGCCCTCCGCGAGGTCGCTCGTGGCGGGACTGCGCTCCCTCGGCGGCGGCAACGTCGCCCCGCGTCTGATCGTGGTCGGCGGAGCCGGGGCGCTGCGGACCTCCGACGGCAGGCTGCTGTGGGACACCGAGGGGCTGCCGGAGACCTTGGTGCAGATCATGCACGCACACGGAGCGGCGCTGGATCACCTCCGGACCGTCGGCGACGTCCGCTGGACCGTGATCAGCCCGTCCGCGCTGGTCGGTCCCGGCTCCCGGACCGGTACGTACCGCAGCGCCCTCGACGACCTCCTCGTGGGTGAGGACGGCACGAGCCGGATCTCCGCCGAGGACTTCGCCGTCGCGGTCGTCGACGAGATCGAGCACGGACGCCACCTCAACACCCGGTTCACCGTGGGCTACTGAGAGCTGACGGCGCCTCGGCACCGGCAGTGTGCGGCCCTGCGGGCGGTCGCGGTGCGCCGGCCGTCTCGGTCGCGGTGTCAGGGAAGCCGGCGCGGGTGGCCGGGGCCCGCAGTGCGGGCCGCCGCCTGCGGCCGGAAGTACGGCGGGCGGCCGGTGATCGCGCGCACCAGGTCCTCGGCCCCGGCCGGGCTGAGGTCCGCCACCACGTAGTGGTCGGCGCTCTGCGGCTGGAGGAAGAGCGGGATCTCGGCAGGCGTCCGCCCGGACAGCACCACGGGCAGCAGCTTGGCCGACCAGACCGCCCGGTCGCTGTGCAGCAGTTCGCGCAGGATGCCCATCTCGGACTGGAGGCCCCGGTGGCTCTTGTCGGCCATCCGGCCGTCGCCCACCGTCCGGCACATCGGCGAGGCGATGACCAGGACGAAGTCGGCCGCCGTGATCTGGTGCATCGCCCACAGGTACCAGTCCCTGCGCCGGTCGAGGTCCCACCGGTCCATGTGGACGTCGAACCCGCAGTCCCTGGCGAGGAACTCGCTGAACACCCGCACGGCCTCGACGTGCGGCTCGTCGTCGTGCGCGTAGGACACGAACACCCGGGGGGCGTGCGGTGTTCCGGGGGCGGGCGCGGTGGGGGCCCCGTCCGGGGCGGGCGCCGCCGCGACCGCGGGACGGTCTTCGGCGAGCCGCAGCGCGAAGGCCGCGCCCTCGGTCGCCGGCAGGTGGCCGAGGGCGTCGTCGGGGGGCAGGTCGAACCGCGCGGAGACCTCCACCGCCACCTCGGGGCAGTCCGCGGGCGCCAGCAGGACCAGCCAGTGGGTGTACGACCCCGGCCGTATCTGCTCGCCGCGCCGGGCCGAGTGCCGCCAGCGGACCTCCGCCCCGCCCACGCCGAACACGTCGACCAGCGGGTGGACCGCGGGCAGGTGCACCGCGCCGTCGCCCCCCGCGGCCGTCGCGAGGTTGAGGAAGCCGTCGACGCGGTAGGACGCGGGCGGCTGCGGGTCGAGCACCGTACGGGGCACGGCGTCCGCCACCGAGACGGTGCCGCTCTCGCGGCACGAGAGGGCCAGGCCGACCTCGAACCAGCTGGGCCCGGGCGCGTCGGGCTCCAGCCGCAGGTCGTAGTTGATCTTGACCAGGCACGCCTGCTGCCCGGCGAACCCCGGGGGGACCGGACGGACCGGATGCACCTGCCACCCGCGCAGGGCGATCGATCCCAGGGCGAAGTCCCCCGGGGTCGCGTCCAGCCACCTGCCGCCTCCGTCGGCGAGCAGGAGCGCCACCTCGGACAGGGGGTCGACGGCGGCCATGGGCTTCTCCCGGCGCTCGGGGGCGGGCTGGTGGTAAGCAGGGGGCCAGGCGGAGGCGCTGTTCCCGCCGCGCAACTCCCTACGGAAAAGGGTGGGTTGATGCCATGACCGAGCCTATCGCCCGCTCCAGGGACCTGCTGCTGGCCGCGGTGAGGGAACGCATCGCGGGGTTCGGCCGGACCCGTGACGCCGCCCTGCTCAGCGGCGCCGACGCGGCGGCAGCGGCATCCGGCCTGCGGGCCGCCACCGATCTCGACGCCGACCAGGAGGCCCGCTACGCGCTCGGCGTGCTGCACTGGCTGCGGCACGTGGTGCTGGCGGAGGAGGGCGGCGGACCGGAGTTCGCGGCGGCGGCCGACCTGCTGCTCCCCCTCGCGCGCACCGCCCCCGAACTCGTGCCCCCGCACCTGCGCGCCGCTCTGGCCCGTGGCGCCGCTTCCCCGTCTCCGGACCAGCCCGCCGCACCCGCGGTACCCGCCGCACCTGCCGCACGCACCGACGCCGCGAGCGCGGCCCGGGCCCGGATCGCCGCCCACGCGGCGAGCGGCGACCTGGCGCCGCTGCGGGAAGCGGTCGGCCTGTTCCGCGCGGCGGCGCGGTCGGCCCGGGGCACGGCGCAGGAGGCGGGCGCCTGGTCCGACCTGGGAGCGGCGCTCCAGATGGTCGCCGACGCCACCGGCGACCCGTCCACCCTCGACGAGGCCCTGGCGGTGTGCCGCCGGGCGGTCGCGCTCACCGCGGACGGCGGCGACGGCATCGCAGACAGCGGCGGCGACGCCCGGGCCGGCCGGCTGGCCAACCTCGCCCTCGCGCTGTCCGCGGTGGGCCGCGGCCGGGCCGGCACCGGCCTGCTGCGCGAGGCGGTGGCGACCGCGCGCACGGCGCTCGACCTGAGCCGTACGGACGCGGCGCGCCGCCGGCGGCTGAGCGGTCTGGGCGCCGCGCTCCAGGACCTCTACGAGCGCACCGGCACGCTGCGGCTGCTCACCGAGGCCGTCGCCGCCACCCGCGGTTCCGTCGCGCCCACCGCGGACGGGCCGCAGGACGACCCGCGGCTGTGGGCGAACCACGCCGGCGCCCTGAGCGCCCTGCACACCCGTACCAGGAGCGCCGCCGTACTGCGGGAGGCGATCACGGCCGGGCGTACCGCCCTCGGTCTGCTGCCGCCGTCCGACCGCGCCCGTGCGGTCCCGTCGGGCAACCTCGCCGTGTGCCTGCTCGCCCGCCACGAGCGCGCCGCGGACCCGGAGGCGCTCGACGAGTCCGTGGCGCTGCTGCGGGCGGCCGTCGGGTTCCCGGGCCTGGACGCGCCGACGCGCAACGCCCTGCTGTCGAGTTTGGGCCTGGTCCTGCGGGCGCGGTACGAGTACCGCGCCGACCCCGACGTGCTGGCGGAGTCCGTCGCCGTGGGCCGGCTCGCCGTCGCCGGACCGCTCGCGCCGGCGCACACCGCTGCCGCGGCGGCCAACCTCAGCCTGTCCCTGCACCTCTCCTACCAGATCACCGGTGACACCGCGCTGCTCCAGGAGTCCGTCGCACGGGCTCGCCAGGCCGCCGAGCTGACCGCGGCCGGGCACCCCGACCGGATGGGGCGGCTGTCCAACCTCGGCATCGTGCTGCGCAGCATCGGCGAACGCACCGGTGACGCGCGGCTGCTGGCGGAGGGGGTCGCGGCCTGCCGGGAGGCGCTGGCCGCCGCCCGGCGCAGGGCACCCGACCGCCCGGCGGTGCGGTCCACCCTGAGCCTGCTGCTGCGGGCGTACGCGGCGGCCGCGGACGACCTCGGCGCGCTGCGCGAGGCGGCCGCGATCAGCAGGGACGTCGCCGCGGGGACCCGCGCGCACGACCCGGACCGGCCGGGGCGGCTGTCGAACCTGATGATCATCCTGCGCCTGCTGCACGCGCGGACCGGTGATCCGTCGGCGCCGGCCGAGGCGGTGGCGGCGGGCCGGGAGGCCGTCGGCCTGCTGCCGGCGGGCCACGGCCACCTGCCGGCGGTGCGGGCCAACCTCGGCCTGTCGCTGGCCGCTCTCGGCACGCTGCGCGGCGACGCCCGGCCGGCGCGCGAGGCGGAGGACCTCTTCGCCCAGGCGGCACAGGACACCGGCGCCTCCACGGTGATGCGGATCTGGGCCCACCGCGAGCGGGCCCGGCTCGCGGCCGCCCGGGCCGGCCACGACGCCGCGATGGCCGCGGTGGAGGCGGCGGTGGCCCTGCTGCCGCGGCTGGCCGGCCGGCGCCTGGAGCGGGCCGACCGGGAGCACGCCCTCGGCCGCGTCAGCGGGCTCGCGGCGCAGGCCGTCGCCGTGGCCGTCGCGGCCGGCCGCCCGCAGCGCGGTGTCGAGCTGCTCGAACGGGCCCGGGGCCTGCTGCTCGCGGAAGGGATGCTGGAGCGCTCCGCGGACCTGGCGCGGCTGCGCGAGCGCGCGCCCGGCCTCGCCGACGAGTTCGTCCGGTTGCAGCAGGAGTTCCTCGCCGACGCGGCGACCGATCCGGTGAGCGCGGCGGAGACCGGCGGCGGGCACCAGGCGGCCGCGGCGGCGGCCGCGCGCCTCGCCGGGCGCCGGGCGGGCCTCGACGAGCGGTGGCAGGCGATGGTCGCCGCGGTGCGGGCCCTGCCGGGCCTGCGCTCCTTCCTCGACCCGGTGCCGCTGGCGGACCTGCGCGGCCGGTCGGCCGAGGGCCCCGTCGTCTACGTCTACGCCGCCGACGAAGGCTGCGGGGCGCTCGTGGTGCCCGCCGGCGGCGGTCCCCCGCTGCCGGTCCGCGGCGCGGTACCGGGAGTGCGGGAGGCGGCCCGGCAGGCCGACGCCCTGCGTGCCGCGGTGGGTGAGGCGCTGACGGCCGGCACCTACGGCGGGCGCCTGCGCGCGGGACGGGAGATGAACGCGGTCCTGGAGTGGCTGTGGGACGCGGTGGCCGAACCCGTGCTGGACGCCGTCGCGGGTTCCGGAGGCGGGTTGCCCGCCCGCCTGTGGTGGTGCCCGGTCGGTGTCATGGCGCACCTTCCCCTGCATGCCGCGGGCCGCCACCGCGAGCGCGCGGGCCGCAGCGTGATGGACCGTGTCGTCTCCTCCTACACGCCGACGCTCTACGCCCTGTCCTACGCCCGGCGCACTCCCGCCCCACGCACCGCGGACCCGGCCGGCGCCCTGGTGGTCTGCGTGCCCGACCCGCCCGGCGCCACTCCCCTGCCCGGCGCCGAGGGGGAGGCGCAGGCGCTGCGGGGCCTGCTGCCGGGCGCCGACGTGCTGAGCGGGCCGCAGGCCGGGTACGACGCGGTGGTGGGCGCGCTGGAGAACCGCTCCGTGGCGCACTTCGCCTGCCACGCCGTCGCCGACCGGGACGTCCCCTCCGAGAGCAGGGTGCTGCTGTCGGACCATCTGGTCACACCGCTGACCATCGGCCGGATCGCCCGGGTGTCGAGTCCGCACGGCGCGCTGTGCTACCTGTCGGCCTGCTCCACGACGCAGGCGGCGCCGCGGCTGGCCGACGAGTCCGTCCACATCACCTCGGCGTTCCAGCTCATCGGGTTCACGCATGTGATCGGGACGTTCTGGCCGGTGGGCGACGAGGGCGCCGTCCGGATCGCCACCCGCTTCTACACCGGTCTCAAGGACGCCGAGGGCCGGCTGCGGGTCGACCGGGCCGCGGAGGTGATCGTGTCCGCGGCCCGGTCGGTGCGCGACGTCATGCCGTCGGCCCCGGTGCACTGGGCCGGCTATCTCCATGCGGGGGCGTGAGGGCGGACCGGGCGCTGCGTGCGGCGGCGGACTCGGCGAGGGCGCCCAGTGCGGTGAACTCCCGCTCGGCCAGTGCGAGATGGCACCCGGCACGCACCGCGGACCGCTCGGCGGCAGCCAGCAGCCCCAGACCGAGGTGGGCGCGGGCGCGCTCGTAGCGGCTGCCGCAGGCGCGCGCTGCCGCGAGCGCGCGCCGGAAGTAGCCCGCCGCGTCGTCGGGAGCGTCGCGGTCCGCCGCCACCTGCCCGAGGCAGTTGAGTGCCATGGCGCCGTCGAGCAGCAGGCCCAGCTGCGAGAACAGGTCGAGCGCTTCGAGCAGGTGGGCCGTGGCGGCCGGGTGGAGGCCGAGCACCCGCTCGACGGCGGCGGCGTCGCGCAGGGCGATCCCGACCTTGCGCGGCGCGCCCTCGGCGCGGTGGAAGTCGAGCACGTCCAACTCCTGGGCCAGGGCCTGCTCGTGGCGTCCGGCCAGGTGGTGGACCCAGGCCAGGTGGCCCAGCGCGGTGTACTCGGCGTGGCGGTCGCCGGCCGCGCGGGCCACCCGGATCGCCTCGTCCAGCAGGCCGGTCGCCTCGTCGAGGCGGTTCCTGGTGGAGTGGGCGAGGGCCGCGTTGCTCAGGGTCGCCGACTCGGCGGCCGCGTCCCCGGCCCGGCGTGCGGCGGCCAGTGCCCAGCGGTGGGTCCGCTCCCACTCGTCCCAGTACCGGCCGAGGAAGAAGACGCCGCGCAGCATGTGGGCGAGCTGCCAGCAGTGCGCGAGGAAGCCCTGCTCGCCGGCGGTCCGGCACAGCAGGACGAGAGCGGGCAGCTCGTCGTTCAGCCAGGCCAGCGCGTCGGCGTGGCCGGCGAACTCGCGGGCCGGCGGGCCGTCGGGGTCGGCGGCGGACGGGAAGCGGTAGCGGTGCGGGTTGAGCCGGAGTTCGGCGTTCGCGCAGCTGCGCAGCACATGGTCCAGCAGCGCGCGCAGGGCCACCGCGACCTGGTCGGGGGAGAGTTCGGCGCGGCCGACGGCCCGGCAGTAGGTGCGGGTGACGTCGTGGAACCGGTAGCGGTCCGGGTCCGCGCGCAGCAGCAGGCCGGCGTCGTAGAGGCGCTCCAGCAGGTGTCCGGCGGTCGCGGGAGAGGTGCGGGAGACCGCGGCGGCGGTCTGGGCGTCCAGGGACTCGTGCGGGTAGAGCCCGAGGAGGACGAACAGCTCGCTCTCCGCCGGGTCCAGGGCGGCGCGGGAGAGTTCGAGGGCGGCGCGGACGCTGCGGTCCCCGTCGTCGAGCGCGGCCAGCCGGCGCTGCTCGTCGGCGAGTTGGCCGGCCAGCCGGCACGGGTCGAGCGGGGTCTCGCCCCGCATCCGCGCGGCGGCTATCCGTACGGCGAGCGGCAGGTGGCCGCACCGCCGGACGATCTCCGCGCACGCGCCGCGGGTCGCCGGTGTGTCGGGGAGTCCGGAGACCTCGTGGAGCAGTGCGGTGGCCGCCGCCGGCGTCAGCCCGCTCAGTGTGAGGTGTTCCGCGTCGTCCAGGGCGGCCAGCCGGTTGCGGCTGGTGACGAGCGTCGCGCAGCGCGGCCCGGCCGGCAGCAGGTGGCGCACCTGGCGGCTGGAGCGGGCGTTGTCGAGCACGAGCAGCAGGGACAGCTCGCGGGTCCGGTCGCGGAAGAGGGCGGCGCGCTCGTCGAGTTCGTCGGGTAGGGCCTGGGCCGGGACGCCGAGCCGGCGCAGCATCCTGCCCAGGGCGTCGGCGGGCGGCAGCGGCTCGGCGCCCTCGCTGTAGCCGTGCAGGTCGAGGAAGAGGCAGCCGTCCGCGTAGCCGGCGCGGGTGCGCCGGGCGACCTCGGTCACCAGCGCGGTCTTGCCGCTGCCGGGCGGGCCGTCGACCTTGTACACCGTCGTCGTCGCGCCCGCCGGGCCGGCGGCGGTGAGCGTCGCCGTCAAGGCGGCGATCTCCTCGTCGCGGCCCCGGAAGTGCCCGACGGCCGGGGGCAGTCCGGAGACCGGTACGGCGCCGCTTCCCCGCGCGGGGACCGGGGAGGGTGCCGGGGCCGCCGCCCGGGCAGCGGCCCCGGCCAGCGCGCGCAGGGCCCCGTCGGCGCCGAGGGCGGTGTCGAGCCGGGCGGCCTCCTGCGGGTCGGGGACGCGCAGCCGGTTCTCGTATCGGCTGAGCACGCTGTGGTCGAGGTGGATCTTCCGGCCCAGGGCGCGCAGCGACCAGCCGCGCTGCTGCCGCAGGTGCCGCAGGAGGGCGGCGAAGTCCGGTTGCTCTCGGAAGTCCGGTTGCTCTCGCATGGCCTGGGCCCTCCCGTCGTTCGGGGATGGTGCGGCACCACATCGGCACCACCCCGGCACCACCGCCGGCCTGGGCGGGGCCGGGGCGCCCTGGCAGCATCGAAACGCACGCCTCCCGGCGCGCGGACCGCGGCCCGATTCTCCCACGCGCGGCCGCGCCGCCCCCGGCTCCGGCCGGATTCGGGAGGGCGCGCATCCCCATCCGACTCATCCGATCGACGGCAGCGGAGGTCTCACCATGGGCGCCTTGAGGCGGTTCGGAGCCGGTCGGTTGCCCCGCGGGCTGCGCCGGGGAGCCGACGACATCCTGCACGGCCGGCGGCTGGAGACGTACGGGATCTTCGGCCTGAGCACCACGCTCACCGCGCTGGGCCTGTTCGACGTCGTCGGAACGCGCGTCGTGCAGAGCATGGTGCTGGCGACGGTGGCGTTCCTCGTGCTGCACACCGAACCGGCGCCGGCCCGGCTCCCGGTGGACGAAGTGCTCCAGGACCGCACCTCCTTCACGCAGTTCGGGGTGCTGCTGCGCGACGCCCGCGACATCCGCGTGTACGGGCCGACGGCCGTCAACGTCGTCGTCAACACCGCGGAGATCCGGCGCGAGGTGCTCCAGCGCGGCGGCACCTTCAGGATCGTCGTGCAGTCGCCCGAGCCCGGCCAACTCGCGCGGACCGCGGCGCAGTTGGACACCAGCCTCGATCTCGGCCAGACCCTCCAGTCGACGCTGAGCGGTCTGCGCAGGCTCGCGGGCGCCGCGGGGTTCGACTACCGGCTGCTGGACTTCAATCCGGGGTTCAGCCTGATCGTGGTCGACGCCCAGTCCCCCGACGGCTACCTGATCGTCGAGACGCACGGCTTCCGCGACGACAGCATCGCCGAGCGCATGCACATCACGATCCACCGCCGCGACTCGCCGAGGTGGTTCGACTACTGGTCCGGGCGCTTCGACGCGATCTGGGAGGCTGCGGTGCCCGAGCCGGTCCGACCGGCGGACCCGGCCCCGGCCCCCGGCGCCGGCCAGGACCCGGCCGGCCGTTCGCCCCTCCACTGACCGGGCCGCCCCGGCACCGACGACATCCCCCGCGGCGCGGGAGAGGAGCCCACCCATGTCCCCGCTCGACGACATCGTCCGCCCGCTGGCGGCGCTGGGACCGGCCGAGGTGACCTGCTGGACCGGCGCCGGCGTGTCGCTGGACGCCCCGTCCTGCCTGCCGGCGGCGGAGGCACTGACCCGGCGGGCCTTCGCGCTGTACTTCGACAGCGGCCCGGACACCGACAGCTTCGGCACCGTGATGGCCCATCACCGCTCGCTCGGCTGGACGGCCCCGCAGATCTGCGACCGGTCCGCGGGCGCGGCCCGCCCCGGGACGGTACGGCTGCCGCGGCTGGAGACCGTGCTCGGCGTCGCCGACCGCGTCCTGGGCGACGACCACCGGGCGCTGCGCCTGCTGGCCGATCTGCGGACGGCTCCGCCCAACCGGCTGCACCGCTTCTTCGCCCACCACCTGCGGGCCGGCGGCAGGCACGTCACCGCCAACTTCGACGACTGCGTCGAGCGCGCCCACGAGGGCGCCTTCGCCGCGCCGCCCGGCCCGGAACAGCTGCTGCACTTCCACGGCTCGGTACGCGACGACCCCCGTCTGGGCACGCTGGGCGCCACGCTCGCCCGGATCGAGGCCGGCTTCGCCGCGGACGAGGCACGGCGGCTGACCCGGGCGCTGCGGCGGGCCCCGGCCGTGGTCGTCGCGGGTTACAGCGGCAGCGACTTCTTCGACGTCGACGACCTGCTCGCCGCCCTCCCCGCGGACGCCCTGCGGGGGCAGCGGGTGACATGGGTCAACCACGGTGTGCACACCGACCGCGGGGCGGACTGGCACCAGGTGCCGCGCGGCCGGCAGCCTGCCATGGCCGGGCTGCTGCGGGCCGCCGGCGCGGAGGTGGCGGTGGTCTGCGGACCGACCGCCGACTTCTTCGCGGCGCTCGCCGCGGCCTGGTCGCTGCCGGCCCTGGCCGCGCCCGGCCGCCGGACGACGTGGTGCCCCGACGTGCCGGTCTCGCACGCCGAGCGGATCGCCGCGCGGCTGGCCCTGTACCGCGCGCTCGGCCTGGTCGGCGAGGTCGGGGCCATGCTCGCCGAGGAGGCCACGCGCTCCGCGGTGCCACCCGCGCAGGCGCGGTGGGCGCTCTCCGAACTGCTGTGGGAGAAGGGCCGTTGGGGAGAACTGCGGCGGGTCTGGTCGCGGGGCGTGCTGCCCGCGGGCATCGACCCCGTGCACCGGGCCGAGCGCATCGGGGCCTGCCTGTGGGTGCAGGGCCGGCTGCTCCCCGCGTACGTCTGGCTGCACCGGCACCGCCGCGGGGCAGCAGCGCCCGCCGCGGCCCGCGTGCTGATGGAGACCGAGGGCAGGGTGCTGGAGCACATGGCCCTCGTCCCCGGCATGAAGCTCCTGAGCCGGCTGCTGACACCGGGGTTCCTGCGCGCCCTTCAGGCGCACCTGCCCGACAGCGACGTCCATCTGCGGCGCAGGCTGCTGGACGTGTCGAGCAGCCTGCGGGCGCTCGCGGCCGGCGCACCGAGGCGGGACGACCGGGCCGACGGGGAACGCACGTGGTTCGCCGAGACCGGCAACCTGCTCGGCTGGCTCAACTACCACCACCGCCTGCTGCGGGACACCTACGCGCCCGACCGCCCCGACGGCGAGCTCGGGCAGGACTACCGCCGGGCGGCGGCGATGTACACGTCCGTCGGTTCCGTCGCCGGCGCGGTCCGCGCCCGGCTGCTCCCGGGAGCGGAGCGCGTCTTCACCGTCCCGGAGTACCTCGGCGGGCTGATCGCCCTCCAGTACGGGTGGTTCCACCGGTTCAGGCTGGCCATCCGGTTCGTCCCCCTGCGCGTCCTGCACCTGCTGCGGGCGGCGCGCCGTGCGCGCACCGCCCGCCGCGACCACCACCGCACGAGTGAACGGAGTGGAGAATGACCGTACCGGTGATCTCGATCAGCCTGGCCGACGGCCCCGCGGGGGAACTCGACCTCGGCCGGGTGCGCGCGTCGCTCGCGCGAGAGGGGTACGCCTACGTCAGGGACGTGCCCGAGGACTTCGACTACGTCGGCCAGCTGAGCCGGCTCGGGGCGCCCGCCGCCCAGTTCGACGGGGCCATCGTGCGCGAGGTGCGGCCGGAGCCGACCGTGGACAACACCGTCTTCTCCGCGTCCAACACCCGCGAACTCATGCCGCACACCGAGTGGTTCGAGTACCCGGGCCACCCGCCGCGCTACGTGGCCCTGTGGTGCGTGCGGCAGACCGAGGGCCCGGGCGGGGAGACCACGCTGGCGGACGCCTACTCCTTCGTGCGGACCCTCACCGCGCGGGACCGCGAGCACCTGCTGTCCTCGGTCTACCCGTGGCAGCCCAGCGCGGTGCTGCGCAAGCTCGGCATCGACTTCCACGCCGACCACCCGCTGCTGGAACGACACGGCGGCGACGTCATCGTGCGCTTCCCCTGCGACGACCGGTGCGCGCGCTTCGACGACCTGATGGAGCGCTTCCTGACCGCGGGCCGGGAGTACTTCGCGGCCCACCACGTCGCGGTCAAGATCGAGGAGCGGGCCGTCCTGGTGTGGGACAACTGGCGCATGATGCACGCCCGCAACGCCTTCACCGACGAGGTGCGGCACCTGCGGCGGCTCCTCGTCTCCGCCACCGTGTAGCCCGGCCGACCGCACCCGTGGAGGCAGGTTCGGATGAAAGCGCTCATACTCGCCAACGGCCGCGCGGACCGTCTCGGTCCGCTGTCCCTGGCCGCCCCGAAAGCACTGCTGCCCGTCGCCAACCGGCCCGTGATCTGGTACGTCATCCAGAGTCTGCGCGAGGCGGGCGTCGAGGAGATCGCCGTCACGGTCGGCCCGCGGACCCGGGCCATCGCCGAGTTCGTCGAGCCCCTGGGCGGTCCGGCCTGCCCGGTGCGCTGCCTGTGGGAGCGCCGGCGCACCGGGACCGGCGGCGCGCTGCGCGACCACCTCGGCTACATGGAGGGCGAGCCGATCGTGGTGGTGCCCGCGGACATCATCGCGGGGGTCGACATCCGGGCCCTGGTGCGGCAGCACCTCGCGCACCCGGCGTCCGTCACGGTGGCGGTGGCCCGGCAGGACCCGGCCCGGTGGGACGGCGACTTCCTGGTCACCGACGGCCCGGTGGTGACGGAGTACCTCTTCAAACCCGGCGCCGGCGCTCCGACCGCGCTCGGCTCGACCGGTGCGTGGGTGGTGCGCCCCGACGTCGTCCCCCTGATCCCCCGCACGGGCTTCTGCGACTTCTCCGCGCAGGTCCTGCCGGGCCTGCCGGGCGCGGGCAGGTCGTTGGGCGCCTACGACGCGGGGGTGGTCTACCAGCGCGACGTCGGTGTCCCCCAGCGCTACTGGCAGGGCAACATCGAGGCGGTCAGCGGGAGTTCCCCGGCCAGCCGCTACCTGCCCGGGCCGAGCCCGGCCGCACCGCGCGGCGGAGCCACCGTCGTGCGCGGGCCGGTGCTGATCGCCCCCGACGTCACCGCCCACCCCAGCGCGCGGATCTACGGCCCGGCGGTCCTCGGGCGGGGCGCGGTGATCGGCGCGCATACCTCCATCGTCTCCTCCGTGGTCCTGCCGGGCGCGGAGGTCCCCCCGTACAGCCTGCTGTCGGGC
This sequence comes from Actinacidiphila sp. bgisy144, assembly GCF_057708105.1. Classification (NCBI taxonomy): domain Bacteria; kingdom Bacillati; phylum Actinomycetota; class Actinomycetes; order Kitasatosporales; family Streptomycetaceae; genus Actinacidiphila; species Actinacidiphila sp. bgisy144. The sequence continues at coordinate 57,637 of NZ_JBYIRM010000036.1, read as the reverse complement.
TCGGTGTTCGGTACGGCCCACCATCTCGACGGCGCGCTGCTGCGGCCCGACACGGCCGGCCGGGCGGACCGGCTCGTCGGCGCGGCGGGCGGAGCACGATGACACCGCGGGCCTCGAAGGAGGAGGGAGCCGGCATGGAGCTCTTCGTCAGTATGGAGGCCCACCGCGCGACGTACGAGCAGCAGCTCGCGGTGGCCCGGGCCGCCGAACGCCTCGGTTTCGGCGGGGTGTTCCGCTCCGACCACTTCCTGGGCTGGGCGCCTAGCGCCTCGCCCGGCAGCCCCACGGAGGTGTGGACGACGCTCGCGGGGCTGAGCCGTGAGACCCGGCGGGTCCGCCTGGGCAGCCTGCTCAGCGCGGCCCCTTTCCGGTCGCCCGCGCTCCTGGCCACGGTGGTCGCGCAACTGGACGAGATGAGCGGCGGCCGGGTGGAACTGGGCCTGGGGGCAGGCTGGTTCGCGCGCGAGCACCACGCGATGGGCGTGCCCTTCCGCTCCCCGGCCGAGCGGTTCGCCGCGCTGGAGGAGCAGCTCGCGATCATCCGCGGGCTGTGGGAGGCAAGTGCGCAGCGGCCGTTCGGCTTCGCCGGAGCGCACCACCGCCTCCAGGCGAACCCCGGGCCGCGGACCGGGTCCGGCCGTCCCCGGCCGCGGATCACCGTCGGCGGCCGGGGCCGGGTCCGCACACCGCGGATCGCCGCGCGCTTCGCGGACGAGCACAACCTGGCCAGGCCCTCGCCGGAGGCGGCCGCCGCCGCGATCGCGCGCGGCAGGGCGGAGTGCCGGGCGATCGGGCGCGATCCGGCGTCCCTGCGGCACTCGGCACTGCTGCGGGTGTGCTGCGGCACCACCGAGGACCAGGCGCGCGAGCGCGCAGCACGGGCGGGCGCGGGCCGCGCGCCCGGCACCGTGACGGGCACGCCGTCCCAGGTGGTCGCGGAACTCGCCGGCTACGCGGCCCTCGGCGTGAGCCGCGTCTACTGCCAGCTGGTCGACCTCGCCGACCTGGCCCATCTGGAACTGCTCGCGAGCGCAGTCCTCCCGGAGGTGGAAGCGATGACCGGACCGAGGGCGTGATGCCGCGCCTCGTCAGCACCCTGGACCAGCGGGCCTTTGGGGGCCTGGAACTCGACGTGGACCGGGTCCGCGCGGCCCTGGCGGCCACCGGGCACGTGTACCTGCGCCGCGTCCCCGACGGCTTCGACCACGTCGCCCAGCTGACCCGGCTGGGGCCGGCCGTCCCGCAGTTCGACGGCGTGGTGGTGCGGGACATCCGACCGGACCCGGCGGTGGACAACAGCGTGTACCTGCCGTCCAACACCCGCGAACTGCGGGCCCACACCGAGTGGTTCGAGTTCCCGGGGCCCCCTCCGCGCTACCAGGCGCTGTGGTGCGTGACGCAGGCCGAAGGGCCGGGCGGGGAGACCACCCTCGCCGACTCCTACGACTTCGTCGCGGGCCTGCCGCCGGAACAGCTCGCGCGGCTGCGCGCCAGGTCCTACACCTGGACGCCGACCGCGGCGCTCGCCCGCTCCGGGGTCAGCTATCGGTGCCGCCATCCGCTCGTGGAGGACCGGCACGGGGCCCTGGTGGTCCGGTTCCCCTGCGACGACCGCTGCCGCGACCACGACGCGCTGATGGCCGGCTACCTCGCGGCGGGCCGGCGCTACTTCGCCGAGCACCGCCTCGCCGTACGGATCGAGGAGCGCGGCGTCCTGGTCTGGGACAACTGGCGCATGATGCACGCCCGCAACGCCTTCACCGACCGCAGGCGCCACCTGCGCCGGCTCCTCATGGCGGACCGGCGGTGAACGCCGGCCGCCGCCCGCACCGGGGGCGGCGCGCTCCCGCCGGCACCCCGCTCCCCGCACCGGACACCGCGCGGGGCCGCGCGCGGTGCGCACACGCACTCAACGGAACCGACCGCGTCCCCGGCCTGCGGGCAGGGGGCGGACCCTCGTGAGGAGAGCCGCAATGACCCACGTACCGCGTCCCGTTCCGACGACGGACGAACTGCGCACCGTAGCCGCCGGCATCCGGGCCTTCGTCCTCGCCGCCAACAAGCATCCGGGCGGCAGTTCCTCGGCGGTGGAGGCCGTCACCGCGCTGTACTTCTCCGGCGCCACGACGCTCGGCCCCGGCAGCGGCGAGGAGGGCGACCGGCTGGTGTACTCCAAGGGCCACGCGGTCGCCCCCTGGTACGCCGCGCTGTGGGCCCTGGGCGCGGTCCCGGGGATGTCCTGGCAGGAGCTGGCCGGCTTCGGGCAGGTCGGCCACCGCCTCGGGCGTATGCCGCGCCGCGGCCAGCTTCCCGGCGCGCACATGAGCACCGGCGCCCTGGGGCAGGGGCTCAGCTTCGGCGCGGGGCTCGCGCTGGCCGACCGGCGCGGCAACCTGGGCCGCCGCACCTTCGTTCTGCTCGGCGACGGCGAGTGCACCGAGGGGCAGGTGTGGGAGGCGGCCATGACCGCCGCCGCGCTCGGCCTGCGCAACCTGGTCGCGCTGGTGGACGCGAACGGGTCCGGGAGCGTCATCCGGCTGCCCGCGGACGACTGGGCCGCCCGTTGGTCGGGTTTCGGCTGGCGTACCAGGGAGGTGGACGGCCACGACGTCGCGGCCGTGACCGAGCACCTGCGGGAGGCCCCGGCCGACCGGCCGACGGCCCTGATCCTGCACACGGTCAAGGGCCGCGGCCTCGCGGCGGAGGTGGAGGGCGGCAACACGCTCGGCGCGGAGGCCGCCCCCCGGCACCTCCCCGACCTCGACACCGGCCGGCTGCTGGACCGCGCGCTCGCGGTGGTCGACACGTACACCGCGGCCGCCGCCGCGCGGCGGGCGGCGCCGGCCCCCACCGCGCCGGCCCCCACCGCGCCGCCGCCGTGCCGCCCCGCGTGGGCCGACGGCCCCGCGCTGCTGCGCCGGGTCGCCGAGACGCCGGTCGGCCGGGCGCCGGTGGCCAAGAAGACCCTGGGCCCCGAACTGGCCGACGCTCTGGCCGGACTGCCGCTGCTGTGGATGGCCCCCGACGCGATCCGCAACTCGGGGCTGCTGCCCCGCATGGCGAGCACCGGCTCCTGGAGCTGGCACAACCGCGCATCCGACGTGCTCCAGTGCGCGATCGCCGAGCAGGACGCGGCCTCGCTGGCCGGCGGCGCGGCCGGCGCCGGCCTGCGCCCCGTGCTGTTCTCGATGGAGGGCTTCTACTGGCGCATGCTCGACCAGATCCGGGAGTCGATCGTCTTCCCGCAGCTGCCGGTGCTGCTGGTGGGGACCTCCGGCGGCCTGGGCGACCCGCTGGGGCCGATGGTCCAGTCCGACGGCTGCCTGGCCGCCCTCGGCGCCCTGCCCGGCCTGGAGATGTTCGAGGCGGCGGACGTCAACACGGCGAAGTACCTCGCCGTGCAGGCGCTCGCCGACGGCCGGCCCGCCTACCTGCGGCTGCCGCACGAGGCGGTGCCCGTGCGCCACACCTTCGCCGAGCTGGGCGCGGCCCCGCTCCAGGACGGTGTGCTGACCCTGCGCGACCACCCCAGCCCCGACCTGGTCGTGCTCACGGCCGGGGCGATGCGCGAGGCCGCGGTGCGGGCCGCCGACCTGCTCACCGAGGAGCGGCACCGCGCCGTGCGCGTCGTCGAGGTCGTCAGCACCACCAGGTTCGCCCGCCTGGCCGCCGCCGGACGGGAGCGCCACCTGCCACGGGGCACCGCGGCCGCCTGCGTCCACAACGCGCCTTCGACGGTCCTCGGCCGCTTCCTGCCCCCCGGCGGCCTGGCGTTGGGCGCCGACGGGTACGGCGCGGCCGGCTGGCCGCAGGAGGCGCTGTACGAGGCCGCGGGGCTGACCGCCCGGGCCGTGGCCGACCGTATCGCCAAGGAGTTGCTGTGACCGCCACCGCCTCGCGCCTGGAGGTCGCGCACGGCGCGGACGGCGGGTTCGACGTGACCGCACGCCGCGCCGACCGCTACCGCATCCACCTGGAGAACGGGCTGACGGACCGTCTCGCCGACCACCTGCGGGAGTTGGTGGCGGCGCTCGACGCCCACCGCATCGTGCTGACCATGGACACCGTGGTCGCGGCGCACCACCTGTCCTCGGTGTCCGCCGTGCTGGCCCGGGTCGGGGTGCCCTTCGACGTGGTGCTGGTCGCCGAGGGCGAGGCCACCAAGTCGCAGTCGGGCCTCCAGGGCCTGTGGCGCTCGCTCCAGCGGGTGAAGGCGACGCGGCGCACCCTCGTGCTGGGCGTCGGCGGGGGCATGGTGTGCGACCTCACCACGGCCGCGGCGGCGACGTACATGCGCGGGGTGCCGTACGCGCTGGTGCCCACGACGCTGCTGGCCCAGGTCGACGCGGCGATCGGCGGGAAGGGCGGGATCAACTACGACGGGACGAAGAACCTGGTCGGCGCCTTCCAGCACCCGGCGGCGGTCTTCGTCGACCCCGAGCTGATCCGCACCCTCCCCGACCAGCACATCCGCAACGGCCTGGCCGAGGTGGTCAAGGTGGCGCTGATCGCCGACCCCGGACTCTTCGCCGTCCTGGAGCGGTCCGTGGGGCGCGGGGCCGCCACCTGGCCGTGGGACGCGATCATCCGGGCCGCGATCACCGCGAAGCTGCTCCTGCTGGCTCCCGACCCGTTCGAACAGGCCGACCTGCGCCGGCTGCTCAACCTCGGCCACTGCGTCGGGCACCCCTACGAGGCAGCCGCGGGGTTCCGCGTCCTGCACGGTGAGGCGGTGGCCGCGGGGCTGGCCGTGGCCACCGCCCTGAGCCTGCACGGCGGCCACTGCACCCGCGGCGACCACGACCGCATCCTGGCCGTGCTGTCCGGGCACCGGCTGCCCACCACCGTCCCCGCACCCCTGCGGGCGGACGTCTGGGACGCGTTGGAGGCGGTGCGCCGCGTACGCAACGGGCACCTGCACCTGGTGGTCCCGGCCGCGCCGGGGCACTGCACCGTGGTCGACGACGTGACCCGGGAGGCGTTCGACCGGGCGCTGCGCCACCTCGACCGCCGGTGCCGGCCATGACGGCGCCGGACGGCGAGTGGGTCCTGCTGGAAGGAGGCGGCAGCAGGACCTGGGCGGCGCTGTCCCGCGACGGCCGTGAACGCGCGGCGGCCGAGGGCTCCTCGACCAATCCCCGCTCGGTCGGGGCGGGCCCCGCCCTGGACGGCCTCGGCACGCTGCTCGCCGCGCTGCGGCCCGCCGTGGCAGTGCCGGGCGGGTCGGTGCGGGGGGTGGTCGCGGCGCACGGCGCGGCGTCCACCGCCGTCTGCGCCCGGCAGTTCGCCTCCCTGGTCCGGCACGCCTGCGAACTCGCGGGCCTGGGGGCGGCGCCGGTCCTGGTGACCAACGACATCGCCCCGCTGCTGCTCGCGGACGGCCCCGCCGCAGCCGTGTGCGCCGTGGTGGCCGGCACCGGGACGGGCTTCGCGGCGGGCAACGGGCAGCGGTGGGCGCGGGCCTCGGGGCTGGAGTGGCTGCTCGGCGACGAAGGCGGCGGCTACGACCTGGCGGTGTCCGGGCTGCGCGCGGCGGTGCGCGCCGTGGACGGCCGGGGCCCGCGCACCGCGCTCACCGGGGCCGCGCGCGAGTGGTGCGGGCGAGCGGGCGGGCCGCGGGCGGACGCGCCGCTGGGCGAGGCTCTCTTCGCGGCGGTGCACGCGGCCCGTTCCAAGGCCGAGGTCGCCGACTTCGCCCCGTACGTCCTGCGCTGGGCGCAGGGCGGCGACCACGTCGCGGCCGCTCTCGTCGAGGCGGCGGCCGAGGAGTTGTCCGCCGGCGTCCTGGCCGTCACCCAGGCCGCGGGCATCGGCCCGGGGACCCCGTACGGCCTGGTGCTCGCCGGCTCGCTGCTGACCGCCGCCGAGGGGCTGCGCGGCCGGCTGCTGGACCGCCTCGCGGCCCGCGCCCCGTGGACGTCCGTGCGCTACCACACCGCCGGCGACAACCTCGCGGCGCTGCTGCGGCTGGCCGGCGTCTGGCGGGACCGCCCGGACGTGCTGGCGCGCCTGGCGGGCGCGCTGCCCACCCATGTCGACGCGGCACCGCGCGGGCCGTCCGCCCGCGCCGGGGGGCTGCCCGCCGGCGGCAGCGGGGGCGCGTGATGGCCGGGGCGCGGTCCGGTGCGGGCGGTGCGGGCAATGCGGGCGGTGCGGGCCGGGCCGTCCCACCGGTACCGGGACCGGCGGGGGGCGGCCTCGACCCGGGGCTCGACGCGCTGTTCGGCAGTGCGCTGGACCGCTGCCGCCTCGCGGTCCGGGAGTTCCGGCGCGCTCCCACCCCGGCCCGGGTGAAGACGAACGTGTACGGCAGGCCGGAGCCGGTCTGCGATCTCGACCTGCGGCTCCAGGCGATCCTGGAGGACGCCGCGCGCCGCGCCCGGCCCGCCAGGAGGGTCGTCGCGGAGGAGAACCGGCTGCGGCTGGGCGCCGTACCGGACCGGTGCTTCCTGATCGATCCGCTGGACGGGACGGTGCCCTTCCTGCACGGCTCGGCCACCTATTCCATCGCCATCTGCCAGATCGACGCGGGCCGCCCCGCGCAGTCCCTGGTCGACCTGCCCGGCTACGGGCTGCGGTTGGCCGCGGCCCCCGGTGTACTGCGCGTCAGCGGCTCCCCGCAGGCACTCCCCTGGTACGGGCCGCGTGCCGTGCTGACCGGGCCCGGGCGCTCGGGGCCGCTCCAGGCCCTGCTGGAGCGGACCGCGCCGGGCCGCTACACGGTCCGTGAAGTACCCACCACCAGCGTGAAACTGGTGCTGGTGGCGCTGGGCCGGGCCGCGGCCGCCGTCCGTCTCCCCGCGCCGGGCAGCCCTGCCGTGGCCCCCTGGGACCATGCGGCCGCCGCGATGGTCCTGCACGCGGCCGGGGGCCGGTTCGCGGGCGCCGCCGGAAAGCGGCCGGCCCCCGCCCGCCCCACCACGCTCACCGGGTGGCTGGCCACGGCTCCCGGCTGCGCGCCCCCACTGGGCATCGGCGCCCTGCTGGTGCCCCGGACCGGAAGGCGGACATCTCGATGACGTCACAGCCCACCACGACCGACGGATGGCGGGGCCTGCCGGGGCCCGGCTGGAGCGAACGCGAGGTGCTCGCCGTCCTGCACGGCGTCCTTCCCACCCTCCTCGCAGGACGGGACCGAGGAGCGGACGTACTCGTCGGCCACGACGGCCGGGCCGGCTCCCGCGAACTGGCCGGGCTCGCCGCGGACTGGCTCGCCGGGCGCGGCACGTCCTGCCGGCTGGCCACCGGACCGGCGCCCACGCCCGCGCTGGGGCGCATGGTGCACGAGGACGGCGGGCTGGCGGCGGCGGTCGTCATGACCGCCAGCCACAACCCGCCGGGATTCTTCGGGCTGAAGGTCCGCGACAGCGCCGGATACGGCGTCGTGTGGCCGCCGGCCGCGGTGGACGCGGGCGCCGCGTCGGAGCCCGCCGAGGTCGCGGTGCGCCCGCACCGCGCCGTCGACGCGGCCGCCGCGTACGCGCGGGGGGCGGTGGGGCGCGCGCTGCTCGCCGGCGCCCGGCGCTTCGGCGGCCGGCGCTTCGGCGGCCGGCGCTTCGGCGGCCGGCTGGTGGTCGACGCCGCCCACGGCGCGGTCGGCGCCCTCGCACCGCACCTGCCGGGGCTCGCCTTCCACCGGGCACGGCCGCTGCCCTTCTTCGCCGGCGCCACCCCGGACCCGACGCTGCGTCAGCAGGCCGAAGCCGTCGCGGAGCGCGTGCTCGCCGGCCTGCCCGACGCCGGCCGCGGCCTGGTGGCCATGGTGGACGGCGACGGGGACCGGCTGGCGCTGTTCACCCGCCGGTCACGGTTCATCGGCAGTGCCGAGCAGGCGGCGCTGCTCCTGCGGGCCGGCCTGCCGGCCCGCAGGCTGATCACCACCGCCGTCGCCCCGCTGATGGTGGCCCGGGCGGTGGCGGCGGACCGGCCGGACGTCGAAGTCACCGAGACCGCGGTCGGCTTCAAGCACATCGTGGCGGCCTGGCGGAGCGACCCCCGGCCCGCCCTGGGGCTCGAGCCCAACGGGGCCCTGGTGTGGCCGGGCCCCGACGGCGCCGGATACTTCGAACGCGACAGCCTCGCCGCGCTCGGCACGCTCCTCGCCGCCTTCCCCGCCGTCGCGGACCTGGACGACGCGGTCACCGCGCTGCGCGGCGACCACCCCTACCGGCAGGACATCCACACCGTCGCGCTGGAGCCGGAGGAGGTCGTGGCCCGCGTCGCGCGGCTGCTGCCGGGCTGGCACGCCGCCGCCGTCGAGGACCGCTGGGTGTTCGGTGACGGCGGGCACGGCCGGATCACCGTGCGCCGCGCGGCCACCGAACCGCGCACCCGGCTGTACGTCGAGGCCGAGCCGGCCGTCGGCGCCCGTCTGCCGGCCGCGCTCCGCGCGGCACGGAACTGACCGGCACGGAACTGACCCGGCACGGCACGGAACTACCGGCGCCCACGGAACTGGCCGGCGTTCAGGGCGTGGGGACCAGCAGGCCCGCGGCGAACAGGCCCGCGAGCCCCATGTCGGCGTCGGTCAGCTCGCCGGTCAGCACGTGCCGCACGTACTCCTCGACCGGCAGGGTGACCGGCTCGATGAACTCCGCCGCGTCCAGGGCGGGTTCGCCCACCTTGCGGCAGTCCCACGCCACCACCGCGTGGCGCAGGTGGGTGGCGTAGGACGCGAGGTAGGTCTTCATGACGACCTCGACCCGCCCCGCCCGGTAGCCGGTCTCCTCCAGCAGTTCGCGGGCGGCGGCGGCCGCGACGTCCTCACCGGGCTCCACGATGCCGCCGGGCAGCTCGTCGAGGACGCGCCCCGGCCCCGGGCGGAACTGCCGTGCGAGCACGCCCCGCCGGTCGTCGGTGAGGGCCACCACGGCCACGGTGCGCGGCCCGCAGAGGATGTCCCACTGGTCCTGCCGGCCGTCGGGGTAGCGGTAGGTACGGCTGCGCACTTTCAGGAATCCGGCCGCCTTCGGGCTCTCGCGCACGAGTTCCCAGTCCAGGCCCGGAGGTTGGTCGTCCACGGCCGGGAGTCTATCGGGGGCGGCCGGTACGGATGCCGCCGTCCACGACGAGCACCCGCCCGTCGCCCGGCCCCGACAGGGCCTCGCGCACCAGGACGTTGTCGCCCAGGCAGCGCACGGTGCGCACCGGCCCGGTGAACCTCTGCCGGCCCCCGAAGAGGCGCAGTTGCGTGGAACAGGTGCGGGCGGCGTCCCCCAGGTCGGGTCCCGCGGCGTGCAGGTGGTGAAGGAGTCCGTGCTGCGGCACGGCATGATCGCCCTGCTTCCCGTCACCGCGGTGACCGAGGAGGTGGCGCCGGGGTCCCTGTGCCTCGCGGAGGTCCCCAGTCTGCCCCTGCTGCGCTCGACCGTCGTCGCGACACGGCCGGACAAGGCGCACGACCCCCGGATTCGGCCGTTCGTCGAGGAACTGGCGCGGCTCCACGCGGAGGACGCCGCCGGCGCCTCCCGCGGCGTCACCCGGGTGCTGGCGGAGGAACAGCAGCCCGCGGTGTGACGAGGCGCGCCGATCCGCCCGCGCGGCCCGGTTCACCTCGCAACTCGCTTACGGCGAGCCGACGTTGAGCGCCGGCAGCGGCACACACGTCCTGGGCATGTCACGCACGGACCTGTATAGTCCCGACGCATGACGACGACGAACCTGGTGCGACGACTGGTCATCGACCTGTGCCGCTGCCCCGTCGTGTGTTGTCGCTGACCTCCCGCCCCTGAGGCGTAGCGCCCGCTTCGAGGCGCCGCCGGTCCGGGGTGTTCCGGCACCGCGCCACGCGGTCCTTCCTTGCCCCGTCGTACGCCTGGCCGCCTCGCGGCGCGTACCGCCCCTTCCTGCCCGGCCGCGGTGACTGCCGGCCGGTCCCCTCCGCGGCGGACCGGCCGCCGCGGCCTGGCCCTGTCCGGTCCCCTGGAGGCCGACGATGCCCACCGCACCGCCTGTTCCGGAAACCGGCTCCAGCCGGCCCCCGCGGTCCACGTCACCCTTGCGCCGCCGCCGCGGCGCCCGGGCCGGCCGGGCGCTGCTCGTACGGCTCGGGCTGCCGCTGCTGTCGCTCGTGTTGTTCCTCGTGCTGTGGCAGGTGGCCGCGGCCAGCGGACGGTGGAGCGACATCCTGGTCCCTTCACCGGCCAAGGTGTGGGACGCGTTCATCGACGTGTCCACCACGCACGACGGCGTACGCGGCTACAACGGCACGCTGCTCATCGACCACCTGGCCATCAGCCTGCGGCGGATCGGCATCGGCGCGGGCAGCGGCATCCTGATCGGCGTGCTGTTCGGCCTGCTGATGGGGAGCGTCGGGTGGGTACGCGCGCTCTTCGAGCCGTGGGTCACCTTCCTGCGGACGCTGCCGCCGCTGGCGTACTTCTCGCTGCTCATCGTGTGGTTGGGCATCAACGAGCAGCCGAAGATCACCCTGCTGGCGGTGGCGGCGTTCCCGCCGGTGGCCGTCTCCACCACGACCGCGGTGGCCGCGGTCCCCGGCAGCCTCGTCGAAGCGGCCCGGGCGATGGGCGCGTCACGGTGGGAGGTCGTCCGGGACATCGTGATCCCCTCGGCGCTGCCGGAGACCTTCACCGGTATCCGGCTGGCCGTCGGCGTCGCGTACTCGTCGCTGGTGGCGGCCGAGTTGGTGAACGGGCTGCCCGGCATCGGCGGCATGGTCAAGGACGCCGCCAACTACAACAACACTCCCGTGGTGATCGTCGGCATCTTCGTCATCGGCATCTCGGGCCTGGTCATCGACGGTCTGCTGCTGTGGCTGGAGCGTACGGCGCTGCCCTGGCGCGGCCGTAGCTAGACCCACCCCGCACCCGTCCCCGCCCCTTCGTCCGATCCCCGTTCCCCCGCGGTCCCTTCGCACAGAAACGGCTCCCATGACTTCTTCAGCGAACCGTGCCGGCACCCGCCCCGCCGGCGGCCGGCTCACGCGTCGCTCCGTGCTGGCCGCCGCCCTGGCGGCAACGACCACCGCGGCGGTCAGCGCCTGCGGAGGCGGCAGCGGAAGCGGCGGCGCGGGCGCAAAACGGCTGCGCCTGGGGTACTTCGCCTTCCCCAGCGGCGACCTGGTCATCAAGAACCAGAAGCTGCTGGAGAAGGCGCTGCCGGACTACAAGATCAGCTGGATCAAGTTCGACTCGGGGTCCACGGTCAACCAGGCGTTCCTCGGCAAGTCCCTCGACATCGCGGCCCTCGGCTCCAGCCCGTTCGCCCGCGGGGTGTCGGGGTCCTCGCCGATCCCGTACAAGGCCGCCTTCGTACTCGACGTCGCCGGCGAGAACGAGGCCCTGATCGCGCGCAAGAGCACCGGCATCACCTCGGTGGCCGGGCTGAAGGGCAGGACGGTCGCCACGCCCTTCGCCTCCACCTCGCACTACAGCCTGCTCGCGGCGCTGACGCAGGCCGGGCTCACCACCTCGGACGTCAAGCTCGTGGACCTCCAGCCGCAGCCGATCCTCGCCGCCTGGCAGCGCGGCGACATCGACGCCGCCTACGTCTGGCTGCCCACCCTCGACGACCTGCGCAAGACCGGGAACCAGCTGATCAGCAGCGCGCAGATCGCCGCCGGCGGCAAGCCGACCCTCGACCTCGCCGTGGTGACGAACGAACTGATCGCCAGCGACCCGCACGCCATCGACGTCTGGCGCAGGACCGAGGCGCAGGCCCTGCGGCTGCTCAAGTCCGACCCGGAAGGCTCCGCCAAGTCCGTCGCGGCCGAACTGGACATCAGCCTCGCGGACGCCAAGGCGCAGCTCGCACAAGGGGTGTTCCTCACCCCCGGCCAGGTCGCCTCCGCCGAGTGGCTCGGCACCGAGGGCGCGCCCGGCAAGCTCGCGGACTACGTCACGAGCACCGCGCGGTTCCTGGCGGACCAGAAGCAGATCGACGCCGCGCCGACCCGCGACACCGTCGCCAAGGCGCTCTACCTGAAGGGACTGCCCGGTGCCTTCAACTAAGCCCGGCGGCACGGCGGAACCCACCGGTGACACGGCGGAACCCACCGGCCCCGCGACGCGCCCGGCCGGCGCGGACCACCGCCCGCAGGACGACGGCACGGAGCGCCCCGGCTCCGTGCGGCTGCGCGATGTCACCCACCGGTACGGCCGCGGCGACCAGGCGGTCACCGCCGTCGGACCGGTCGATCTGACCGTTCCCGCGGGCGAGTTCCTCGTCCTGGTCGGCGCGTCCGGCTGCGGGAAGAGCACGCTGCTGCGGCTCATCGCGGGCTTCGAGCAGCCGACCCACGGCACGGTCGAGGTCTCCGGCGCCGCGCCGCGGCCCGGCCGGGCCGCGGGCATGGTGTTCCAGCAGCCCCGGCTGTTCCCCTGGCGCACCGTGCGCGGCAACATCGACCTCGCGCTGCGCTACGCCGGTGTCAGCCGCGACCAGTGGCCGCGGCGCCGGGCCGAACTGCTCCAGCGCGTCGGCCTGGAGGACGTCGAGCAGCGGCGTACGTGGGAGATCTCCGGCGGCCAGCAGCAGCGTGTCGCCATCGCGCGGGCGCTGGCCGCCGAGCACCCGCTCTTCCTGCTGGACGAGCCCTTCGCCGCGCTGGACGCGCTGACCCGGGAACGGCTCCAGGAGGACATCCGCAAGGTCACCGACCAGACCGGCAGGACGGCGGTCTTCGTCACCCACTCCGCCGACGAGGCGGTGTTCCTCGGGAGCCGGATCGTCGTGCTCACCAAGGGCCCGGGCACCGTGGCGCTCGACCTGCCGATCGATCTGCCGCGGGGGGAGGTCGGGGCGGACGAGCTGCGGGAGTCCGCGCACTTCGGCGAGTTGCGCGCCCGGGTCTCCCATGCCGTCAAAGCCGCCGCGGCGTGAGGGAGTCCGGTGTTCCCGCACTCGAAGGCCCCGCCCGTAGGCCCGAGTTCCACGTTGCACGCCCCGCACCCGAAGCCCCACGCCCGAAGCCCCAAGCCCGAAGCCCGAAGCCCCGAGGAAGGGAAGGACTCATGACCGTCAGCAGCGAGCAACTCCTCACCGCCGGCGCGGTATCCGACGAGCGGCCGGGACTGCGGCTCACCAAGCTCGGCCCGCGCTTCGGCGCCATCGTGCACGACATCGATCTCGGGCGGCTCGACGACGGCCAGGTGCGGGCGATCCGCGCGGCACTCGTCGAGCACAAGGTGCTCTTCCTGCACGACCAGACCATCGACGACGCGGCGCAGATCGACTTCGGCCGCCGGCTGGGCGAGGTCACCGCCGGGCACCCCGTCCACGACTCCGGAGACGTCGCGCCCGAGGTCTACGCCCTGGACAGCCAGGACAACGGATTCGCCGACGTCTGGCACACCGACGTCACCTTCGTCCAGCGCCCGCCGGCGGTCTCCATCCTGCGGGCGCTGGTCCTGCCGCCGCACGGCGGCGACACCAACTGGGCGGACAGCCAGCTCGCCTACGACTCCCTCTCCCCCGGTCTGCGCGACTACGTGGACACGCTCACCGCGGTGCACGACGGCAGTCGCGAGTTCGGCTACTACCTCGCGCAGCGCCGCAAGGGGCGCGGCAACGTGTGGGAGGGGGAGACGTTCACCGACCTCGTGCCGGTCGAGCACCCGGTCGTGCGCGTGCACCCGGAAAGCGGGCGCAAAGGGCTGTTCGTGAACCCCGGCTTCACCTCGCACATCGCCGGTGTCTCCGCGGAGGAGAGCCGCGGAATCCTCGACATCCTCTACGCCCACCTGACCAAGCCCGAACACGTCGTCCGCCACCGGTGGCGGCAGGGTGACGTCGCCCTGTGGGACAACCGCGCCACGTCCCACTACGCCAACCGCGACTACGGCGACGCCCACCGGGTCATGCACCGGATCACCCTGCGCGGGGACATCCCGGTCGGCCCGTCGACCGGCCGCGACTGAGCCCTCCGGAGCCGGGCCCCGCCGATCCGCCCGCGGGGCCCGGCACACCGTCGGCCGCGGCGGGCGCCGGACAACTGTGCGGCCCCTGAACGCGTGCTGTGGTTCGGCTGACCCTCGCCGCGTCGACGCGGCAGCCCAGTGGCCGGCGCGAAGACGGGGGCCGCCGCGCTCGGCGGGGCCTTCATCCGCCGGACGCGCTCGCCCTCCATGCAGGCCTGCCCGAAGGCGCGGGGCCCGACCCTTACGGGCCCGGCGGGCCCACCCGGCTCTCCGCCCTCGGCAACGGCGTCATCCGGCCAGCCCCGCACCATGAATGCCTATTCACGCAAGGCCGATTTCGATCGCAACGGGAACATCCGTGGGTCGGGTGAAGGACTCGGGGTGCTCTCCGCATGTGTGTGGTGGGCGGCTGTCGAGCGTGCGGCGCGGACGAAGGCGGCGACAGCCGGAGAGCGGGCGTCCTGGGGCCACGCGACGGCCAGTGTGCAGTCCGGCAGGTCGCTGACCGACCGGTAGGCGACCCCGGGGCGCGGGTTGCGTCGGGCGACCGAGGCGGGTGCGAAGAACACTATGCTGCCCGTCTCGACGAGGCTGAAGATCTCCGACAGATTCGAGGCCGACCTCGTCGCCCCAGGGGCAGGCGGTGTGGTGCGCCCGGCGTCGGCCGGTGCGCCGCTGGGGAGGTTTCGGCCGGCCAGGTCGGCCAGGCACAGTTCGGTACGGGCGGCGAGCGGGTCGGTGGCGGCCATGGCGACCAGGACCGCCTCGGTCAGCAGCGGCTCACTGTCCAGCCCGCGGTCGTCCATGGGGCGGAGCACGAGCGCGACATCGGCGAGGCCGTCGCGCAGTACCTGGGGTTGATCGCCGAACCCGCCGAGGACCAGTTCGGGAGGCAGGGCGGCGGGGTCGGTGCCGTAGGTGTCCAGGATCTGCGGCAGCAGACCGCCGTCGATGTCGGCCTTGAGCGCGATCCGCAGCCGCGGCGCGGTACTGCCGGCGTGCCGGGCCCGGTGGGCGGCGGCGGTGACCGCCTCCAGAGCGGTTCTGGCATCGCGCAGCAGGACCTCTCCGGCACCGGTGAGTCTCACCTGCCGGGTGGTCCGCTCGAACAGCGTCACGCCGAGTTGTCGTTCGAGATCCCGGATCGTGCGGGACAGCGGCGGCTGCGCCATACCCAGTCGGTCGGCGGCGCGCCCGAAATGCAGCTCCTCCGCGACCGCGACGAAGTAGCGGAGCTGCCGCACCTCCAGGTCACTCATACCACCAGGGTATCAATAGCGACCAAGACGGTCCTTCACCTGTGCCTTTGCTCCGGGTTCACTCAAGAGCGACCCCCGGCACGCCCCTGGGGGTCGCCGTCGACCGCCACGCATGGAGGCACACATGATCGTCATTACTACGCCCACCGGCGACATCGGCCGACAGGTCCTGGACCGCGTCCTGGACAGCGGCGAGCCGGTCCGGGTGATCGCCCGCGATTCCTCCCGCCTCCCGGAGCACGTGCGCGCGCGGGTGGAGGTGGTGGAGGGCTCACACGCCGACGTGGACACGATCGCAAAGGCGCTCCAGGGCGCGGACCACCTGTTCTGGCTCGTGCCCCCGGCCGGCTTCCAAGACGCCGGCCCCGCCAGGAGCTACTACCTGGACTTCACCCGTGCCGCCGCCCAGGAAGCCGCGAGCCGGGGCGTGCGGATGGTGCACGTCACCTCCCTTGGCCACGGGTACGACGGTGAGGCCGGCCTGTTGTCGGCCGCGCTCGACATGGACGAGCTGATCAAGGACACCGGCGTGCAGGACCGGGCGCTGGCGCTGCCGTTCTTCATGGAGAACCTCCTGCGCCAGGCCCAGCCGATCGCCCAGCAGGGCGTGTTCTCCATGGCGAACACCGCGGACTGGCCGTTGCTGACCGTCGCCACTCGCGACGTGGCCGCCGCGGCGGCAGCTCTTCTCCTGGACAAGACCTGGAGCGGTCAGGTCCGCGTTCCCCTGGTCAGCCCGGACCGTCTGACGCCAGACGCCATGGCCGAGACGATCTCGGAAACCCTGGGCCGCACGGTGAGCTACCAGCAGGTGCCGCTCGCGGACTTCCAGGACCGGATGGTGCAGCGAGGCGCGAGCCCTTCGCTGGCCCAGGACATGGCCGACATGGTCAGCGCGCAGAACAACGGCATCTACGACGCCGAACCCCGCGACCCGGCCTCCGCCACTGCCACCGACTTCCGCCAGTGGTGCCAGAACGTCCTGAAGCCGACCGTGCAGTCCTGACCAGCACGCCGGTCAGCGCCCGGCGCAGCCGGCTGATTCAGCACCGGAGGAAGCGGCAGTCGCACTCCACGATCGGGCAGAGCCGCCCCTTCCACATGATCAATAGGATCGCGCGCCGCGACCGGGATGTTCGCCAGAGTGTCCCGGCCGCGGTCTGCTCTCCAGATCCCCACACCCTCAGAGGGGCGGGTGTCCCACCCCAAAGCACGGTTGACGGTCCATGGGCGTTTCTCGCGCCCACCGCCCCACCAATGGGGCCGACGCCGGCGAGCCGAAGGACCCGCTCGACGAGATCAGTCGCCTCAACAACCCTGCGAGTCAATACAACCAGGGTGTGTATCGGAAGTGCCTTGCCAGGCTGTCGGCTCGTCAGCCCCGAGGCAGGACGGCAAGCCAGCGGTCGTCCTGGAATTCGGCGGGTACTTCGTCCTCCCCCGGATCGATCCCACGGCGTTCCAGTTCGTCGAACCATCGGTCCCGCTGTGACTCGGGGAGGCGTCGTCCGCACCAGGGACAGAAGTCGATGGTGATGCTCGACGTGCCGCCGTCGTGAATGATGAGCCCGTACTCCTGGAACCTGGCGCTGAACTCGATCATTGCATCCGGGCATGCGAAGGGGTCGTCGTGCTGATCACAGTCCACGTTCGCGTGGCGGCTCATCGCTTCGCAGCAGTGGTTGGTCATGACCTTGGCTTTCTGGTGACCGACTCGATGACCAGAAGTAGATCACGGTCTGTGATGATCACCGGGTGGCATGTGGAGATCCGACGCAGTGGGTGCGGCTGGAGTCGTTCTTGCCCAAGGGCAGGAAATCCGAACGGCCACCGAAGCGGAAAGAAGGGCCTACAGGCCGAGACACCCGGCGGGACGTCGACCTGCCCCCGACGTGTTTCCGCGATGCGCACCTCGGCGGTGATCCTCTCGCCGGCCTCGACCGCTTCCGAAGGGTTTGATCCGCGACCAGGTCAGATCGGGCCCGCGGATGAACCCTGTGCACAGGCCGTGGGGCTCGCCGTCGAGATGGACGAAGACGCGGAAGTGGTGAACTTCCGGAGCCTCTCCGCGGGGAATTCGGCCGACGGCGTACGTCTCGCCCGACGCCCCGACGCGACCAGCACGGGTCACGCCGGGGGCGCCGGCGCTTGCCCGCGGACGTGGCCGTCGCCAGCTCCGCCGAGGGGTGCGGGTTATTACATTTCCTGCTCCCACCAGCCGCGGGTGTCGACGTCCGCGGCGTCCGCCAGTGCTTCCAGTTCGGCGATCTCCGCCTCGGTGAGCTCGATGGCGCGGGCGCGGACCAGCCCGTCGATGTAGGCGGCCTTCGTGACGCCGATGATCGGGGTGGTCCCCTTGGCGATGGCCCAGGCCGTGGCGATGTCGGCGGCGGACGCGCCGCGCTCGGCGCCGAGCGCCCCCATCCGGTCGGTCAGCGCCTGGAGCCGGTGCAGGACGCCGTTGTAGACGTCCGCGCGGCTGCTGCCCTCCGGCAGCGGGTTGGCCGGGTTGTAGCGGCCGGTCAGCGCGCCTTGTTCCAGGACCATGTAGGAGAAGAACGGCACGTCGTGCTTGCGGCAGTGGTCGAGGATGCCCGCGCGCTCGGACGCCCGGTACAGGAGGCTGAAGTGGTTCTGGACCGCCTCCACGCGGAAGCCCGCCTCGCCGAGTATCCGGTCGGCGAGGGCGATCTCCTCCAGGTTGTGGTTCGAGACGCCGACATGCTTGATCCGGCCGCTCTCCAGCAGCGGGATCAGCGGCGGCGTCCACCTTGCGACGTCGGCGGCGTTGTGAATCCAGTACAGGTCCACGTAGTCCGTGCCCATACGGTCGAGGCTCTGCTCCAGCAGGTCCGCGACCGGGTCGTCCCCGTCACCCGCGAGCTGCGGGGTGAACTTCGTCGACAGCGCGTACGAGCTTCGGTCATAGCCTGCCAGAGCCCGACCGAGAGCCTTCTCCGAGCGGCCCATGCCGTACGCGACGGCGGTGTCCCACAAGGTGAACCCGTTCGACAGGGCCTTGTCGACGACCTCCCGCAGTCCGGACTCGCTCAACCGGCTGCCGAAGTAGCCGTCGCCGGCCTCGCCGCTGTCTCCCCAGGCCCATGTGCCCAGCGCCACCGCGGGCACACTCAGGGTGTTGCTCGTCATGTCCTACCTCCGTTGCCCCGGGTCCGTGCCGGACCCTTCGATCCCAGGAGACCCCGCTCGCCGCCGCGGGTGAAGGTCGTGTTTATGGGGGGTACAAGCTCAGCCCCCCTCCCGCCGTGACCAGCGGATACCCTGAAGGGCATGGACCACGAGCCCGGAAGCCGCGGCGAGATCCGGGACTTCCTCACCAGCCGGCGCGCCAGGATCACCCCGGAGCAGGCCGGTCTGCCGACCAGTGCCCGCCGCCGGGTCGCCGGGCTGCGGCGCGAGGAGGTCGCCGTCCTCGCCGGCGTGAGCACGGAGTGGTACACGCGACTGGAGAAGGGGCACATCGGCGGCGTGTCCGAAGCGGTCCTCGACGCGGTCGCCCGCGCCCTGCGCCTGGACGACGACGAACGCACCTACCTGTTCGACCTGGCCCGCTCGTCGCGGCAGGTCGGCCGCACGCCGACGCGCCGCAGGGACGTGGAGGTCCCGCCCCGGGTCCAGTGGCTGCTGGACTCCATGACGATGTCCTCGGCGTTCGTACGCAACGGCCGTACGGACATCGCGGCCGCCAACCCGCTCGCCCGGGCTCTTTTCGCTCCGATGTTCGACAGCGCCACCGTCGACCGGCGCCGTCGCCCGAACATCGCGCGCTACACCTTCCTCGACCCCGGCGCCGGCGACTTCTTCGTCGACTGGGACGCCGCCTGCGTCGCCACCGCCGCGCTGCTGCGGGCCGAGGTCGGGCGCGAGCCCCGCGACCGGGCGCTGCACGAACTCGTCGGTGAACTGTCCACCCTCAGCCCCGAGTTCCGCGGCCAGTGGGCCGCGCACGACGTCCTGATGCGCCACGACGGCGTCAAACAGCTCCGGCACCCGGAGGTCGGCCACCTGGAACTGGCCTTCCAGTCCCTCGACCTGCACCTGTCGGACCGGGCCGTGCACGACCTGGTCATCTACACCGCCGAACCCGGCACCGCGTCCGAGGAGCGACTCGAACTGCTCGCCATCTCGGCGGCCACCCGCTCCCGGGCAGCGGCACAGAGCACTTCGCCGAGCCCTGAGGCCTGAGCCGTAAGCGCCAAGCCGTGAGCACCGCGCCGTGAGCCCTGAGCGGTGAGCCCTGAGCGGTGAGCCCTGAGCCGCCAGCCGTGAAGCGCGCGCCCGCACCGCCCCGCCCCAGCTCACCCCCGCCCCCGCTCACCCGCTCGCCGAGCCGACCGCGCGCGGTGACAGGGGCGAGTAGGGGGGACGTTGGGGTTTGTTCGGGCAGGTGAGGCACCTAGGGTCGGCGATCGAACGCCGTTGAGGGAGCGTTGCGGGGACTCTTGGTGGAGGCAGGGCGTCATGAGCGAGAGCGAAGCCTGGGCGGTCCGGTCGGCCGGGGAGGCGGGCCGGGAGGCGGACGGGGTCGTGCTCGCCGTCGACTTTCCGGGCACGGGGCGGCGGGAGGCCGGCTTCCCGGATCTCGCCGAGCGGCTGGCGATCCCGTACCCGCTGTGGGAGACGCTGCCGCCGCCGCTGGCCGCCGGGACCAGGCTGACCGGCGGGCAGTGGATCGACCGGTGGCTGGCCGGGGTGGGCGGGCGGCCGGTCCGCGCGGTGCTGGGCTTCTGCGCCGCCAGCCCGTACGCGGCGGTGCTCGCGCACCGGCTCGGCGCCGTGCAGGAACGGACGCCGGACGCGGTGTTCTTCGACCCGGACATCCCGCAGGAGTTCTTCCTGTACTGGCAGTACCAGCAGATCATGGAGCGCTTCCTGCCGGAGCTGACGGCGGCGGAGAAGGACGCGGCGCGGCAGCGCGGTGAGCAGGCGCGCGAGCGGGCCGACGACCTGACCGCGCTGGGCACCGAACTGAGCCGGCTGTTCCGGGAGTACGGCGAGCCCGCGTGCCGCCGCTCGGGTCTGGACGACGAGCGCACGGCGGAGTTCATGGGCGGCTTCACGACGTACGTGTCGTTCCTGTGCGGCTCCAGCCAGATCGCGGCGGAGGAGCCCGAGGCGCTGGTCGGCAGCTGGTCGAAGGCGACCGCGGTGACGTCGTCGGGCAGCAGCGAGGCGGGGCGGCTGGTCGCGAAGGAGATCCCGTTCCCCGAGGTCGCGCACGTCGACCTGCTGGCGAGCCCGGAAGTGGCCGCCGCCGTCTCCGACCTGCTGCGGTGAGCGCCGCCGACCGCGAGGGAGCCGCGGTGACCGCCCCGCACCCCTCAAGCCCGCCGCACCCGTCAACCCCGCCAAGCGCGCCGGGGGCGGCAGCCCCGTCGGCCCCGCCGCAGGCGTCAGCCGCCGGCCATGTGCTCATCGGCCCGGTCCGCCCGGTGCCCGACACCCTGCTACCGGACCTGTTCGGCGCGGCGGCCGCCGCGCACCCGCGGGCGACCGCGCTGGTCGCCCCGGACGCGACGTACGGCTACGCCGAACTGCACGCCCGTGTCCAGCAGTTGGCCCGGCTGCTGCTGGCCCGCGGGGTCGGCGCCGAGGACCTGGTCGCGGTGCTGCTGCCGCGCACCGCGGACGCGGTCGTCGCGCTGCTAGCGGTGCTCACCGCGGGCGCGACGTATGTGCCGGTGGACAGCGGTTATCCGGCGCGGCGCATCGCGGGCATGCTCGCTGACGCGCGTCCCCGCCTGCTGCTCACCACCAGCGCGCTGGCCGAGAGCCTCGCCGGGGACGTGCCCGCGCTGCCCGCGCTGTGCCTGGACGACCCGGCGACGGCGGCGGAGGCGTCGGCGCTGTCCGCCGCGCCGGTCGGGGACGCGGACCGGACCCGGCCGCTGCTGCCGGGCGACGCGGCGTATGTGCTGTTCACCTCGGGCTCGACCGGCCGTCCCAAGGGCGTGGTCGTGGAGCACCGCTCCTTGACGAACCTGGTGGCCTCGCACCGCGAGGTGTTCTTCGGGCCCGCCACCGAGCATGTCGGGCGGGGGCGGCTGCGGGTGGCGCACAGCGCGGCGATGTCCTTCGACGCGGCGTGGGACCCGGTGCTGTGGCTGTTCGCGGGCCACGAACTGCACCTGGTCGACGACCTCACCCGGCGGGACCCGGCGCTGCTGGTGTCCTACGTCGCCGAGCGGCGCGTCGACGTCATCGAGACCACCCCGACGTTCGCCGAACAGCTCGATGGCAGCGGCCTGTTCGCGGCGTCCGGCGGCCACCGGCTCGGGGTGCTGGCGCTGGGCGGCGAGGCCGTGGGGGCCGCGCAGTGGGCGCGGCTGCGGGCGCTGCCGCACCTGCTGGCGCTCAATCTGTACGGGCCGAGCGAGTGCACCGTCGACGCGTTCATGGCGCGGCTGTCGGCGTACGAGGCGCCCACGATCGGGCGGCCGGTCGCCAACACCCGGGCGTACGTGCTGGACGGGCGGGGCCTGCCGTGCCCGCCCGGGCAGACCGGCGAGCTGTACCTCGCGGGGGCGGGGGTGGCCCGCGGCTACCTGGGCCGCCCGGACCTGACCGGTGAGCGCTTCCTGGCCGACCCGTGGCAGCCGGACGGCGGCCGCATGTACCGCACCGGCGACCTGGTGCGGCTGGCCGCGGACGGTGTGCCAGAGTTCGTGGGACGCGCGGACGACCAGGTCAAACTGCGCGGCCAGCGGCTGGAGTTGGGCGAGGTCGAGCAGGTGCTGCGCACGCACGGCAGCGTGGCGCAGTGCGCGGTGCTGCTGCGCGAGGACACGCCGGGCGCGCCGCACCTGGTCGCCTACGTGGTGGGCGAGGGGTGCGTGCCGACGGAACTCCTGGCGTACGCCGGGGAGTTGCTGGCGCCGTACATGGTGCCGTCTGCGGTGGTGGTGCTGGCGGCGCTGCCGCTGTCGCCCAACGGCAAGTTGGACCGGACGGCGCTGCCGGCACCCGAGTTCGGCGCTTCCGGCGGGGGGCGGGCGGCCGCGACGCCGACCGAGGAGCTGCTGTGCCGGCTGTGTGCGGACCTGCTCGGCCTGGACGGCATCGGCCCGGAGGACGACCTGTTCCGGCGGGGCGCGGACAGTATGGGCGCGATCCGGCTGATCGCCGCCGCCCGTGCGGAGGGGTTGACGCTGCGGTTGCAGGACGTCTTCGAGCACCGGAGTGTGGAGGCGCTGGCGGCGTTCGCCGACCGGGCGGCCTGAGCCGTACACCGCGGCGGGGCGGGCGGGTCCCTTCGGACCGGTCCGCCCCGCCGCGGTGTGCGGGCCGCGGCTCAGTCCGCGACCGGGTCGGCGGTCGGCCAGGGCCCGCCGCTCAGCGCCTCGTACCGCCGCCCGAGCCGCAGTACCGTCTGCTCGCCGTGCGGGCGGCCCATGAACTGGAGGCCCACCGGCGGGCCGTCGGCGGGCGCGCCGCAGGGCACGGACAGTGCGGGCAGGCCGGCCAGGCTCGCGGGGTGGGCGAAGCGGGTGCTCGCGACCGGGACGACGTCCATTCCCCCGTCGGGCTGTGGGAGGAAGAACTCCCCGTGCGGGACGGGGGTGATGGCCACGGTGGGCAGCACGAACGCGTCGACGCCGGTGAACGCCTCCCGCCAGCGCTGGTGCAGCAGTTGCCGGAACCGCAGCGCGTCGATGTAGTCGCGGGCGGGCACCAGCGCGCCTTCCTCCAGCCGGTCGCGCGTGGTGGGGTGCAGTTCGGCGCCGTCCTGGAGCGTACGGCGGTGGTGGGCGCTCGCCTCCGCTGCCATGATCAGCGAGACCGCCGGGGAGACCAGGTCGACCAGCGGCAGGCTCACCCGCTCGATCCGCGCGCCGTCCGCGGCCAGCAACTCCACGGCGGCCGCGACGCGTTCGGCCACTTCCGGGGCGCAGCGCGCGAAGAGCGCGTCGTCGGGCACGGCGAGGGTGAGCCCGGCGGCGCTGACGGGCGGCGCGGCAGCGGGGGCGGGGGCGGCGGCGCCGGTGAGCGCGGCGAAGGCGAGGGCCGCGTCGTCGACGGTGCGGGCCAGCACTCCGGGGGTGTCCAGCGACCAGGACAGCGGTGCGACCCCGTCGGCCGGCAGCACCCCGTAGGTCGGCTTGAGGCCGACGACCCCGCACATGGCGGCCGGGATGCGTACCGAGCCGCCGGTGTCCGTACCCAGGGCCAGGGGTCCCAGGCCCGCCGCGACGGCCGCGGCGGCGCCGCCGCTGGAGCCGCCGGCGGAGCGGTCGGGGCACCGCGGGTTGCGGGTGCCGGGGGTGACCGTGCCGAAGGCGAACTCGTCCATCCGCGTCTTACCGACGATCAGCGCGCCGGCCGCCCGCAGCCGCGCGACGACGGCGGCGTCCGCGGCGGCGGGGGTGCCGCCGGCGGCGCGCAGTGCGGCCGAACCGGCCCAGGTCGGGGTGCCGGCGACGTCGAAGAGGTCCTTCACCGAGACGGGCACCCCGTCCAGGGGCCCGCGCGGGCCGTCCTGCGCGATGCGCTTGGCGGCCTGCTCGGCCTCGGCGCGGACGGTGTCCGCCAGGACGGCGGTGTACGCGCCGACCGCCGGATCGACGGTGCGTATCCGGGCGAGCAGCGCCTCGACCAGCTCGACCGGGCCGAGCCGGCCGTCGGCGATCCGTGCCGCGGTCTCCACGGCGGTCAACTCATGGACGGGGACGGCCTGTTCGGTGCCGTCGGCGGTCGGTGTCCGGGTCATCGCGCTCACTCCCATTCCAGCCGGAAGGCCGGGGGCAGTTGCTGCCGGCCCAGGTCGACCGCGTCCAGCGCCTGACCGCAGCCGAGGAGCCGTCCGCGGCGCGCCTCGAGTGCCGCCCACCGGTCCCGGGGCACCGTCAGCCGTGCCGCCGCGGTGAGGACGCCCACGGCGTCGGGCTCCGCCTCGGGCGCGGCGCCGGGCGGCCTTGCCTGCGTGCTCTGCGTTTCGTTCGACAATTCGCTTTCCTGCCGTTGCAGCCGGACCCGGCCAGGCCGAGTCGATTCCGTACGGCAAACTAGCAAGGCCCGCACCGGTGCAGAAGATTGTCCGGCGGCAGGGCCGGGACAGCGCCGCCGAAATCACGGTCGTCCGCTTTCCGTCAGGGGCGCCTAGGGGGACGATAGGGGGGGCCGGTATCCGTACGCTGTCGAAAGTGACGATACCTGCAGCGACGATGAAGTCCGCGGCGGCGGGCCGGGTGGCGAACGCCGGCCGGCAGCAGCCGGGGCCGCGTTGGGACCGGCGCACCACGGATCTTCTGGCCGGCTCGGCGCGACTGACCGACCAGGGCGCCCAGTTGGCCACGGCGGACTTCGCCGCTTGGCTGGCCGGCCGCGGGCGCGAACACTCCTTCGCGGTGGAGCGCATCGACTTCGCCGACCTGAAGGGCTGGTATTTCCTGAACCGCACCGGGAATCTGGTGCACCAGTCGGGGAAGTTCTTCACCGTGGAGGGGCTGCGGGTCACCACCTCGGCCGGGCTCTTCCCGGAATGGCACCAGCCGATCATCCGGCAGCCCGAGGTCGGCATTCTCGGAATCCTGGCCAAGGAATTCGACGGGGTGCTGCACTTCCTGATGCAGGCGAAGATGGAGCCGGGAAATCCGAACCTGCTGCAACTGTCCCCCACGGTGCAGGCGACCCGCAGCAACTACACGCGCGCGCACCGCGGTTCGCCCGTGCGCTACGTCGAGTACTTCGCCGGGCCGCGCCGCGGCCGGGTGCTCGCCGACGTGCTCCAGTCGGAGCACGGCTCGTGGTTCTACCGCAAGCACAACCGCAACATGATCGTCGAGACCCGCGACGAGGTACCGCCGCACCCGGACTTCTGCTGGTTCACGCTGGGGCAGCTGCACCAGTTTCTCCAGCTGGACAACGTGGTGAACATGGACTCGCGCACGGTGCTGTCCAGCCTGCCCGCCGTCGCCGAGGGGCCGGGCAGCCGGCTGGCGCTGCACCCGGACACCGAGGTGCTCAGCTGGCTCACCGAGCACCGCTCGACCCACGACTGGACGATCACCCCGGTCCCGCTCGCGGGACTGCCCGGCTGGCAGCGCACCGCGCGCGAGGTCAGCCGCGGCGACGGGCGGTTCTTCGACGTCGTCGCGGTCGCCGTGGAGGCCGCCAGCCGCGAGGTGCCCAGCTGGACGCAGCCGCTGATCCAGCCGCACGGCGAGGGTGTCGTCGCCTTCCTCGTCCGCGACTTCGACGGGCTGCCGCACGTCCTGGCGCACGCCCGGATGGAAGGCGGCCTGCTGTCGGTGGTGGAGGTGGCGCCGACCGTGCAGTGCGTGCCGGAGAACCACCCGGTGGACAAGCGGCCCCGCTACCTCGACCAGGTGCTGTCCGCCCGGCCCGAGCAGATCCGCTACAGTGCCCGGCACTCCGAGGAGGGCGGCCGCTTCCGCAACGCGGTCAGCCACTACCTGCTGGTCGACGCCGACGACGCGCTGGCCGCCGAGCCCCTGCCGCCGGAGTACACCTGGCTGAGCGTGCGGCAGTTGGAGCGGCTGACGGGCGCCGGGCTCACCGTCAACGTGCAGGCCCGCACCCTGCTGGCGTGCCTGCGCTCCGCGGCGGGAACCCGGTGACGGCGGCCCCGCTGCGGGTCGGCGTGCTCGGCGCGGCGGACATCGCGCGCCGCCGGATGCTGCCGGCGTTCGCCGCCGCGCCGGACACCCGGGTCACCGCCATCGCCGGCCGCGCCCCGGGCCGCGCGGACGAACTCGCCGCGCAGTACGGGTGCGCGGCCGTCACCGGCTACGACGCGCTGCTGGCCCGGGACGACGTGGACGCGGTGTACATCCCCACGCCGTGCGCCCTGCACGCCCTTTGGGCGGAGCGGGCGCTGCTGGCGGGCAAGCACGTCCTGGTGGAGAAGCCGCTGACCGGCGAGCCGGCCGAGGCCGCGCGGCTGACCGCGCTCGCCGCGGCCCGCGGCCTGGTGCTGGTGGAGAACGTGCTGTTCGTCCACCACGGCGCCCACGCCCGGGCCGCCGCACTGGTGGCGGACGGCGCGATCGGCGAACTGCGCTATGTGCGCGCCACGTTCACCATTCCCGAACTGCCCGCCGACGACATCCGGCACCGGCCCGACCTGGGCGGCGGCGCGCTCGCGGACGTGGGCGTGTACCCGCTGCGCGCCGCCGGCCGCTTCCTCGGCACGGACCTGCGCGTCACGGGCGCCGCGCTCGTCGCCGACCCGCGCACCGGGGTGGACACCTCCGGCGCGGTCCTGCTGCGCACTCCGCCGTCGGCGCCGGGCGCCCCGGTCACCGCGCTGCTGTCGTTCGGGATGCGGCACGCCTACGAGTCCTCGTACGAACTGTGGGGCAGCCACGGCCGTATCCGCCTGGAGCGCGCGTTCACCCCGCCCGCCGGCCACGTACCGGTCCTCCAGCTGCGCACCGGCCAGGACGAGCAGCTCATCGAGCTGCCCGCGGAGGACCAGGTCGCGGCGGCGGTGCGGGCGTTCGCCGCGGCGGCGCTCGGCCGCCCGGAAAGCGCCGAGAACGCCCGGCAGGGCGCGCGCTGGGCGGTCGAACTGGCCCGGCTGCTCGCGGACGTCCGCGAGGCGGCGGCCGCCGGCGCCGAGAACGCCGAGCGCGCCCAGAACGCCCGCACCGGCGCCGAGGACCCGGCCCGGAACGCGACCGGGGCCGCGCCGCCGGCAGCGGACTGCACCGGTGCGGCCCGCCCCCTGGCAGCAGCGAACGAGAAGGGCCGGTGAGCGCGGTGGAGATCGTCGGACGAGGGTTCCTGGCCCGCCATCTGTCCGCGTTGCCGGCCTCCCACGGCGAGGTGACCGTACTGGCCGCGGGAGTGTCGAGCACCGCGGTCGGCTCGCCCGACGCCTTCCGGCGCGAGGCCTACCTCGTACGGGCCACCGCCCGCCGCTGCCGCGCCGAGGGCCGGACCGTGGTGTTCTTCTCCACCGCCTCCAGCGCCCTGTACGGCACCTGCGACACCCCGGCCGGCGAGGACGCGGCCGCACCGGGCATCCCGTACGGGCGGCACAAGCTCCACCTGGAGGAGGAACTGGCCGGGTCGGGCGCCTCCTGGCTGGTGCTGCGGCTCAGCCACGTGGTGGGCGCCCACCAGCGCCCGCACCAGCTGCTGCCCGGGCTGGTCGAGCAGATCACCGCCGGTCACGTGCGGGTCTTCGCCGGCGCGTACCGCGACCTGGTCGACGTCGCCGACGTCACCGCCTGCCTGGACGCGCTGCTGGCCGCGGGGGTACGGAACGAGGTGTTCAACGTGGCCGCGGGCACCCCCTACGCCGTCGAGGACATCGTGCGCGGCGTCGAGGCGCGGTTGGACCGGCAGGCCCGCTGGGACGTGGTGGACGCAGCGGGCCGGGGCGGGCGGGCCGTCGTCTCGGTCGACCGGCTGCGGCGGCACGTGGGCGCCCTGGCACCGGCCGGCGGCCCCGCCTACCTCGCGCGGATGCTGGACCGCTACACCGCCTCCTACCGCCCCGCGCCCGCCGCCCCCTGATCCGCGGGCCGCACGGCACGACCGGGCCGGGCGCCCTCCGCCGGGAGGGGCCCGGCCCGGTCGTGTGCCCGGGTCAGCGCGCCAGGTGGCGCCGGAGCACGTCGGTCACCTCCGGCACCCGGTCGTTGAGGTAGAAGTGGCCGCCGGGCAAGACGTGCAGGTCGCTGGGGCCGTCGGTGTGCTGCGACCACGCCCGCGCCTCCGCCACGGTCGTCATGGTGTCCGCGTCGCCGGTCAGCACCGTGACCGGGCAGCCCAACCGGTCGCCGGGGCGCGGCTCGTACGTCTCCGCGGCCTGGTAGTCCGCGCGGATCGCGGGCAGCACCAGCCGCACCAGCTCCTCGTCCTCGAGGACCCGGTCGTCGGTGCCGCTCAACCGCCGGACGCTCGCCAGGAGTTCGGCGTCGGCGGCTTTGTGCAGGTCCTCGCTGGGCCGAAACGCCGACGGGGCCCGCCGTCCCGACACGAACAGGCGCATCGGGCCGCGCCCGGCGGCCTCCAGCCGCAGCGCGACCTCATAGCCGACCAGCGCGCCCATGCTGTGGCCGAACAGCGCGAGGGGGCGGTCGTCCCCGTCCGTGACCGCCTCGGCGACCCGGTCCGCCAACTCCCGCAGGTCGGTGACGGGTTGCTCGTGCCGGCGGTCCTGGCGGCCCGGGTACTGGGCGGCCAGCACGTCGACGGCGGGGGTGAGGGCAGCGGCCACGGGCGTGTAGTAGCCGGCCGCGCCGCCGGCGTGCGGCAGGCACAGCAGCCGGACGCGCGCGTCGGGAGCGGGCCGGTAGCGGCGCATCCACACGCCGCTGTCCACTGCGGAGGTCATCGGGTCTCGCTTCCTGGTCGGGTGCGGGCGGTTCGCGCCTGCGGCGGGGGCGGCGGAGGCGCGGCCCAGGTTGTCGTAGGCCATGGACGCTGTCAGGCCGCGGCCGGTTCACCGGCGAGTTCCGCCGCGAGGTGCGCCGCCAACTCCGCCGGGTGCAGGTAGTCGTAGACGAGGGTGGTGGGCAACTCCAGCCCGGTGATGGCGGTGAGGCGGTGGCCGAACTCGACTGCGGTGAGGGAGGCGAACCCGAAGTCCATGAAGTCCCCCTCGGCGGGCACCGCTTCGGCCGAGGCGTGCCCGAGGACCACGGCGACCTGGCCCCGCACCAGTTCCAGCAGCGTCTCGGACCGCTGTTCCGCCGACTGCCCCGCGAGCTTGCGCCGCAGCGACTCTGGCCCGTCCACACCGGCCAGCAGTCCGCCGGCGCCGCCCGCGCCGCCCGCCTCGGCCGGTGCCGCCGCGGCGAGTGCCGCACGCGCCTCGGGCAGGCCCGTCAGCAGGTGGCGGCTGCGAGCGCTGGCGCGGGTGGCGGCGTAGTCCGCCCAGTCCAGGTCAGTGGCAACGAGCAGGCTGTCCGCCCGTGCCAGCGCCCGGTCCAGGACCGCGAGGTCGAGGGCGTCCGGGTCGGCGGCGACCAGCCGTACGGGCGCGAGCGCGGCCGTACGGTCCCGGGCCACCGCCTCCCACCAGCCGGCCACGGCAGCGGCGGCAGCGCTGTCGTCGGCACCGAGCAGATCGGTCGCACCGACGGCGAGGAAGAGGGCGACCTCGTCCGCGCGGCCCTCGGCGCCGGACCCGTCCACCGCGAACAAGGCCGGTACGGCGGGCAGTTCGGTGCCCAGCAGCTCGTCCAGGGCCTTGTCGAGCGGGCCATCGGCGGCAGCGCGCGGCGCGTGCAGCACCGCCGTCAACGGCTGCTCGGCGGGCAGGGACGCGACCAGCCGGGCCAGGGCCGGCGCGTCGGAGACGTCGCAGACGGCGTGGCTGATCCGCGCGGCGGCCGGGTCGGCGGCCGGGTCCGCGCCCTGGTCCGCGCCGTGGTCCGCGACCGGCCCGGCGGTGCCGACGGGCTCGCCGGGTGCCGCGGCCACCAGGACGTGCGCGGCCCCGGCCGCGGCCAGCCGGTGCGCCACGCGGTCGCGCCAGCCGCCGGTGCCGCCGCTGACCAGGAGCGTGCCGCGCGGCGCCGCAGCCGTACCGGCAGCGGTGGCCGCGCCGGAGCCCGCCTTCAGCAGGCGGCGGGCGAAGGCGCCCGCGTCCCGCACAGCGAGTTCGGTCTCCTCCGACCGGGCCAGCACGTCCGCCAGCCGCCGCAGCACGCGGTCGGAGCACCGCGCCGGGACGTCCACGACGCCCGCCCACCCTGTGGCGGGGTCGTCCGCGAGGACCCGGCCCAGGCCCCACAGCACGGCCTGGCCGGGCGCGGTGACCCGGTCGGCGCCGCCGGTCGACACCGCGCCGGAGGTCAGCGACCACACCGGCACCGCGGCATCGGGGCCCGCGAGGTCGGACACGGCACGCAGGAGGGCCAGGGTGGCGGTGGCCGCGCGTCGGGCGCCGTCCGGGTCGGCCGGGTCGGCCGGGTCGGCCAGGGCCGTCAGCGCGAGCAGCGAGAGCACCCCGGCCGGTTCCGTGCCGTCGGCCGTGAGGGACGCCAGTTGGGCGGCCAGGCGGTCGGCGGCAGCGGGGTCGGCAGGGTCGGCCGTGACGACCCGCACGTCCGCGCCCGCGGCGGCGAACACCGCGGAGAGCCGGGGCACCAGGCGGTCGGCGGTCCCCTGCTCCGGTACCGCCAGCAGCCAGGTGCCGTGCAGGCGCGCGGACGTAGCCGCCGGGCGCGGGGGCAGCGCGGTCCAGCCGAGGCGGTAGTGCGGGGCGGGAGCGGCGGCCTTCCGACGGCCGAGCCACGCGGCGAGCACCGGCAGCGCTCCCTCGACGGCCGCCCGGTCCCGCGCGTCGTCCAGCCCCAGCAGGGCGGCGAGCGAACCCGGGTCCTGGTCGGCGACGGCGGCCCAGAAGCGCGCGTCGGGGTCGGCGGGCCGGGATGTGGTGTCCTGGGATGCGGTGTTCCGGGATGCGGAGTCCCTGGGGCCCACGGCCAAGGCATCGGCGGCCAGGGCACCGGGGTCCGGGGCGGTCCGCTCGGCGGCCAGTTCCTCCGGGTCCAGCCAGTACCGCGTGTGCTGGAAGGTGTACGTGGGCAGCTCGATCCGGCGGGCGCCGGGCAGCAGCGCCGCCCAGTCGACCGGTACGCCGGCCATGTGCAGCCGGCCCACGGCCGCCACCAGCGCCCGCGCGTCGGGCTGGTCCCGGCGCAGTACGGGGACCGCGGCCACGTCGGCGGGCAGGCTCTGGTCGGCCATGCCGGTCAGCACCCCGTCCGGGCCGACCTCCACGAACCGGCGCGCGCCCTGCGCGTGGAGTTCGGTGAGGGCGTCGGCGAAGCGAACGGTGGCGCGGACGTGGTGCACCCAGTAGTCCACGGTCCGCAGTTGCTCCGGGTCGGCGGTGCCGGTGACAGTCGACACGAACGGCACGGACGGCTCGTGGAAGTCCAGGCCCGCCACGACGCTACGGAACTCCGCCAGCATCGGCTCCATCAGCGGGGAGTGGAACGCGTGGCTGACCGTGAGCCGCTTCACCCGGCGGCCTTGCTCAGCCAGTTGCTCCGCCACCTGCTCGACGGCTTGCTCCGCACCCGAGATCACCACGGACTGCGGCCCGTTGACCGCCGCCACGCCCACGGTGTCCGCCACGCCTTCCAGCAGCTCACGCACCTCCGCCTCGGTGGCCTCGACCGCCACCATCGCACCGCCCGCCGCAAGTTGCTGCATCAACCGGCCCCGCGCCGCCACCAGCACACACGCCTCCCGCAGCGACAACACCCCCGTCACGTGCGCCGCCGCGATCTCACCGATCGAGTGCCCCGCGACCGCGTCAGGCCGTATCCCCCAGGACGCCAGGAGCCGGAACAACGCCACTTCGACGGCGAACAGCGCCGGTTGCGTGAACTCCGTACGCGCCAACACCTCCACGTCCCCGCCCCACATCACCGCACGCACCGGACGCGCCATCACCGCGTCCAGCTCCGCACACACCTCATCGAGCGCATGCCGGAACGCGGGGAAGGCGTCGTAGAGTTCCCGGCCCATGCCGAGGCGCTGCGCACCCTGCCCCGTGAACAGGAACGCGGTGCGGCCGGGGACAGCTGCACCCGTCAACGTCAACGCGGCGAGCTGGTCGAGGAGTTCGGCCCGGTCCGCGGCCACGGCGACGGCCCGGTGCTCCAGGGCGCCGCGGGTCGTCGCCAGCGAGAACGCGACGTCCGCCGGGCGCAGGTCGGGCCGCGCGGCGACGTACGACCGCAAGGTCTCCGCCTGAGCCCGCAGGCCCTCCGGGGAGGCCGCGGAGAGCGGCAGGGGCACGACGGCGGCGGGCCGCGGTCCGTCGGCGGCTCCGGCGTCGGGTCGGACGGGCGGCTGCTCGATGACGACGTGCGCGTTGGTCCCGCTGAACCCGAACGACGACACCGCCGCGCGGCGCGGCTGCCCCGTCTCGGGCCACGCGCGGGCCTCGGTCAGCAGCCGTACGTCACCCGCCGACCAGTCGATATGCGGGGAGGGCTCCGCCACATGCAACGTCCGCGGCAGCACACCCGCCCGCAACGCCATCACCATCTTGATGATCCCGCCGACACCGGCCGCCGCCTGCGCATGCCCGATGTTCGACTTCAATGACCCGAGCCACAAAGGCCTTTCGGCGTCACGCCCCTGCCCGTAGGTGGCTTGCAGGGCCTGCGCCTCGATGGGGTCGCCGAGGGAGGTGCCGGTGCCGTGGCCCTCCACCACGTCCACCTGCGCGGGAGTCAGGCGTGCGGCGGCCAGCGCCTGGCGGATCACCCGTTGCTGGGAGGGGCCGTTGGGGGCGGTGAGGCCGTTCGACGCGCCGTCCTGGTTGACGGCGGTGCCGCGGACCACGGCCAGGACGGGGTGGCCCAGGCGTTCGGCGTCGGAGAGCCGCTCCACCAGCAGCATCCCGACGCCCTCGGCCCACCCGGTGCCGTCCGCGCCCGCGCCGAACGCCTTGCAGCGGCCGTCGGGGGAAAGGCCGCGGTGGCGGCTGAAGTTGATGAACGCACCGGGTGTGGCCATCACCGTCACCCCGCCCGCAAGCGCCATCTCGCACTCACCCGCGCGCAACGCCTGCACGGCGAGGTGCAGCGCGACCAGCGACGAGGAACACGCGGTATCCACGCTCACCGACGGGCCCTCCAGCCCGAACGTGTACGACAGGCGGCCCGCGATCACACTGGTCGCGTTACCCGTCCCCATCAACCCTTCGAGGTGGCCCGGCACTTCACGCAACCGCGACGCGTAGTCGTGGTACATCACCCCCGCGAACACGCCGGTGCTGCTGCCGCGCAAGGTGGCCGGGTCGATCCCCGCACGCTCGAACGTCTCCCACGACGTCTCCAGCAGCAACCGCTGCTGCGGGTCCATGGCGAGCGCCTCACGCGGTGGGATACCGAAGAAGGCGGGGTCGAAGTCGGCCGCGCGGTGCAGGAATCCGCCCTCGCGGGAGTACGTCGTGCCCGGGTGGTCCGGATCGGGGTCGAAGACGTTCTCCAGGTCCCAGCCGCGGTCCGCCGGGAACTCCGAGACGGCGTCGCCCCCGGCCAGCACCAGGTCCCACAGGTCCTCCGGAGACATGACGTCCCCCGGGTAGCGGCAGCTCATGCCCACGATGACGACCGGGTCGTCGTCCAGGCCCGTACGCCCGGGCGCGACGGGGGCGGGGGCGCCTGCCTGCTCGCCGACGAGCTGGGACCGTACGTGGTCGGCGAGGGCGGCGGACGTCGGGTAGTCGAAGACCAGGGTGGCGGGCAGCCGCAGGCCGGTGGTGGAGCTGAGGCGGTTGCGGAGTTCCACGGCGGTCAGCGAGTCGAAGCCGAGGTCGCGGAAGGACTTCGCCGGCTCGACCACGTCGGCGGAGGCATGCCCGAGGACCGCCGCGACGGCCGACCGGACCACGTCCAGCACGTGCGCCGCCTGTGCCTGGGCGTCCAACGCGGCCAATTTGAGGGCCAGTTCGTCGCCGCCCGGGTTCCCCGCTGCCTCGCCCGCGGCCCTGCGCAGGACGCGGGTGGGCAGGAGGCCGCGCAGGATCGACGGCACCGGCGCCGCGCCGGCCGCCCCGGTCCGGAGCGCGCGCAGGTCGAGCCGGATGGGGACCAGCAGGCCGTCGTGGTCCGCCCCGGCAGCCATGGCGACGGCCCGGTCGAAGAGCGCCAGGCCCTCGTCCGCCGACAGGGCGCCGTCCCCGCCGCGGCCGAGCCGCCGCACGTCGGCCGCGCCGAGCCCGGCGGTCATCGCACTGTCCGCCCCCGCCCACAAACCCCAGGCCAGGGACAACCCCGGAAGACCCTCAGCACGCCGGGCCTGGGCGAGGGCGTCCAGGAAGACGTTCGCCGACGCGTAGTTGGCCTGACCGGCGTTGCCGAACACACCCGCAGCGGAGGAGAACAGCGCGAACGCCGACAGCTCCATGCTCCGGGTCAGCTCATGCAGATTCCAGGCCGCGTCCACCTTCGGGCGCAGCACCGTGTCAAAGCGCGCGTCGTCGAGTGAGTCCAGTACACCGTCGTCCAGTACGCCCGCCGCGTGCACCACGCCGGTGAGGCGGCGATCCCGTAGGACCTCGGCCAGCGCGTCCCGGTCCGCCGCATCACACGCCACCACCTCCACCACGGCACCCTGATCGCTCAACTCACGGCTCAACTCCGGCATGCCAGCCGCTTCCAGGCCGCGACGACTCAGCAGCACCAACTCCCGTACGCCATGCGCCGCCACGAGGTGCCGGGCAAGTACGGTGCCCAGCGCACCCGACGCCCCGGTCACCAGCACCGGGCCGTCACCGAACGCCCGACCGCCCTCCTCCGCCGCCACTTGCGCCCGTACGAGACGGGGTACGCGGACCTCACCGTCCCGCACCGCCAACTGCGCCTCGTCCAACGCCAGTCCAGCGGCCAACACGTCAACGCCCGCACCTGCGTCGAGATCCGCCAGCACGAACCGCCCCGGGTACTCCGCCTGCGCCACCCGCACCAAACCCCACACCGGCGCAGACCCCACCTCCACCAACTCACCCGCGGACACCGACACAGCCCCCCGAGTCACCACCACCAACCGCGAACCCGCCAACCGCTCCTCACCCACCCACCGCCGCACCACACCCAACACCTCAGCGAGCCGCGACCGTACGGCCTCCGATACGGCGCCGTCATCGGCCGGACCGCACTCCCACACCACCGTCCCGGGTACGTCATCGCCGGACGCGAGCAACGCGTCCACATCGGCGTGCGACCCACCCGCACCCACCACGACGTACGGACCCGCCTCGCCCCCACCGGCCGCCGGCACCCACTCCACCCCGAACAGCGCGTCCTCACCCCCCGCCGACACCGCGGCCAACTGCTCCGCCGAGACCTCCCGCGTGGCCAGCGCCTCGACGGAGGCCACGGGGCCGCCGGATGTGTCCGCGACGTCCAGGGCGAGGCTCGTCCCGTCGTCGCCGGTGGGGGCCAGGCGGACGCGGAGCGCGGTGGCGCCGACGGCGTGCAGCGCGACGCGGCGCCAGGAGAAGGGGACGCGCGCACCGTCGCCCTGGTCCGGGGCCGTCGCTGCGGCGGCGTGCAAGGCGGCGTCCAGCAGGGCCGGGTGCAGCCCGAACGACCGTGCCGCGTCGGCCGCTTCCGCCGGAAGCGCCACTTCGGCAAAGAGTTCCGCGCCCCGCCGCCAGGCGCGGCGCAGGCCCTGGAAGACGGGACCGTAGGCGTAGCCGCGCTCGGCCATCGAGGCGTAGAAGCCGCTGGTGTCGACCGGCTCCGCGTCGCGTGGCGGCCACACCGCGAGGTCGGCCGAGTCGGCGGTGGCCGGGGCGGGGGCGAGCAGGCCGGTGGCGCAGCAGGTCCAGGGGGCGTCCGCCGTGTCGTCCTCGGTCCGCGCGTACACGTCGACGGGCCGCAGGCCGCGGGCGTCCGGCTCCCCGACGACCATCTGGACCTGTACGGCGCCCGCGGCCGGGACGACCAGGGGCGCCTGGAGCGTCAGCTCCTCGACGGCCGCGCACCCGGCCGCCTCTCCCGCCCGGAGCGCCAGCTCCACCAGCGCGGTGCCCGGGACGAGGACGGTGCCGTGGACCGCGTGGTCGGCCAGCCACGGGTGGGTCGCCAGGGAG
Organism: Actinacidiphila sp. bgisy144; assembly: GCF_057708105.1. Taxonomy (NCBI): domain Bacteria; kingdom Bacillati; phylum Actinomycetota; class Actinomycetes; order Kitasatosporales; family Streptomycetaceae; genus Actinacidiphila; species Actinacidiphila sp. bgisy144. Next base: position 21,938 of record NZ_JBYIRM010000036.1, on the reverse strand, counting down.
AGCCTGCCGGTGAACAGCACGCCCGACCGGTCGGCGAGGGTCACGGAGCCGCCGAGCAGCGGGTGCCGCGCGGCGCTCAGGCCGAGCGCGGTGGCGTCACCGGCGCCGACCGGGGCGTCGAGCCAGTACCGCTCGTGCTGGAACGCATACGTCGGCAACTCCACCCGCCGCCCACCGGCCAGCACCGCCGCCCAGTCCACCGCACCACCCCGGACGAACACCGCACCGGCCGCCTCCACCACCGCCCGCACCTCCGGCACCCGCCGCCGCAGCACCGCCACACCATCCGCCTCGACCACCTGCCCAACCAACCCCGCCAACACCGCAGCCGGCCCCACCTCCACAAACCGCCGCACCCCCAACCCATGCAACTCCGCCACCGCATCAGCAAAACGGACCGCCGCACGAACATGCTCGACCCAATAATCCGGCGCGGCGATCTCCGCGCCGACCACAGCACCCGTCACCGTGGACACGAACGGAACCGACGGCTCCCGGAACTCCAGCCCCGCCACGACAGAACGGAACTCCGCCACCATCGGCTCCATCAACGGGGAATGGAACGCGTGACTCACCACGAGCCGCTTCACCCGCCGGCCCTGCTCAGCCAGCTTCTCCGCCACCTGCTCGACGTCCCGCTCCACACCCGAAATCACCACCGACTGCGGGCCGTTGACCGCCGCCACACCCACAGTGTCCGCCACGCCTTCCAGCAGCTCACACACCTCCACCTCGGTGGCCGCCACCGCCACCATCGCCCCACCCGCCGGAAGCTCCTGCATCAACCGCCCCCGCGCCGCCACCAGCACACACGCGTCCCGCAACGACAACACACCCGTCACATACGCCGCCGCGATCTCACCGATCGAATGCCCCGCCACCGCATCCGGCCGAATCCCCCACGACGCCAACAACCGGAACAACGCCACCTCGACGGCGAACAGCGCCGGTTGCGTGAACTCCGTACGCGCCAACACCTCCGCATCCTCACCCCACATCACCTCACGCACCGGCCGCGCCATCACCGCGTCCAACTCCGCACACACCTCGTCCAACGCCTCCCGGAACACCGGGAAGGCGTCGTAGAGCTCCCGGCCCATCCCGAGCCGCTGCGCACCCTGCCCCGTGAACAGGAACGCGGATGTCCCTTCCAACACGGGACCCGACGGCTCCAACGTGCCTAGCTTGTCGAGGAGTTCGGCCCGGTCCGCGCCGACGATGACGGCGCGGTGCTCCAACGCCCCGCGGGTCGTCGCCAGCGAGAACGCGACGTCCAGCGGCCGCAGTTCGGGCCGCCCGGCGACGTACGACCGCACGCTCTCCGCCTGCGCCCGCAAGCCCTCGGGGGAAGCCGCGGAGACCACCCAGGGCACTACGTCCCCGAGCTGCGGCTCGTCCGCCTCCTCGGCCGCCACGACCTCCCCGACCGCCGGGGCCTGCTCGATGATCACGTGCGCGTTCGTCCCGCTGAACCCGAACGACGACACCGCCGCACGCCGCGCCTCACCCGTTGCCGGCCACGCCCGTTCTTCGGCCAACAGCCGCACCTCGCCCGCAGACCAGTCGATGTGCGGAGAGGGCTCCGCCACATGCAACGTCCGCGGCAGCACACCAGCCCGCAACGCCATCACCATCTTGATCACACCGCCGACACCGGCCGCCGCCTGCGCATGCCCGATGTTCGACTTCAACGACCCCAGCCACAACGGCCGTTCGGCATCACGCCCCCGCCCGTAGGTGACTTGCAGGGCCTGCACCTCGATCGGGTCGCCCAGCGTCGTGCCGGTGCCGTGCGCCTCCACCGTGTCGACCTGCGAGGCCTCCAGGCCGGCCGCTGCCAGCGCCTGGCGGATCACCCGTTGCTGGGAGGGGCCGTTGGGCGCGGTGAGACCGTTCGACGCACCGTCCTGGTTCACCGCGCTCCCGCGGACGACCGCCAGCACCGGATGGCCCAACCGCTGGGCGTCCGACAGCCGCTCCACCAGCAGCACCCCCACCCCCTCGGCCCACCCCGTGCCGTCTGCACCCGCACCGAACGCCTTGCACCGCCCATCCGCGGCCAACCCCCGCTGACGGCTGAAGTTCACAAACGCCTCCGGCGTGGCCATCACCGTCACCCCACCGGCCAACGCCATCTCACACTCACCCGCACGCAACGCCTGCACCGCAAGATGCAACGCCACCAACGACGAAGAACACGCCGTATCCACACTCACCGACGGGCCCTCCAGCCCGAACGTGTACGACAACCGACCCGCAATCACACTCGTCGCGTTACCGGTGCCCATCAACCCTTCGAGGTGGCCCGGCACTTCACGCAACCGCGACGCGTAATCGTGGTACATCACCCCCGCGAACACACCCGTACGACTCCCCCGCAACCCGGCCGGATCAATACCCGCACGCTCGAACGCCTCCCACGACGTCTCCAGCAACAACCGCTGCTGCGGGTCCATCGCCAACGCCTCACGCGGCGACACACCGAAGAACCCCGCATCGAACTCCGCCACCGCGTCCAGGAACCCACCGCGGCGGCCGTAGGTCTTGCCGGGGCGGTCCGGGTCCGGGTCGTACAGCGCCTCCACATCCCAGCCCCGGTCCGCCGGGAACTCCGAGATGACGTCGGCGCCCGAACGCACCACCTCCCACAGGTCCTCCGGTGACCCGACACCTCCGGGGAAACGGCACGCCATCCCCACGATCGCGATCGGCTCGCTGGAGGCGGCGCGCAGCGCGTTGTTCTGCCGGCGCAGCAGCTCGGTCTCCTTGAGGGAGGCGCGCAGTGCCGCGACGACCTTTTCGTTGGGCGTTGCCATGTTCTGCTCCGGATTACGAGGTGGGTCAGGAGTCTTTGCCGTCGAGCGCCATGCGCACCAGGTTGTCGAGGTCCATGTCGTCGATGGACTCGGCCTCGTCGTCCCCTCCCGGGACGGTCGCCTCTTCCGCTACCGGGTCGGCCAGTTGGCGGACCAGGTCCAGCAGGCCGGCCTCACGGAACCGGGCCATCGGAATCGCCGCGACGGCCTCCCGGAAGGCCCGCTCCTCGGCGTCCGCCGGCGCCTCGGCCGCCGCTTCCGGGGTGAGCTCCAGCCGGATCTGCCGCGCGAGCAGCGTGGAGTTGGGGTAGTCGAAGATGAGCGTGGCGGGCAGCCGCAGGCCGGTCACCGCGGTGAGGCGGTTACGCAGCTCCACCGCGGTCAGCGAGTCGAAGCCCAGCTCGGTGAACGACCGCTTCGGGCCGACCACGTCCGGCGACGCGTGACCGAGGACCGCGGCGACCTCGCTCCGGATCAGCCGCACCACGTGCTGTTCCGCCTCGGCCTCGTTCATGCCGGCCAGGCGCTCCCGCAGCGGAACGCCGCCGCCCGCCGCCGCAGCGCCCACCGCCCGGCGGGGCCGGGTACGGACGAGCCCGCCGAGCAGCGCGGGCAGCCGGCCGGAGTCCGCGAGCGTCCGCAGGGCGGGGAGGTTGAGGCGTACGGGGACGAGCAGGCCGTCCGTCCCCGCGCCGCTGCCCGCACCCAGCGCCCGGTCCAGCAGCGCCAACCCCTCCGCCTCACTCAGCGCCTCCGCACCAAGCCGCGCGATACGTTTCTGGTCCGCCACACCCAGCCCAGCGGTCATCGCACTCTCCGCCCCCGCCCACAAACCCCACGCGAGGGACAACCCCGGAAGACCCTCAGCACGCCGAGCCTGGGCAAGAGCGTCCAGGAAGACGTTCGCCGACGCGTAGTTGGCCTGACCCGCATTGCCGAACACACCCGCGGCCGACGAGAACAACACGAACGCGGACAGGTCCATGTCCCGGGTCAGCTCATGCAAGTTCCAGGCCGCGTCCACCTTCGGGCGCAGGACCGTGTCGAAGCGCCCGTCGTCGAGTGAGTCCAGTACACCGTCGTCCAGTACGCCCGCGACGTGCACCACACCGGTGAGGCGGCGATCCCGCAGGGCCTCGGCCAGCGCATCCCGGTCGGCCGCATCACACGCCACCACCTCCACCGCGGCACCCTGTTGCGTCAACTCACGGCTCAACTCCGGCATGCCAACCGCTTCCAGGCCGCGACGACTCAGCAACACCAACTCACGGACGCCGTGCGCCGCCACCAGGTGCCGGGCAACTACGGAGCCCAGCGCACCCGACGCACCGGTCACCAGCACCGGACCGTCACCGAACGCTCGACCGCCCTCCTCCGCCGCCACCCGCGCCCGCACCAGACGGGGCGCGCGGGTAACGCCGTCACGCACCGCCAACTGCCCCTCTGCCGAGGCTAGCCCTGGCGCCACCGTCTCAACGTCGGCGCCCACCGGCAGATCCGCCAGCACGAACCGCCCCGGGTACTCCGCCTGCGCCACCCGCACCAAACCCCACACCGGCGCAGACCCCACCTCCACCAACTCACCGGCGGACACGGCCACCGCGCCCCGGGTCACCACCACCAACCGCGACCCGGCGAGCCGCTCCTCACCCACCCACCGCCGCACCACACCCAGCACCTCAGCCAGCCGCGACCGTACGGCCTCCGGTACGGCGCCGTCATCGGCCGGGCCGCACTCCCACACCACCGTCCCGGGTATGTCATCGCCGGACGCCAGCAACGCGTCCACATCGGCGTACGCCCCCTCGGCACCCACCACCACGAACGGACCCACCTCACCCCCACCCACCACCGGCACCCACTCCACCCCGAACAGCGCGTCCTCACCCCCCGCCGACACCGCCGCCAACTGCTCCCGACTCACCTCACGCAACGCCAACGAACCCACCGAGGCCACTGGCAACCCCGCCTCGTCGAACAACTCCACCGCCACACCCCCACCCCCATCCGGCGCAACCCGCGCCCGCACCGCCACCGCACCCACCGCGTGCAACGCCACATCCGCCCACGCGAACGGCAGCCGCGTGCCCGAACCGTCGGCGAGCGGCAGCAGGCCGATCGTGTGGAGAGCGGCGTCCAGCAGGGCCGGGTGCAGCCCGAACGAGTCGGCCGAGTCGGCCAGTTCATCGGGGAGCGCGACCTCGGCAAGGACCTCGTCGCCCTGCCGCCAGGCCGCCCGCAGGCCGCGGAACGAGGGGCCGTAGTTCAGGCCCTCGCCGGCGAGCGTGTCATAGACGCCGGACACGTCGACGGGGGCGGCCCCGGCGGGCGGCCAGGGTCCGTCCTGCTTGTCGGGGGCGGTGTCGACCGCCGCCAGGACGCCGTCGGCGTGCGCGGTCCACTCGGCGGTCCCCGCGCCGCTCGGGTCATGGGGGCGGGAGTGGACCTCGACGGTACGGCGCCCGGCCTCGTCCGCCTCGCCCACCGCGACCTGGATCTGCACGGCCCCGCTCGCCGGCAGCACCAGCGGCGCCTGGAGCGTCAACTCCTCCAAACGGCCGCACCCGACCTCGTCCCCCGCCCGCAGCGCCAGCTCCACCAGCGCCGCACCCGGCACCAGCACGACGTCGCCCACGGCGTGGTCCGCCAGCCACCCGTGCGACGCGAGGGACAACCGGCCCGCGAACACCGTACGGTCGGCGCCGGCCAGTTCGACCGCCGCGCCGAGCAGCGGATGCCCGGCGCTCCGCAGCCCGGCCGCGGCGACATCGCCCGCACCGGCCGGGGCCTCCAGCCAGTAACGCTCGTGCTGGAACGCGTACGTCGGCAGCTCCACCCGCCGCCCGCCGGGCAGCACCGCCGCCCACTCGAGGGGCACCCCGGCCATGTGCAGCCGGCCGACCGCGGCCATGACCGCCCGCTCCTCCGCCCGGTCCCGCCGCAGTACGGCCACGGCGGCCACGTCCGTCTCAAGCACCGGCTCAAGCGCCGGCTCCACCAGCCCGGCCAGCACCGCGTCCGGCCCGACCTCCACAAACCGCCGCACCCCCAGCGCGTGCAGTTCCGCGACCGCATCGGCGAAACGGACCGCCGCACGAACATGCTCGACCCAGTAATCCGGCGCGGCGATCTCCGCGCCGACCACGGCACCCGTCACCGTGGACACGAACGGCACGGACGGCTCGTGGAAGTCCAGGCCCGCCACGACCGTACGGAACTCCGCCACCATCGGCTCCATCAACGGGGAATGGAACGCATGGCTGACCGCGAGCCGCTTCACCCGCCGGCCCTGCTCAGCCAGCTTCTCCGCCACCTGCTCGACGTCCCGCTCCACACCCGAAATCACCACCGACTGCGGCCCGTTGACCGCCGCCACACCCACAGTGTCCGCCACGCCTTCCAGCAGCTCACACACCTCTACCTCGGTGGCCTCCACCGCCACCATCGCCCCACCCGCAGGAAGCTCCTGCATCAACCGCCCCCGCGCCGCCACCAGCACACACGCGTCCCGCAACGACAACACACCCGTCACATGCGCCGCCGCGATCTCACCGATCGAATGCCCCGCCACCGCATCCGGCCGCACCCCCCACGACGCCAGGAGCCGGAACAACGCCACCTCGACGGCGAACAGCGCCGGTTGCGTGAACTCCGTACGCGCCAACACCTCCACGTCCCCGCCCCACATCACCTCACGCACCGGACGCGCCATCACCGCGTCCAACTCCGCACACACCTCGTCCAACGCCCCCCGGAACACCGGAAACACGTCATACAACTCCCGGCCCATCCCGAGCCGCTGCGCACCCTGCCCCGTGAACAGGAACGCGGTGCGCCCACCCACCGCCACACCGGTCTCCGCCAACCCACCCAGCCCGTCAGCCAGTTCACCCAGATCCGCACCCACCACCACCGCACGGTGCTCCAACGCACCCCGCGTCGTCGCCAACGACCACGCCACATCCACCGGCCGCAGGCCAGCCCGCCCGGCAACATACGACCGCAGCCGCTCCGCCTGCCCACGCAGCGCCTCCGGGGAAGCCGCGGACAGCACCCACGGCACCACCGCGTCCGGCCGCGGCTCCCCGTCCTCCTCGGGCGCCACGACCGCCGGGGCCTGCTCGATGATCACGTGCGCGTTCGTCCCGCTGAACCCGAACGACGACACTGCCGCACGCCGCGCCTCACCCGTTGCCGGCCACGCCCGTTCTTCGGCCAGCAGCCGCACCTCGCCCGCAGACCAGTCGATGTGCGGGGAGGGCTCCTCCACATGCAACGTCCGCGGCAGCACACCAGCCCGCAACGCCATCACCATCTTGATCACACCGCCGACACCGGCCGCCGCCTGCGCATGCCCGATGTTCGACTTCAACGACCCCAACCACAACGGCCGTTCAGCATCACGCCCCTGCCCATACGTCTCCTGGAGCGCCTGCACCTCGATCGGGTCACCCAACGTCGTACCGGTGCCGTGCGCCTCCACCGTGTCGACCTGCGAGGCCTCCAGGCCGGCCGCTGCCAGCGCCTGGCGGATCACCCGTTGCTGGGACGGCCCGTTGGGCGCGGTAAGACCGTTCGACGCACCATCCTGGTTCACCGCACTGCCCCGCACCACGGCCAGCACCGGATGGCCCAGCCGCTGGGCATCCGACAACCGCTCCACCAGCAGCACCCCCACCCCCTCAGCCCACCCCGTGCCATCCGCACCCGCACCGAACGCCTTGCACCGCCCATCGACCGCCAACCCCCGCTGACGGCTGAAGTTCACAAACGCCTCCGGCGTGGCCATCACCGTCACCCCACCGGCCAACGCCATCTCACACTCACCCGCACGCAACGCCTGCACCGCAAGATGCAACGCCACCAACGACGAAGAACACGCCGTATCCACACTCACCGACGGGCCCTCCAGCCCGAACGTGTACGACAACCGACCCGCAATCACACTCGTCGCGTTACCCGTCCCCATCAACCCTTCGAGATGCCCCGGCACCTCACGCAACCGCGACGCGTAATCGTGGTACATCACCCCCGCGAACACACCCGTACGACTCCCCCGCAACCCGGCCGGATCAATACCCGCACGCTCGAACGCCTCCCACGACGTCTCCAGCAACAACCGCTGCTGCGGGTCCATCGCCAACGCCTCACGCGGCGACACACCGAAGAACCCCGCATCGAACTCCGCCACCGCGTCCAGGAACCCACCTTCGCGGGAGTACGTCGTCCCCGCGTGGTCCGGGTCCGGGTGGAACAGGGCCTCCACATCCCAGCCCCGGTCCCCCGGGAAGCCGGAGACGGCGTCGCCCCCGGCCAGCACCAGGTCCCACAGGTCCTCGGGAGAGTCGACTCCTCCCGGGAAGCGGCAGCCCATGCCCACGATCGCGATCGGCTCGTCGTGCGCCATGACGACGGTGCGGGCGGCACGCGCGGCCGGCTCCGCGTCCGCGCCGACGAGGTCGGCCAGCAGGCGGGCGGCCAGGGCGGCCGAGGTCGGGTGGTCGAAGATGAGGGTGGCGGGCAGCCGCAGGCCGGTCGCGGCGGTCAGGCGGTTGCGGAGTTCCACCGCGGTCAGCGAGTCGAAGCCCAGTTCCTTGAAGGACTGGGTGGCCCGTACCGCGTCCGGGGTGCTGTGGCCGAGGACCGCGGCGACCTCGCGGCGCACCAGGTCCTGGACGTGTGCGGTGCGTTCGGCCGGTGACCGGCCGGCCAGGTGCTGGGCCAGTCCGCCACCGGCTCCGTTCGTGCCCGGCGCGGACCGTGTCGCGGCCTGCCGCCGTACGGTCGCCGGCACCAACGCCCGAAGCAGCGCGGGCAACGTCCCCGCCTGCGCCTGGGCCCGCAGCGCCGCCCGGCTGAGGCGTACGGGGACGAGCAGGCTCTCCCTCTCCGCGCTGCCGCCCGCTGCCAGCGCCCGGTCCAGCAGCGCCAACCCCTCCCCCTCGCTCAGCGCCTCCGCGCCGAGCCGCGCGATACGTTTCTGGTCCGCCGCACCCAGCCCGGCGGTCATCGCACTCTCCGCCCCCGCCCACAAACCCCAGGCGAGGGACAACCCCGGAAGACCCTCAGCACGCCGTGCCTGAGCGAGAGCATCCAGGAAGACGTTCGCCGACGCGTAGTTCGCCTGGCCCGCATTGCCGAACACACCCGCAGCGGAGGAGAACAGCACGAACGCCGACAAGTCCATGCCCCGGGTCAGCTCATGCAGATTCCAGGCCGCGTCCACCTTCGGGCGCAGCACCGTGTCAAAGCGCCCGTCGTCGAGTGAGTCCAGTACACCGTCGTCCAGTACGCCCGCCGCGTGCACCACACCGGTGAGGCGGCGATCCCGCAGGGCCTCGGCCAGCGCATGCCGGTCTGCCGCATCACACGCCACCACCTCCACCGCGGCACCCTGTTCCGTCAACTCACGGCTCAACTCCTGCATACCTTCGGCTGCCAGGCCGCGACGACTCAGCAACACCAACTCCCGCACGCCATGCGCCGCCACCAGATGCCGGGCAACTACGGAGCCCAACGCACCCGACGCCCCGGTCACCAACACCGGACCGTCACCGAACGCCCGACCGCCCTCCTCCGCCGCCACCCGCGCCCGCACCAGACGGGGCGCGCGGGTAACGCCATCCCGCACCGCCAACTGCCCCTCTGCCGAGGCCAGCCCGGGCACCACCGTCTCAACGTCGGCACCCACCAGCAGATCCGCCAACACGAACCGCCCCGGGTACTCCGCCTGCGCCACCCGCACCAAACCCCACACCGGCGCAAGCCCCACCTCCACCAACTCACCCACGGACACCGACACAGCCCCCCGCGTCACCACCACCAACCGCGAACCCGCCAACCGCTCCTCACCCACCCACCGCCGCACCACACCCAACACCTCAGCCAGCCGCGACCGCACCACCCCCGGCACCGCACCACCACCCACCGGACCGCACTCCCACACCACCGTCCCCGGCACGTCATCACCCGACGCCAGCAGCGCGTCCACATCGGCGTACGACCCACCCGCACCCACCACCACGTACGGCCCCGCCTCACCCCCACCAACCACCGGCACCCACTCCACCCCGAACAGCGCGTCCTCACCCCCCGCCGACACCGCGGCCCCCATCGCCGCGACGAGCTGGTCCCGCGACATCTCCCGTACGTGCAGGGACTCGACCTCGGCCACCGGGGCGCCCGTCGGGTCGGCGGCGGTGACGGAGAAGCTGTCGGGCCCGGTCGGGGCGAGGCGGACGCGGAGCGCGGTGGCACCGACGGCGTGGAGGGAGACGCCGGACCAGGCGAACGGCAGCCGGGTGGCACCGTCGGCGGCGAGGGAGGTCAGGCCGATCGGGTGGAGGGCCGCGTCGAGCAGGGCCGGGTGGAGGCCGAACTCACCGACGGCGAAGCCCTGTTGGTCGGGCACGGCGACCTCGGCGAAGAGGTCGTCGCCGCGGCGCCAGGCGCGCAGCAGGCCGCGGAAGGCGGGCCCGTAGGCGTAGCCGCGGTCGGCGAGGCCGTCGTAGAAGCCGTCGAGGTGCACCGGTTCGGCGGCGGGCGGCGGCCAGGCGGTGAGGTCGTCGGACGGGGCCGGGGCGGGGGTGCCCGCGGTGAGCAGGCCGGTGGCGTGGCGGGTCCAGGCGCTGTCGGCGCTCTGCCCCTGCCCGGGGTGCCCGTCGGGCTGCGGCCGGGAGTAGATGTGGACCGGGCGCGCCCCGCGCTCGTCGGGTGCGCCGACGGTGACCTGCACCTGGAGCTGGACGTGGTGCTGCCCGGCCGCGGTGTCCGCCGTACCCGTGGGCAGGACCAGCGGTGCTTCGAGGGTGAGGTCGTCGATCCGGGTGCAGCCGACCTCGTCGCCCGCGCGCAGCGCCAGTTCCACCAGCGCGGTGCCCGGCGCCAGCGTCGCGCCGGCGACGGCGTGGTCCGCCAGCCACGGCTGGGCCGCCACGGAGAGCCGGCCGGTGAGGAGGACGCCGTCGCCTTCCGCGAGGGCGACGGACGCGCCGAGCAGCGGGTGGTGGGCCGCGCCGAGGCCGGCGGCGGTCATGTCACCGGTGCCGGCGGGGGCGTCGAGCCAGTACCGCTGCCGCTGGAAGGCGTACGTGGGCAGGTCGACGCGCCGCGCGCCGAGCCCGTCGAGCACGGCCGCCCAGTCGACGGGCGTGCCGGCCGCGTGGAGCCGGGACACGGCGGTGAGCAGGGCGCGCTCCTCCGGTGCGGCCCGGCGGAGCACGGAGACGACGACGGCCGGGCCGCCCGGGTCCGCGGCGCCGCTCCTGTCCGCCCGGTCGGCCGGGTCCGGGGTGCCCGGTGCGTCCACCGTGCCCGGCACGTCGAGTGCGTCCTGCGCGTCCACGGTCCGCTCGACCATGGGCAGGAGCGCGGCCGACGGGCCCACCTCCACGAACCTGCGCACGCCCTGCGCGTGCAGTTCCGCGACCGCGTCGGCGAAACGGACGGTGGCGCGTACGTGCTCGACCCAGTACTCGGCGGTCCGCATCTGCTCCGGATCGGTGGTGCCGGTGACGGTCGACACGATCGGCAGGCTCGGCTCGTGGAAGTCCAGGCCCGCCACGACGGTCCGGAACTCCGCCGTCATCGGCTCCATCAGCGGCGAGTGGAAGGCGTGGCTGACCTTGAGCTGCTTGGTGCGGCGGCCGCGGGCCGCGAGCGCGTCGGCGACCGCGCGCACCGCCGGTTCCGCACCGGATACGACGACCGATCCGGGCGCGTTGACGGCGGCGAGGCCGGCCTCGTGCTCGTGTCCGGCGAGCAGCGGACGCACCTCGTCGGCGTCGGCTTCGACGGCCACCATGGCGCCCCCGGCGGGGAGTTGCTGCATGAGTCGGCCGCGCGCGGCGACCAGGGCGCACGCGTCCGCCAGGGAGAGGACCCCGGCGACATGGGCGGCGGCGATCTCGCCGACGGAGTGCCCGGCGAGCAGGTCGGGCCGTATGCCCCAGGACTCCAGCAGCCGGAAGAGGGCGATCTCCAGGGCGAAGACAGCGGGTTGGGTGCGGCCGGTGGCGTCGAGCGCGGCGGCCGCGGGCGTGCCGGGCTCGGCGAACAGGGCTTCGTACAGCGGCTGTTCGAGCAGCGGGTCGAGTGCGGCGCACACCTCGTCGAGGGCCTGCCGGAACCGCGGGTAGCGGCGGTGGAGTTCGCGGCCCATGCCGGCCCACTGCGAGCCCTGGCCGGAGAAGAGGAAGGCGGTCGCGCCGGGTGCGGCCGTGCCTGTGACGCCGAGGGCCGTACCGTCGGCGGAGGCGGTGGTGCCCGTCTCACCCGGTATGGCGCCGGACTCGCCCGATACGGCGCCGGTCTCGGCGAACCGGGCCACGGCGGCGAGGAGTTCGGCGCGGTCGGCGCCGAGTGCGACGAGGCGGTGGGTGAGCGCGGCGCGCGTGGTGCCGAGCGCGTGGGCGATGTCGGCGGCCGTGTGGTCGGGGTGGGCGAGGAGGTGGGCGTGCAGCCGGGCCGCCTGGGCCCGTAGGGCCTCGGCGCTGCCGGCGGACAGCGGCCAGGGAAGCAACGCCGGTGCGACGGCCGGCGTTTGGGCAGCGGAGCCGACCGGCGTGGTGTCTGCCGCAGCCTCGTCCTGCTGCTCCGGCGCCTGCTCGATGATCACGTGCGCGTTGGTGCCGCTGACCCCGAACGACGACACCGCCGCACGGCGCGGCTCCCGGGTCTCGGGCCACGGGCGTGCCTGGTTCAGCAGCCGCACGGTACCCGCCGACCAGTCGACCTGGTGTGACGGCTCGGCCGCGTGCAGCGTGCGGGGCAGCACGTCGGCGCGCAGCGCCATCACCATCTTGATGATCCCGCCGACCCCCGCCGCGGCCTGCGCGTGCCCGATGTTCGACTTCAACGACCCGAGCCACAGGGGCCGTTCGGGGGTCCGGCTCTGCCCGTACGTCGCCTGGAGCGCCTGCACCTCGATGGGGTCGCCCAGCGTCGTACCGGTGCCGTGGCCCTCCACCACGTCCACCTGTGCGGGGGTCAGCTGCGCGGCGGCCAGCGCCTGGCGGATCACCCGTTCCTGAGAGGGGCCGTTGGGCGCGGTCAGACCGTTCGACGCGCCGTCCTGGTTGACCGCGCTGCCCCGGACCACGGCGAGCACCGGATGGCCCAGCCGCTGGGCGTCCGACAGCCGCTCCACCAGCAGCATCCCCACGCCCTCTGCCCACCCCGTGCCGTCCGCACCCGCACCGAACGCCTTGCAGCGGCCGTCCGGGGCCAGCCCGCGCTGGCGGCTGAACTCGACGAAGGTGTCCGGCGTGGACATCACGGTGACGCCGCCCGCGAGGGCGAGCGCGCACTCGCCCTGCCGCAGCGCCTGGATCGCCAGGTGCAGCGCGACCAGCGAGGACGAGCAGGCGGTGTCCACGGTCACCGCCGGGCCCTCGAGCCCGAAGGTGTAGGCGATCCGGCCCGTGGCGATGCTGCCCGCGCTGCCGTTGCCGACGTACCCCTCGACGCCCTTGGGCAGCGCGCCCGGGCCGGTGCCGAAGCGGCCGCCGTAGTCGTGGTACATCACCCCGGCGAAGACCCCGGTCCGGCTGCCGCGCAGGGTGGCCGGGTCGATGCCCGCCCGCTCGAACGCCTCCCACGACGCTTCCAGCAGCAGCCTCTGCTGCGGGTCCATCGCGAGCGCCTCACGCGGTGGGATGGTGAAGAACGCCGGGTCGAACTCGGCCGCCTCCCGCAGGAATCCGCCCTCGCGGGAGTACGTGGTGCCGGTGCTCGACGGGTCGGGGTCGTAGAGCGCGTCGACGTCCCAGCCGCGGTCCGCCGGCATGTCGCCGATCGCGTCGCGGCCCTCGGCTACCAGCTGCCACAGGTCCTCCGGCGACCCGACCCCGCCCGGGTAGCGGCAGGCCATACCGACGATCGCGACGGGCTCGTGCCGGGCGGCCTCGGCCTGGCCGAGCCGGCGCCGGGCGTCGGCCAGGTCGGTCGTGACCCGCTTGAGGTAGTCGCGCAGCTTCTGCTCGTTGGACATCAGTCAGTCACCATTCGAGTCGTCGTCGGAGACGATCGGCGTACGTGGGGCGGGGGCGGGGACGGGGGTCGGCGCCGTACCGGGTGTAGGGGTACGGCGCCGGGCGGGGCTCAGCCGAGTTCGTTGTCGATGAACGCGAAGATCTCGTCGTCCGTCGCCGCGTCGATCTGGTCGGCGACCTCCTCGGCCTCCGCCGGCCGGGCAGCGGCCTCGAAGCGGGCGGCCAGCGCGGCCAGGCGCTGCTGGATACCGGCGCTCTGCTCGTCGTTCGGGTCGACATCGGCCAACGCCTGCTCGATCCGGTCGAGTTCACCGAGCAGCCACTCCGGTCCGGCCGCCGGCAGGTCCGGGATCTGCGTCCGCAGGTGGCGCGCCAGGTCCGCGGACGTCGGGTGGTCGAAGACGACGGTGGCGGCCAGCTTCAACCCGGACGCGCTGTGCAGCCGGTTGCGCAGTTCCACCGCCGTGAGCGAGTCGAACCCGAGGTCCTTGAAGGCGCGTTCTGGCTCCACCGTCGCCGCCGACCGGTGGCCCAGCACCGCGGCGACCTCCGTACGCACCAGCGCCAGCAGATGCGCCGCCCGGCGGCCCTCGTTCATCCCCGCCAGCTGCTCGGCCAGCCCCGGACCGCCCTCCCGCGCCGCCCCGGCCGCGGCATGCCGCCGCACCCTGGCAGGCACCAGCGCGCGCAGCAACGCGGGTGCCTCCTCCGGCCGCCCGCGCAGGGCGGGGAGGTTGAGGCGTACGGGGACGAGCAGGCCGTCCGTCCCCGCGCCGCCGCCCGCACCCAGCGCCCGGTCCAGCAGCGCCAGCCCCTCCGCCTCACTCAGCGCCTCCGCACCGAGCCGCGCGATACGTTTCTGGTCCGCCACACCCAGCCCAGCGGTCATCGCACTCTCCGCCCCCGCCCACAAACCCCAGGCCAGGGACAACCCCGGAAGACCCTCAGCACGCCGTGCCTGAGCGAGAGCATCCAGGAAGACGTTCGCCGACGCGTAGTTCGCCTGGCCCGCATTGCCGAACACACCAGCGGCCGACGAGAACAGCACGAACGCCGACAGATCCATGCCCCGGGTCAACTCATGCAGATTCCAGGCCGCGTCCACCTTCGGACGCAGCACCGCGTCGAAGCGGGACTCGTCCAGCGCATCCAGCACACCGTCGTCCAGTACGCCCGCGACGTGCACCACACCCGTGAGACGGCGCTCGCGCAACACGTCCGCCAGCGCATCCCGGTCCGCCGCGTCACACGCCACCACCTCCACCGCGGCACCCTGTTCCGTCAACTCCCGGCTCAACTCCGGCATGCCAGCCGCTTCCAGGCCGCGACGGCTCAGCAACACCAACTCCCGTACGCCGTGCGCCACCACGAGGTGCCGGGCAACTACGGAGCCCAACGCGCCCGACGCCCCGGTCACCAACACCGGACCGTCACCGAACGCCCGACCGCCCTCCTCCGAAGGACCCTCCGCCCGGGTCAGACGCGGCACCCGCACCACGCCATCCCGCACCGCCACCTGCGGCTCATCCGCCACCAGTCCAGCCGTCAGTACGTCAACGCCCACACCCACCGGCAGATCCGCCAACACAAACCGCCCCGGGTACTCCGCCTGCGCCACCCGCACCAAACCCCACACCGGCGCAGACCCCACCTCCACCAACTCACCGGCGGACACGGCCACCGCGCCCCGGGTCACCACCACCAACCGCGACCCGGCGAGCCGCTCCTCGGCCACCCATCGCCGCACCACACCCAGCACCTCGGCCAGCCGCGACCGCACGGCCTCCGGAACGGCGCCGTCATCGGCCGGACCGCACTCCCACACCACCGTCCCGGGTATGTCATCGCCGGACGCCAGCAACGCGTCCACATCGGCGTACGCCCCCTCGGCACCGAGCACCGCGACCGGGGGCCCCGCCTCGGCCCCGCCCGTCACCGGCACCCACTCCACCCCGAACAGCGCGTCGTCGCCCCCCGCCGACGCCGCCGCCAACTGCTCCCGACTCACCTCACGCAACGCCAACGAACCCACCGACGCCACCGGCAACCCCACCTCGTCGAACAACTCCACCGCCACACCCCCACGCCCATCCGGCGCAACCCGCACCCTCACCGCCACCGCACCCACCGCATGCAGCGCCACATCCGCCCACGCGAACGGCAGCCGCGTGCCCGAACCCGCGTCCGTGGAGGTGAAGTTCATGGTCTGCAAGGCGGCGTCGAGCAGGGCCGGGTGCAGCCCGAAGGAGTCCGCGGCGTCCAGTGCCGTGTCCGGCAGGGCGACTTCGGCGAACACGTCGTCACCGCGCCGCCACGCCCGGCGCAGGCCCTGGAAGGCGGGCCCGTAGGCGTAACCGCGGTCCGCCAGGTCGGTGTAGAAGCCGTCCACGTCGAGCGCCTGGGCGTCCTGCGGCGGCCAGAGGTCGGACAGCGCGGCGGGCGCGGGGTGCGCCTCGGGCGCGGTGAGTGCGCCGAGGGCGTGGCAGGACCAGGTCGTCCCGGCCGCGTCCTGCTCGGCGCGGGAGTGGATCTCGACGGTACGGCGCCCGGCCTCGTCCGCCTCGCCCACCGTCACCTGGATCTGCACGGCCCCGCTCGCCGGCAGCACCAGCGGCGCCTGGAGCGTCAACTCCTCCAGACGGCCGCACCCGACCTCGTCCCCTGCCCGCAGCGCCAGCTCCACCAGCGCGGCACCCGGGACGAGGACGGTGCCGTGGACGGCGTGGTCGGCCAGCCACGGCTGAGCGGCGACCGAGAAGCGGCCGACGAACACCGTACGGTCGGCGCCGGCCAGCTCGACGGCCGCGCCGAGCAGCGGATGCCCGGCGCTCCGCAGTCCGGCCGCGGTGACGTCACCGGCTGCGGCCGGGGCGTCGAGCCAGTACCGCTCGTGCTGGAACGCGTACGTCGGCAACTCCACCCGCCGACCACCGGCCAGCACCGCCGCCCACTCCACCGCACCACCCCGGACGAACACCGCACCGGCCGCCTCCACCACCGCCCGCACCTCCGGCACCCGCCGCCGCAGCACCGCCACAGCATCCGCCTCCACCACCTGCCCCACCAACCCCGCCAACACCGCAGCCGGCCCCACCTCCACGAACCGCCGCACCCCCAATCCATGCAACTCCGCCACCGCATCAGCGAAACGGACCGCCGCACGAACGTGCTCGACCCAGTAGTCGGCCGTCCGCAACTGCTCCGCATCGGCGCTGCCGGTGACGGTCGACACGAACGGCACGGAGGGCTCCTGGAAGTCCATTCCCGCCACGACCGTACGGAACTCCGCCAGCATCGGCTCCATCAACGGCGAGTGGAACGCGTGGCTCACCGCGAGCCGCTTCACCCGACGCCCGCGACCGGCCAGTTCCTCCGCCACCCGCTCGACGTCGACCTCCGCACCCGAGATCACCACGGACTGCGGGCCGTTGACCGCCGCCACACCAGCCCCGTCCTCCACTCCGACCAGCAGCTCACGCACCTCCGCCTCGGTCGCCTCGACCGCCACCATCGCCCCGCCCACGGGGAGTTGCTGCATCAACCGGCCCCGCGCCGCCACCAGCACACACGCGTCCCGCAACGACAACACACCCGTCACGTGTGCCGCCGCGATCTCACCGATCGAATGCCCCGCCACCGCATCCGGCCGTATCCCCCACGACGCCAGGAGCCGGAACAACGCCACTTCGACGGCGAACAGCGCCGGTTGCGTGAACTCCGTACGCCCCAACACCTCCGCATCCTCACCCCACATCACCGCACGCACCGGCCGTACCGTCAGCGCGTCCAACTCCGCACACACCTCGTCCAACGCCCCCCGGAACACCGGAAACACGTCATACAACTCCCGGCCCATCCCAAGCCGCTGCGCACCCTGCCCCGTGAACAAGAACGCGGTGCGCCCACCCACCGCCACACTGGACTGCGCCAACACGTCCAGACCATCGACCAGTTCCCCCAGATCCGCACCCACCACCACCGCACGATGCTCCAACGCACCCCGCGTCGTCGCCAACGACCACGCCACATCCACCGGCCGCAGTCCAGCCCGCCCGGCAACATACGACCTCAGCCGCTCCGCCTGCCCACGCAGCGCGGCTTCGGTCCTGGCGCTGATCACCCAGGGGACGACCGGAAGCGGGGGTGCCGCCGGGGCGTCGTTCGCGGCGGCCTCGGGTTCCGTGGCCGGGGCCTGCTCCAGGATGAGGTGGGCGTTGGTGCCGCTGGCGCCGAAGGACGAGACGCCCGCGCGGCGCGGCTGCCCCGTCTCGGGCCATGCCCGTTCCTCGGTCAGCAGCCGAACCTCGCCCGCCGACCAGTCGATGTGCGGGGAGGGCTCCTCCACATGCAACGTCCGCGGCAGCACACCCGCCCGCAACGCCATCACCATCTTGATCACACCGCCGACACCGGCCGCCGCCTGCGCATGCCCGATGTTCGACTTCAACGACCCCAGCCACACAGGCCGTTCGGCATCACGCCCCTGGCCGTACGTCGCCAGCAGGGCCTGGGCCTCGATGGGGTCGCCGAGTGTCGTGCCGGTGCCGTGGGCCTCCACCGTGTCGATCTGCGCGGGTTCCAGTCCGGCCGCGGCCAGGGCCTGGCGGATGACGCGCTGCTGGGCGGGGCCGTTGGGGGCGGTGAGGCCGTTCGACGCGCCGTCCTGGTTGACGGCGCTGCCGCGGACCACGGCCAGGACGGGGTGGCCGAGCCGCTGGGCGTCCGACAGCCGCTCGACCAGCAGCATGCCCGCGCCCTCGCTGAAGCCGGCGCCGTCCGCGCCGGCGCCGAACGCCTTGCAGCGGCCGTCGGGCGAGACGGCGCGCTGGCGGCTGAACTCCAGGAACATCTCGACGGACGACATGACGGTGACGCCGCCGACCAGGGCGAGCGAGCACTCGCCCTGCCGGATGGCCTGCATGGCCAGGTGCAGCGCGACCAGGGACGAGGAGCAGGCGGTGTCCACGGTCACCGCCGGGCCCTCGAGCCCGAAGGTGTAGGCGATGCGGCCGGTGGCGATGCTGCCCGCGCTGCCGTTGCCGACGTAGCCCTCGACGTCCTCGGGCACGGTGCCGGCACCGAGCCGGGCGCCGTAGTCGTGGTACATGACGCCCGCGAAGACGCCGGTGCTGCTGCCGCGCAAGGTGGCCGGGTCGATGCCGGCGCGTTCGAACGCCTCCCACGACGTCTCCAGCAGCAGGCGCTGCTGCGGGTCCATGGCCAGCGCCTCGCGGGGCGAGATGCCGAAGAACGCGGGGTCGAAGTCGGCGGCGCCGCGCAGCAGGCCGCCCTCGCGGGAGTAGATCCGGCCGGGTACGCCCGGGGTCGGGTCGTAGAGGGCGTCGATGTCCCAGCCGCGGTCGCCGGGCATGACGTCGATCGCGTCGCGGCCCTCGGCGACGAGCTGCCACAGGTCCTCCGGGGAGACCACGTCGCCGGGGAAGCGGCAGCTCATGCCGATGATCGCCATGGGTTCGGCGGCGCCGGCCGGGGTGGCCGGGCGGGCGGCCGGGGTGGCGGCCGGTGCGGCGCCGGGTCCGGTGCCGACGAGTTCGGTGCGCAGCAGGCGGACGACGGCGGCGGCGTTGGGGTGGTCGAAAACGAGGGTGGCGGGCAGCCGCAGTCCGGTGGCGGCGCCGAGCCGGTTGCGCAGTTCGACGGCGGTGAGGGAGTCGAACCCGAGGTCCTTGAAGGCGCGTTCGGCTTCGACGGCGTCGGCGGAGGCGTGTCCGAGGACGGCGGCGACCTCGCCGCGGACGATGTCGAGCAGGTACTCCTCGCGTCGGTCGGCGGGCAGTGCGGCGAGCTGTCCGGCGAGGTCGCCGCCGGTCGCCGGGGTGCCCGCGGCGGCCGCCTGGCGCCGTACGCCCTGCGGCACCAGGGTGCTGAGCAGCGCCGGTACCGGGGAGGTCGCCGCCCGGCGGCGCAGGGCCGCCAGGTCCAGCCGCAGGGGGAGCAGGTACGGGTCGCCGGTGCGGGCGGCCGCGTCGAGGAGGGCGAGGCCCTGGCCGGTCTCCAGGGCGGTGACGCCGAGCCGGGCGAGGCGGTTGCGGCCGGCCTCGCCGAGCCCGCCGGTCATGGCGCTGGTCTCGGCCCACAGGCCCCACGCCAGGGACAGGCCGGGCAGTCCCTCGGCCTGCCGGGCCTGGGCGAGGGCGTCGAGGAAGACGTTGGCCGCGGCGTAGTTGGCCTGTCCTGCGGTGCCGAAGGTGCCGGCGCCGGCGGAGAACAGGAGGAACGCCGACAGGTCCATGTCCCGGGTCAGTTCGTGCAGGTGCCAGGCCGCGTCCACCTTCGGGCGCAGCACCGTGTCGAAGCGCGCGTCGTCGAGTGCGTCCAGTACGCCGTCGTCGAGTACGCCCGCCGCGTGCACCACGCCGGTGAGGTGGCGATCCCGTAGGACCTCGGCCAGCGCGTCCCGGTCGGCCGCGTCGCAGGCCAGCACCTCCACGACGGCGCCCTGGGCGGCCAGTTCGCTGCTCAGCCCGGCGATGCCGTCGGCCGCGGGGCCGCGACGGGAGAGCAGCAGCAGGTGGCGCACGCCGTGCGCGGACACCAGGTGCCGGGCGACTGCGGTGCCCAGTACGCCCGATGCGCCGGTCACGAGCACCGGGCCGTCCCCGAACACGGGCGCGGCGGTGGCCGCTTCGGCGGCGGGCGGGAGCTGCGCGCGGGTCAGGCGCGGTGTGCGCGCCACGCCGTCCCGTAGCGCCAACTGCGCTTCACCGGAGGCCAGTCCGGGCGCGAGCGCGGCAACTCCCGCGTCGGCAGGGAGGTCGGCGAGCACGAACCGGCCCGGGTACTCCGCCTGCGCCACCCGTACCAGGCCCCACACCGGCGCGAGCGCCACCTCCACCGGCTCACCGGCGGACACCGACACGGCCTCCCGGGTCACCACCACCAACCGCGACTCGGCGAGCCGCTCCTCACCCGCCCACCGCCGCACCACATCCAGCACCTCGGCCAGCCGCGACCGTACGGCCTCCGGTACGGCGCCGTCATCGGCCGGGCCGCACTCCCACACCACGGTCCCGGGTACGTCATCGCCGGACGCCAGCAACGCGTCCACATCGGCGTACGCCCCCTCGGCACCGAGCACCGCGACCGGGGGCCCCGCCTCGGCCCCGCCCGTCACCGGCACCCACTCCACCGCGAACAGCGCGTCGTCGCCCCCCGCCGACGCCGCCGCCAACTGCTCCTCGGACACCTCGCGGGTCGCCAGCACCTCGACGGACGCCACCGGGCCGCCGGAGGCGTCGGCGACATCGAGCGTGACCGTCGTCGGGTCGCCGGCGACGGGGGCCATCCGGACGCGCAGGGCGGTCGCGCCGACCGCGTGCAGGGTCACGCCGCGCCAGGAGAACGGCAGCCGGTTGCCTGAGGTGTGGCCGGAGGTGTGGCCGGCGGCGGGCGCGAAGAGGGTGAGCAGCCCGGACTGGAGGCCGGCGTCGAGCAGCGCCGGGTGCAGGCCGAACCCGTCGACGGTGTCGGCCGCCTCCGCGGGCAGGACGACCTCGGCGAACACCTCGTCGCCGCGCCGCCAGACACCGCGCAGGCCCTGGAAGGCGGGGCCGTACTCGTAGCCGCGCTCGGCCATGGCAGCGTAGAAGCCGGTGGTGTCGACGGGCTCGGCGTCGTGCGGGGGCCAGGCGGTGAGATCGGCCCGGGTGCCGGTCGGAGGGGTGGCCGGGGTGCCCGCCAGGGCGAGCGGGTCGGCCGGGGCGAGTGTTCCGGTGCCGTGCAGCGTCCAGGTGTCCTCGGCGCCGGACTCCTCGGGCCGGGAGTAGATGTCCAGGGCCCGGCGGCCCGCGTCGTCCGGGGTGCCGACGACGACCTGGACCTGGACCGCGCCGGTGGCGGGCAGCACCAGCGGCGCCTGGAGCGTGAGTTCCTCCACCCGGCCGCAGCCGACCTCGTCGCCCGCGCGTACGGCGAGTTCGACCAGGCCGGTGCCGGGCACCAGGACGATGCCGCGGACCGCGTGGTCGGCGAGCCAGGGGTGGGTGGCCAGCGCGAGCCGGCCGGTCAGTACGGTCCCGCCGCCGCCCGCGAGGGCGACCGACGCGCCGAGGAGGCCGTGTCCGGGAGCGCCGAGACCGGCGGCCGACACGTCGGCGGTGGTGCTGGTCGG